>JALRBS010000071.1 GCA_023262325.1 Ilumatobacteraceae bacterium | reverse complement strand
TTATAAACACCAAAAGACATTCTAAGGGATGATCCTATTTTCATCTTCTTATGAAGAATCTGACAACAATGATGACCTGCTCTTACTGCAATATCATCTTCATCAAAAACCGTTGACACATCATGGGCATGAACGCGGCATTTCGGGTTATGTCTCGTCTGGGTTTTCGGCGTTGACGCCGGTGCGTGTGGTGAATACGCGTGGTGGTTCCAAGGTTGGTGATGGTTCGTTGACGGCTGCGCCTCATGTGTTGAAGGTGACCGATGTTGCTGGTGTGCCTTCCGATGTTGCGGCGGTTGCGTTGAATGTGACGGTGACGCAGACGGAGTCGTCGGGGTATGTGACGGTGTATCCGTGTGATGCGTCGCCTCGTCCTGACGCGTCGAACCTGAATTTTGTTGCGAATCAGACGGTGCCGAATGCGGTGATTGCTCCGGTGTCTGCTGATGGCACGGTGTGTTTCTTTGTGAAAGGTAAAGCACACATGTTGGCTGACATCTCCGGTTATTTCTCGAGTTAACTCAGCAGCATTCGAGTTGATTGGGCCGGGTGACGAAGTCACCCGGCCCAACGCATTTGTCATGATGACGTCGACAGTCTCCACTGCCAGTAGACGTCTACTCGACAACCTTTCCGCCTGTGTGACACCCGACGCGTACGATCGAGGTGATGGGTCTTCAACTGCACATCGAACGGGGGCTCGATGCACTTGTTGATCCATTCGTCACTCGATTACAGGCCACGCCTTCAGACCCATTCGCGGCTGAAACCGTTGTCATCTCGGGCGAGGGCGTTCGAAGCTGGTTGACGCAGCAACTTGCGAACCGACTAGGAATTACCGCCAACATCAGGTTTATCTTTCCTGCCCAACTTGTAAAGGATGTACTCGGCGACGATGCAGGTCGAGGTCGGTGGCATGTTGACCCGTTGACATGGATCATTCACGGAGTTCTCGCACAAACGGGTCAGGCTGATCCACTTCGAGCTCGAGCGATCGCAGACCTCTTTGACCGCTACACGCTCTATCGGCCGAACATGGTGCGCGGCTGGAGTGCTGGTCGAGATGTCACAGGAACCTTTGTCGACCTTGTCGAGCACCAGCGATGGCAGCCCGAACTCTGGCGAACCATCGAGCATCGTCTCGGCGCGGATAACGACGCCGAACTGACGAAAACTTCGATCGAACAGTTGCGGGACCACGGCCCGGCAGCTGATGTCGTCATGCCGGCTCGCGTGTCGGTGTTTGGAATCACGTCAATGCCGCTCACCCATCTTGAGGTGCTCACTGCGTTGTCGAAACACGTCGACGTTGCCTTTTTCGCTCCGGTGGCGTCAACCGCTCGCTGGGAACAGCTCCACATGAACTCGACCGAGCCACTTCGACATCCGGTCGCTCGCGAACAGACACCAATCGGTATCGCGCGCAATCGGCTTAATCGGGCTTGGGCACGTTCGTCAGAGGAGGGGCACCTGCTTCTTCTTGATGCCGCGACAAATGCTCACGCAGACGTGCATCCCCCAACAAGTCATGACCATGACCGTCACACACTGCTCGCGTGCCTACAACATGGCATTGTCGGCGATGTCGACGAGTCGGAAGTTGCGCCGAATGATGGCTCGATTGTCTGGCACCGCACATTTGGTGCGACCCGTCAAGTGGAGGCGCTGCGGGACCACCTGTTACACCTCTTTTCCGCGGCATCTGCAAGGCCTGAAGGGTTTCAAGAACTCAGACCCCGCGACGTTCTCATCCTCACGCCAGATGTCGAGAAGTTTGCGCCCATCGTTGAAGCCGTGTTTGCTGGCGACGAGGCACACGGCCTACCCGCGCTACCGGTTCAGGTCGCAGACCGTTCGCTCGGTTCCGAAAACCCGGTTGCCTCGGCCGCTCTCGCGTTCCTTGACTTACTCGACGGGAGATTTCGATCGCAGGACGTGTGTGCCTTCCTTGCACTTCCCGTTGTTGCGAGTCGTTTCGGGCTGTCTCCCGACGACATCGATCGCCTCACACAACAACTGCGGCGCGCGCACATGCGGTGGGGCCTCGACGTCGACGATCAACTCTCGGTAGGGCTTCCACCACTTGGCGTGTACACCGCGCTTGATGCCCTCGATCGAATTCTTGCGGCAGCGTTGACCGGAGGTACCGGGCCCGAATTGACCTTTGGCGATATTGCTCCTGTCGACGCGGTTGCATTCGATGACTTGGTCGGCGTCGGGGCAATGGTCGGCTTCGTCAACGAGTTACGTCAAGCGCAGGAGGCGCTGTCGAAACCATGTGATGTCGATGAATGGGTGGAACGATTCCGACATTCAGTTCGCCAACTTGTGAAGGTTGACGATGACCAGTCGTTTTTGTGGCGTTCACTCGATCGACTTGTCGATGACACAATTGCCGCGGTATCGCATAGTCGCGAATGTCGCCTGAACGTTCCAATCGATCCCGCTGATATCAGCTCGATGTTGCGTGGAGCCCTGTCTCGAGGCACCGGTCGACCGCGCTTCGATACTGGCAAGATCACACTCTCCTCGCTCACGGCACTGCGCGGGGTGCCGGCTCGAGTGGTATGTCTGCTCGGAATGGACCTCGATAGTGAGCCAAGTGGATTCAGTAATCCCGATGACCTCATCTTGAGTGACCCGTGCGTTGGCGACCGCGACGACCGCAGTGAATATCGATCGCAGATTCTTGATGCAGTGTTGGCTGCTGAAGATCACCTCATCTTGTGCTCCACGGGCTTCGACGTTCGGTCGCGAGCCGAAGTCTCACCGGCAGTGGCGCTGAGCGAACTCATCGATGCCATTCGCGAGACCGTCATCGGCCAATTCACGTCGATCGATCACCCGCGACAGGCCTGGTCAGAGGACTCATTCGAACCTCAGCCACTCGTCAGTTCCCAGCCCTGGAGTCACGATCGTGCGGCTGCCGATGCCGCCAAGGCTCGCCGAGACCGGCGGACGAATGAGAAGGCGATCCCAGTGCTCGAGGTGTCGACACCTGAACGGGAAGTGAGTTGTCGAGACCTTCGTCGATCGCTCATCGCACCGGTTCGCGTGTTCTGTGAAGATCGGCTCGGCGTAGTCGTTTCCGACCACAACGAAGATGAGTTTGACCACACGATTCCGTTGGTGCTCGACCCGCTCGAGAAATTCAATCTGCGCGATCAACTTCTGCATGCTGGGCTCCAAGGAGTTCCTGCTGAGCAATGGATGAGCTTTCTTCGGGCGTCGGGCGCGCTGCCGCCTGGTGCCTTCGGCGATTTGGTTATCGAGGAAGCGGTCGGTGAGCTCACAGCACTTCTCGATGCTGTTGTCAATGACGGGCTCACGCTGCCACTGTCGCTCAGCACGCGTCACGTCGAGATCGCATCCGGAGGTGATCGACCACGTATCGAGGGCGAGGTCGCCAATGTCGTCGGCGATCGCATCATCGACGTACGCGCATCCTCGTTTCA
>JALRBS010000016.1 GCA_023262325.1 Ilumatobacteraceae bacterium | reverse complement strand
GTGGCCGTCGTTTGAGCAGCCAACCGATTCCGCAGAGTCTGTGACGGCGCGTTTCGTTGGTCTCCTCACCGAACTTGTCCCGCGAATCTTCGGCATGCGTACCTACGGAAATGTGTGGATCTTTTCGGGAGCCCTCGGTGCGCTGTGTTTGCTCGTTGCGCTTGGAATTGTCGTGTTCGGTGTGCGCACACTCGTTGCGATCGATCGACCGGTTGCGGCCATCGTTGTCGCTCCGCTCGTTGCAGGCTTGCCGCTCATGGCGTTATTGAACAACGCAAGTTTCACCGATGACGGACGTTACGGCATCGTGTTTGTTGTGCCTGTTGCCCTCGCGGTCGGTGCAGCAAGTCGACAGCGCGCCACACATCGATTTACCACCCGTGGCCTCATCGTGTTGGTGTTGTGGATGGTGACCGTCGTGCTTCCATGGTCGTTCCGAGGCATCAACTATGACGTCAACGAACCGACTGCGCAGGCGAAGGAACTTGTCACCATTGTCGAGTCAGCGGGCTTTGATCGACTTGCCGGTTACTACTGGGCGGTACTTCCAGCCGAGTACATCTCACAACAACGCATTCGAGTAGCGGTTTCGGGACATCCAAGCACGGTGTTGCTCGCAGACACGCAACGTCTCGTTGAGTCGGCTCCTCCAGAGCAACTTGCGCTCGTGTTTTTGGGTGAGCCACCGGAGGCGTTGCTGCGGATGCCTCGAGACAACTATGAGGTGGTTGATCTCAACGACTGGCGAATTTTCTTGCCGCGTACTGGCGCGACTATCGACGCCGGCCAATGACGAGCATTTGACCCGCAAGCGGTCGGAACGGGCTCCGCAGGTACATCGGAACGAAGCGGTACCCATGGCGCAGCCGAGATTTCAGCGTTAGGGGAAGAAATCGTGGTTCGCACCGGACAACATCGAATCCCGACACCGTGAGAAGATCTGACATTGACACCTCGGTGAAGACTGATCGATGTGTGTAGTCATCGAAGTAGTGGTCAGCGCAGAGGCGGAAGTTCGGCTGAATGATGACGAGATGTCCGCCTGATCGCGTGACGCGGGCGCACTCATTGATGCAGGTGACTGCATCATCGGCACTCAAGTGCTCAATGACATTGCTTGCGATCACTGTGCCGATGGACGCGTCCGACAACATCGGCATGTTTCGTGCATCGGCGAGTTCACCGCGAACCCCTTGAAGGTGCAGCGACGCGGCCTGAGGGTCTGAGTCGATTGCAATCCGTTCGGACGCGTTGACCTGTCCGATGATGTCGCCGGTACCCGAACCAATTTCCACGACGGGAGCATTCGAATCAATCCAGGGTGACAAGTACTCGAGCACTCGTGCCCAGACGAGCGCTCGCTCGCGAACCTCACCGAGTCGAGTTGACTGGTAGTTGTTTACCTCACCCACGCAACAATCCTTGCTGACCGGGTGAACGTCTGCACGCATCTCGTGGCGCGTTGTGATGGGAATGTCGCGTCATTCGTTACACCTCGACAGCAACGATGTGATGAGAGCCTGGGATGAGAATCGAACTCACGACCTACGCATTACGAGTGCGTTGCTCTACCGACTGAGCTACCCAGGCAACGGCGGGGAGCCTACCGAGCAGGCGGCCGTGACCACACCGACGACCCGCAAACCTCGCCTACGACCGGAACAGGGGCAACGACCAGAAGAGCCGTTCGAGTGCCAGCGTCGAATTCGCATTGCGACCAAGTGCCGACGCAGTGTTGCTAATGGCAGTGACGGCGCGAGCGGCTTCGTCTGGAGTGAGCCGCTCGTCGACAAGCGCGTCCCGATAACTCGCACTCAACATCGCCAACCCGGCACGCAACTCGTCGGTGACGAATCGACGCAACTCGCGTTTATGTCGATCTTCAAGTTGCTTTTTTCCGCTACCTCGACTGCCGAACGAGTCGATTCGCTCTTGTAGTAGCGCTGCCTCCTCGGCGTGCCGGCTTTTGAGGGGTTCGGCCGCCGCGTCGATGAGCGACTCCAATCGGCGCACGAGAGAGAGCGCTGCGTGCCCTGAGCCATCGAGGTCGTGCACCGCATTCGCGAATGCAGTGCGTCGTTGTGAGAGCGCCGGGTCGGTGGCAACGAGACGGGCGCGATCGAGATCACCAAATGCCCCAGTTGCCGCGAGTTGTGCAATCTCGGGATCGATGCCTTCAAGTTGAAGTCGCTCGCAGACGAGATCATCTGAAATTGCGTGAAAGTCGATTCGAACGCACCGCGACGCAATGGTGATGAGCCCGCTCGGCACCGACTCTGCGCAGATGATGAATCGAGTCGATGCGGGCGGCTCTTCAATCGTTTTCAGCAACTTCGCAGCGGCAATCTCGGCGACAAGGTGAAAGTCGTGCAGGATGAGCACATTGAGGTCACCTTCGGTGGGGCTGAGCCATGCATGCTCGACGATCCATTGAGATTGTTCAACGCTGATCGACGCCCCTTCGCGTTCAACTTCTCGGCAGTCGGGATGCTCGCCGTTGAGCACGAGTCGCGCATCTCGTGCTTCCGCATCCTCGGACCCAGAAATCATGAAGGCGGCTGCGGCGCGGGCAGCGTATTCCTTTGTGGAACCGTGCGGGCCGACGAAAAGATACGCGTGCACCGGTTGTTGCAGGGACTGTCGCAACTGCCTGACGGTGGAGTCTTGACCGACAACACCGTCCCATATTGATGACATCAGATACCCAGTCGATCGCGTACGGCGTTTCGAATGGTGGTGGCCGTCGTCTCTTTCTCACGAGATGCATCGACGACAATCCATCGTTGGGGGTCGGCAGCAGCCATTTCGGCGAAGCCGGCGCGTACTCGTTGATGAAATTCGACGCCGGCGCGTTCGAATCTGTCGAGTTCGCGTTCACTCATTCGTTCGGCAAGTTCGGACTCATTGGTCTCGAGCAAAATGACGAGATCTGGCCAAGTATCCCGGATTGCCCATTCATTAACTTGTCGAACCTCGTCAACGGGCAGCCCTCTGCCGTAGCCCTGATAGGCGAGTGTCGAATACACCGAACGGTCGCTCACCACATGCCGTCCCGCTGCGAGCGCTGGTCGCACGACCTGTGCAAGGTGTTGTGCACGATCGGCGGCAACGATGAGCGTCTCTGCGTGATCGTCGAGATCGTTGACGTCGACATCGTGGAGGATCTCGCGCAGCCGTGCTCCGATCTGCGTGCCGCCAGTTTCACGGGTGAGCACCGCATCGATGCTCTCGGCGAGCAGGCGCGCCTGCGTGCTTTTCCCGCAACCTTCGGGACCTTCAAAGACGATGTAGACGGCGCCGGTCATTTCTTTTTTGTGGAGGACCGAGTGGATTTCTTGGCGACAGATTTTTTCGCAGCCACTTTTTTGGCAGGGCGTCGTTTGGTCGATGGCCCCTGTTCGCGACGAATTGCAAGTAGTTCGAAGGCACGCTCTGGCAGGAGTTCCTCGATGCGGTCACCTTTTCCGATTGACGCATTCGTCTCACCATCGGTGACGTAAACCCCGAATCGACCCTCTTTTGCGACCACCTTTCGGCCCGATATCGGATCGTCACCAAACTCTCGCAATGGTCCGGCGGCTGCCATGTTTTTCGCGCCACCGCGACGGAACACTTTTGGTAGTTCGAAGATTCGAATCGCGTCTTCGAGGGTGATCCTCAGCAACTGCTCCTCGGAGTCGATTGTCCGGAAGTCTTTTCCTTTGACGACGTACGGCCCGTAACGACCATTGGCGGCGGTGATGACCTCGCCATCGGATGGGTCGGTTCCAAGTTCTCGGGGGAGCTGCAGCAACTCTGACGCTTCGTCAACAGTGAGGTGTTCGAGACTCATTGTGGAGAACAAACTTGACATCTTCGGCTTGTCGAGCCCGGGCGGTAATTGCTCTGGGGTTCCCCACTGGACGTAAGGACCATAACGACCGTTCTTTGCGAACACCGGCAGCCCATCGATGTGGCCGATGGGCTCGTCGCTCTTCGGGAGCGACAGAAGTCGCAGCGCTTCCTGAATGGTGAGCTCATCGGGCGCCAGGCTGTCGGGGATACTCGCCGTATCGTCACCACGCTTGATGTAGGGCCCGTATTTTCCGGGTTTCGCAACAATTTCATTACCATCGTCATCGAGACCGATGGGGAACGAGTTGATACTTGCCGCATCGATTTGGTCGAGGTTGTCTTCGACGAGCCGCTTCAGACCAGGCAGGGCGTCGTCACCGAAGTAAAAGCGAGCCAGCCAGTCGGCCTTCTCTCGACGGCCGCCTGCAATCTCATCGAGGTCCTCTTCGATCTTTGCGGTAAGCGCATAGTCGACGAGATCATCAAAGTGATCTTCGAGTAGCCCAACGACTGCGAACGCCGTCCACGTCGGTACGAGTGCCTGTCCTTTTTTCCAGACGTAGCCGCGATCTTGAATCGTTTGGATAATCGATGCCCAGGTCGACGGTCGACCGATGCCGAGTTCTTCGAGCCGTTTGACAAGGCTTGCCTCTGTGAACCGGGCGGGAGGAGTGGTTTCGTGACCCTCGGGGATGAACGTTTCGACGGGCACGTCGTCGCCAACGGCGAGCGATGGAAGCAATTCTTCATGCTCATCGGGTTCGTCATCAGTTGATGAAATATCGGTGAGCACGGCACGGTGCCCCTCAAATTCAATGGTGGTTCCACTCGCCGAGAATTCGCAATCTGTCGATTCGAAACTCGAGAGCGCTCCGAGTTTCAGACTGAGCGTCGTGCCGCGAGCGTCTGCCATTTGAGAGGCGAGGGTTCGTTGCCAAATCAGTGTGTAGAGCGCAAGTTCTTGTCGGTCGAGTTCCGCAGCAACCTCTTTTGGACTGCGCATCGGCGTTGTTGGTCGGATGGCTTCATGCGCCTCCTGCGCATTCTTCGACTTCGATACATGTCGTCGAGGCTTTTCAGAGAGGAACGCCTCGCCATAGGTCGCCCGAATGATGTTCCGGGCTTCACCGAGCGCTTCGTCGGAGAGCACGACGTTGTCGGTGCGCATGTAGGTAATGAAGCCTCGTTCGTACAGCCCTTGGGCGACTCGCATGACTTGGGATGACGACAGACGTAGCCGTCGGCCTCCCTCTTGCTGCAGCGTTGACGTCATGAACGGTGCCTTTGGCGACGACCGGTACGGCTTCGTGTCGATGCTGCGAACTGCGACCTTCGCGTCGCGGAGCCCGTCGGTTAACTGCGAGGCGTGGGTCTGCGTGAGGGCGACAACCTTGTCGCTCGGGCGACCGTCGGAACCAAAGTCCTTGCCTGTTGCGACACGTGTTCCGTTCAGCGCGACGAGCCGAGCCGTGAATGCGGGCGCGGTTGCAGCATTGAGATCGATCGACCAGTACCCAGCGGCAACAAATGCAATTCGCTCACGCTCACGTTCGACGATGAGCCGGATCGATGGACTTTGCACTCGACCAGCAGAAAGCCCGCGGTTGACCTTTCGCCACAAGATCGGTGACACTTCGTAGCCGTACAAGCGGTCGAGGATTCGGCGGGTTTCAGCGGCATCGACGAGACCGTTATCGATCTCTCGTGGATTGTCGACCGCATGATCGATCGCGCTTCGAGTGATCTCGTGAAAGACCATTCGCTTAACCGGCACCTTTGGCTTGAGGTGCTGCAGCAGGTGCCATGAGATCGCTTCGCCCTCGCGGTCTTCGTCGGTGGCGAGATATAACTCGGAGGCGTCTTTGAGGGCTGCTTTTAGCTCTTTGACGACCTGTCGCCCGCGGTCGGTGAGTTCGTACGTCGGAGCGAATCCGTTGTCGACATCGACTGCGAGGCCCTTAGATGGCAGGTCAGCAACGTGACCAACCGAGGCACGAACGTCGAACTCCGCGCCAAGAAATTTCGCGATCGTCTTCGCCTTCGCAGGCGACTCGACGATGACGAGTGGTCGGCCGGTGCTAGTGCCGGAGGATGAGCTTCTCGTAGCCATGACTGTGGTGAGTGTGCCTGAGCACAGCGGTGCAGGCAACCGGAACGGTACATAGTGTTGCCGTATGACGTCGCGAAGTGCACGGACCGTCTGGGTTTTAGGCGATCAGTTGCATCGAGATCTCAACCATCTCCGAGGTGCTGATCCGGCAGACACCGAGGTCCTGTTTGTGGTTTCTCGATCAAAATTGAGGAGCGCACCCTGGCATCGTCAACGCCTTCATCTCATTCTTTCGGCAATGCGACGCTTCGCGAATGAGCTGGAGGCCGAAGGGTTCGCTGTCGACTGGCGTGTTACGGAAACGATGTCGGAGGGTGTTCGGGCACACTTCGATGAGCGTCGTCCCGATCAGCTTCGTGTGATGGAACCGATGAATCGTGCTGGCGCTGCGCTACTCGATCGGCTGTCAGCCGAACTGCCGCTAGACGTCGTGCCAGGGGATCAGTTTCTCTGCAGTCGCCACGAATTCGCTGACTGGGCCGACGGACACGTGCGCCGCGATGGTTCGTTGCTCATGGAGGACTTCTATCGGTGGCAACGTCGACGACTCAACGTGCTCATCGACGGTGATGGCGAACCGGTTGGGGGTCGGTGGAACTTCGATGACGAAAACCGGCTTCCCCCGCCAAAGCACGAGGTTCAGTGGCCAGACGTTGCATTTGAGATTCCTGATGAGGTCGATGAATGGGTCGATGAGTTGCTCTCATCCGTCGAAGGTCTTCGATGCGTTGGAGCTCCATCAAAGGGGCTGTGGGCTGCGGATCGAGCGGGCGTTCTCAAGCGGCTCGATCACTTCATTGATACGTCGCTGGCTGGTTTCGGACCGTATGAAGACGCGATCATCGCCGAGGAGCGATTTCTCAACCACTCGATCCTGAGCCCGTACCTCAACCTCGGTTTGATTCATCCGAAAGAGGTTGTTGCGAGGGTGCTTGAACGTGCAGGCGACGTTCCGTTGAACTCTCTCGAGGGATTTATTCGGCAGATCATCGGGTGGCGCGAGTTCGTCTATGGGCTGTACTGGTGGTTTGGCGAGGACTATCTCGACTCGAATGTCTTTGATGATGACGCTCCGGTACCACCATCGTTTCTCGGTGAACCGACTGACATGAACTGCGTGGCACATGTCGCACGCTGGGTTGATGAGGATGGGTGGACACATCACATTCCACGATTGATGGTGCTTGCGAATCTTGCGACGCTCGCTGGTGTGAGACCTCACTCAATGTTGCGGTGGATGTGGGCGTCGTTTGTTGACGGAGCCGAATGGGTGATGGCGCCAAACATTCTTGGAATGGGCATGTATGCGGACGGTGGACGGATGAGCACGAAGCCGTACGTCTCAGGAGGTAACTACCTATCAAAGATGACGAACTTCTGCGGTTCGTGTGTCTTCGACAAGAAGGAACGGGTGGGCGAGCACGCTTGCCCGTTTACGACGCTGTATTGGGATTTCCTCGACCGAAATCGTGAGTCCTTGCGACCGAACCACCGCATGGCTCGTATGTACGCAAATCTCGATCGGCTCGCCGACCTTGACGAAGTGCGAGCGCGCGCCGTTGAGGTACGTCAACGTTTACGCGCGGGAACTCTCTAATCGCGTTACCGTGCGCGCATGACGCCGAACACCGAACTGGGCTGGGGTGAGCACTTTGATGCCGCCTGGCAGGCCATCGGTTGCCCGGTAGCGCATGAGACTCCAGGTCGAGTGTCGCGTGTTGATCGAGGGTGGAGCACCGTCATGCGAAGCGCTGATGATCGCTCGCCGCTTCGTGTTCGAAATATCGGTGCCGATGTTGCCGTTGGTGACTGGGTCATCGTTGATGATGAGGCGGAGCGCGTCGCGTATGTGCTTGAGCGCAAGTCAGCGTTTGTGCGGCGTGCCTCGTATGAAGGTGACCGAGCCGAAGCGGATGTGCTCGCCGCAAACATTGATGTTGTCGTCCTCGTGCATGCGTTGACTGCACCTCCAAACCAACGTCGTCTCGAACGCGAACTCGTTCTTGCTTTCGACTCAGGTGCGCAACCCGTGATCGCCCTTACGAAATCAGATGCGGCGATCGACATCGAAGGCACGGTTCGAGAACTCGCTGCAGTCGCGGCTGGTGTCGAGGTACACGTTGCGAGCGGATTAACCGGTGACGGTGTTGACACCTTTAGGGCGATGGCTTCCTCGGGTCGGACGCTTGCGTTTCTCGGTGCGTCCGGCGTGGGCAAATCGACACTCGTCAATTCGTTGCTCGGTCGTGAAGAAATGGCAACTTCGTCGGTGCGAGAAAACGACCAACGCGGTCGTCACACAACCGTCGCAACACAGCTGCTTGAAGTTCCGGGAGGCGGTTGGCTGATCGACACTCCCGGTTTTCGTGCTGTGAGCCTGTGGTTGTCGGGACGCGGCATCGAACGCGCCTTTCGCGATGTGTTCGACCTGATGGACGATTGTCGATTTCGTGATTGCAAACATGACCAAGAGCCCGGGTGTGCCGTTCGTGCTGCAGTCGATAATGGAACGCTCGATGGTGCTCGATTTACGAGCCTTGAGCGTCTTGTCGCCGAGGAAGCCGCTCTCGAAGCCGAACAGGAGCGGCGCGAACGACTCTCCGATCGACGACGTGGTGGACGTCCCGCACCTGACGATTCCGATAGGGAGTGACCCAGTTCACCTCGCTACTGTCGGTTGTATGACTGCATTGCCATCAACCCCAGAGATGTATGACCTGCGGATGTCGGATCAGGTCCGCCCGTTGTTCGACAAGGTCAAGAAGTTCATTGCAGAAGAAATTGAGCCGAAGACTGCCGAATTCTTCCGCCTCGGCCAGAACCGTGAAGATCACTGGGGGTATGGCGATGGACAGTTGGAACTGCTCGATTCGATCAAGGCGAAGGCGAAAGAGCAAGGGTTGTGGAACTTCTTCTTGCCGGATGCTGAGACAGGTGAAGGGCTGTCGAACCTCGATTACGCCTATATCGCTGTCGAACTTGGCAAGAACCCGATCGCCTCAGAGTGTCTGAACTGTTCGGCGCCCGACACTGGCAACATGGAAGTGCTGGAGCGTGTTGGTACGCCCGAGCAGAAAGAGCAGTGGTTGAAGCCGTTGCTGAATGGTGAAATTCGGTCGGCGTACATCATGACGGAACCCGACGTGGCGTCATCGGATGCGAAGCAACTCGCCTGTCGTGCAGTTCGTGACGGCGATGAATATGTCATCACCGGTGAGAAGTACTGGTCGTCGGGTGCGGGCGACCCGCGATGCAAGATCATGATCGTCATGGTGCAGACCGATCCCGACGGGCCGGCGTACCGACGTCAGTCACAGATTCTCGTGCCGCGGGACACTCCAGGTGTTGAAATTCGCGGTTCGATGCACGTTTTCGGTGAGGACGATGCGCCACACGGTCACATGCACATTCGATTCAACAATGTGCGCGTGCCGGCCTCGAACATGTTGTGGGGCGAGGGTAAGGGATTCGAAATTTCGCAGTTGCGTCTCGGACCTGGCCGAATTCACCACGCAATGCGTTCGGTGGGTGCCGCTGAAAAGGCGCTCGAGCTCATGGTGAAGCGTGGGCTTACCCGTGAGGCATTCGGCAAGCGCATTGCGAACCTTGGCAAGAATCCTGAGGTCATCGCCAAGGCCCGCATTGAAATTGAAGGCATGCGACGCATGGTGTTGACGGCAGCCCGGGCAATGGATGTGCTTGGGAACGCTGAAGCACGCGTCTGGGTGTCGGCAATTAAGGCCATGGTGCCAATTCGTACCTGTCAGATCGTTGACGAAGCCATGCAAATGCACGGAGCGATCGGTGTCTCCCAGTGGACCCCACTCGCACGCATGTATGCGAGCCAGCGCACGTTGCGCCTTGCGGACGGCCCGGACGAAGTGCACTGGTTCGTCGTCGGGCGCGCCGAGATCGCGTCGATGGAAGAGGCTGCACGGGACTACAACCCGAAGGAGACGTTCTACGCTCAGCGCGACGGTGACAGCACCGGCGTGTTTTCAGGACCCTGATCCGGGAGCTCCCACACACCTGATGTGCGGCGCCATTGCCGTACGTTGACAACCGCGGTCGTCGGAATTGGTCCGTAGATGTGCGGGAACAGTTCGTCGACCCCCGGTGCCGGCGGCTCATCGATGATTGATGATTCGATTGCCGCTTCATCGATCTCGAGCATGAGCAGTTCGTCGAGGTCGCTATAGAAAAGTTGCGCGACCCCTTCGATTTGGTTGCTTCGAGAGCAGTGAATGAAACCCACCTCGTCGAGGGACATTCCGCGGGTGCTCACTCGGTATGACCCGGTCGGTGCTTGCGCCAACCAGTCTTCGGGAAGAGCGAGGTGCCAAATCATTGACGGCAGGCTACTTAGGGCGGCTCTACCGCCACAGTGACGCTGCCGGTGACCGTGTCGAAACCGGTAGCAGCGAGCGGCCCCATGACATGCCGGGTGACGCGCACCGTGACAAAGATGCCATCGACGATGACGTCAACCGCCCCTGGATCGAGGGTCTCAACAACTCCGATCGCTGCGCGCTCCGGATTGGCGGATCGGCTCGCCGCGAATGCCGCCTCGCGCGCAACGAGGTCGACATCGAGTTGACGTTGGACGAGCGCAAACGCATTGATGGTGAGCACGATGATGACGGACAACATCGCAATGCCGAGCGCGAACTCGACGGTCGACTGGCCGTGATCAGGTTTGCTCAACGACCGCTCGGATGACTCGGCTGAAGAGCCGATTGATGAGTTCTTCGCCTGATCCGCTGGTCGCCCAGCCGATGACGAGCAGTCCGATAAACGCAGCGGCGAGCAGCACGAGGGCGTACTCCGTTGTCGCCTGCCCACTGTCCGGATGTTCCATATCTAGTTGCTTTCAGTTCGTTGTGAATGGCTCACCGGCGACGCCGACCAGCGAACTGGCCACGGGCGGTAGAAGAGCGAGCGTGATGAAGGACGGCAAAATGAACAGCACGAGCGGTCCGGCGAGTCGAACCATCAGCCCTTTGGCGTAGGTGAGTCCTTGCTCATGACGTTCGTCGTCGGAGATCCGGATGAATTCATCGATGCATGTGGTAATCGGTGAACCGCTTCGATAGGCCGTGACGAGTGCAGAAAGTCGATGTTGCGTTTCGTCGTCAAGAGTTGCGGCAAATCCTGCAAGAGCGTCCGCAATGAGTGCACCGTTCTGGAGTTGTGTCCGGAGTTCTGCTGATGACGCCAAGATGCTCGACGGAGCCGTCAACGTCGCCTCTTCAAGTGACGACCGGAATGACAGACCCGAACTGAGGTACAGCGCAACGATGGCAAAGAACTCGGTGACGTCAGCGCGAAGCAACTGCTCTTGAGGCAGCGGTCGTGAGATCGCGCGAGCGATGAGCCGATTTCCGGCGAGGTTGAGCGCACCGCCGACGAACAAGATCGCGACGCCCAGTGGTGTCGTCAAGAAGGTGCGTGTGTCGCGCGAGGTAGCCGCAATCATGAGCAGCACGGACGGTGGCAACCAGCTGAGCACTGCAGCCGAAATTCGTGCGGCACTCGATTGCACCCGCCGTTCGCGACGTTCTTCAATATCAAGCTGAAGTCGATCCGCGAGCAGATCGAGAGCTGCGACCGACGACCCGCCGGCGATCACGAGCACTCGCAGCACGTCGAGCAGAAGACGAAGGTCAGATGAAGGTGCGCGCGCAGACGCGCGCTCGAGGCGATCGGCCACACGGACGCCTGATGGGAGTTCGGTCGGAGGATTCGTGTTGAGAACTTCAACGAGCGAATCTCCGGAACGCAAGCGGCGCGATGTGTCAATGCACCAGGCGCGAAGCGCTTCGGGTGTTGCCATTGGTTGCGACCGCGGCGTCGCAGCTGGCACTCGTGATGCTGGCGGCGTGATGACCGACCAGCGTGCGACATAGGTGAACGCCGCGAATGGAATGAAGATTGTCAACATGGGTGAGCTTCGTCGTTACCTTTGCGGTGATGCGATCGCGTCGGTGCTGCGACGACGAAACCGTCTTTGACGAGTTGACGATGCGTCCCCTCACTCGGCTCAACAATGTCGGTGATGATTCGCTGCCCGTCGGCGCGTTGTCGCATGAATACCACTGCGTCGACCGAGCGCTCGAGTTGTTCGACGACATTATGTTGCGGCCAATTCGGTGAGAACTGCACGGCGAGTTGAGTGATTCGACGGAGCGCGTCCTCCGGTGAATTGGCGTGACAGGTCGCCATTGAGCCGTTGTGCCCTGTGTTCATCGCATGGATAAGCGAGGTGACTTCTGCGCCACGGATTTCGCCGACGACGATGCGATCCGGACGAAGTCGCAGGCTCGTGACGAGTAGGTCGTGCAGTGTTACTTCGTAGGGAGAGTCAACGGTTGCTGGACGAGCCTGGAGGAGGACGAGGTGCCCAGCGTCTGTCTCGCTCGATACAACACACTCGAGTTCGTTGGTGTCTTCGATGGCGACGACGCGGTCACCATCAATGATTGATTGACGTACCAGCGTGGCAAGCAACGTCGTCTTCCCACTACCTGTGGCGCCGCAGATGATGAGGTTGGCGCGGTGCGCGACGAGAGAGCGAACGAGATCGCATGTGCTGTGCTCACCAAAATCGGTTAGTGGAATCTCGTGTTGTCGATGCCGCCGGATCGCTACTTCGAATCCATCCGTGGCGACAGGTCGGGTAACCGCGCAGAGCCGCGCGCCATTTGCGAGGCGTGTGTTAACGATTGGGGAGACTCGATCAAGCCGACGTCCGGTCGATGCGAGCGACTCTTCAAGAAAGCGCTCGACATCGATCGCCGACAAGTTCCCGTGTGATTCGAGGCGACCGAAACTCGCTGTCCACAACTCACAACCACGAACGATGAGGACATCATCGACATCAGGATCTTGAAGCGCTGGAGCTTCGCGGTCTTGTCGCTGACGGAATCTCTCGCCCGGAAGACGCCGTCGACAGGGTTCTCGCGGATCCGGAGATCGATAGTGTCGTGGTGGATGTGCGCATGCCGCGGATCGGAGGCGGCGAACTCATCTGTCGGCTCCGGACGGCGCTCAGCGGCACGCGGCCGATGCGCTACTACATCGTGACCGGTCACGCGCACTGCGCTGATCTGGAACTGGGCGATGTCGGCTACACCGTCGATGGCTTCTTCGCCAAGCCGATCGACGTCAATGCGCTGGCTGCTGCGCTCGGTGCGGCCGAAACGCGAGTGAGCCGCTCGTGATGCCTGGCTTGCTGGTCTGGGCGATC
>JALRBS010000169.1 GCA_023262325.1 Ilumatobacteraceae bacterium | reverse complement strand
GAGGACCGGCTCGAATGCCTGAATGCCGAGGCGGTGCAAGGTTGGTGCACGGTTCAGCAGAACCGGGTGCTCCTTGATGACGTCCTCGAGCACGTCCCAGACCTGCGGACGACGACGCTCCACCATGCGCTTTGCGGTCTTAATGTTCTGCGCAAGGTCGAGCTCAACAAGTCGCTTCATGATGAACGGCTTGAAGAGTTCAAGCGCCATTAGCTTGGGCAGACCGCATTGATGCAACTTCAGGGTTGGTCCGGCAACGATGACCGAACGGCCCGAGTAGTCGACTCGCTTACCGAGCAGGTTCTGACGGAACCGCCCTTGCTTGCCCTTGAGCATGTCGCTCAGCGACTTCAGCGGACGGTTGCCTGGACCGGTCACCGGGCGACCACGACGTCCGTTGTCGAAAAGTGCGTCGACGGCCTCTTGCAGCATGCGCTTCTCGTTATTCACGATGATCTCGGGCGCCCCGAGATCGAGCAGCCGCTTCAAACGGTTGTTTCGGTTGATGACCCGTCGGTAGAGGTCGTTGAGGTCGCTCGTCGCAAAACGGCCACCATCGAGTTGCACCATCGGGCGAAGTTCGGGTGGGATGACCGGAACTGCGTCAAGGATCATCGCTCGTGGGTCGTTGAGACGTGGGCTTGATTCGTCGGACGGGTCAACACGACGGTTGAACGACGCAACAATCTTCAACCGCTTGATCGCCTTCTGCTTACGCTGCGCGCTCAGCGGCTTCTGACCGTCGTGCGGGTCGATCGCTTCGCGGAGTTTCTTCTCTTCCTCATCGAAGTCGATGCGGTCGATGAGCGACTTGATGGCATCGGCTCCGGTGCCACCTTCGAAGTAGTCGCTGTAACGATCACGCAATTCGCGCCACAGACCTTCGTCTTCGATGATCTGGCGGGCGTGGAGTCCCTTGAACTCTTCCCACGAACGCTTGACGAGGTCGAGTTCGGCGTCGTAACGCTCGCGGATGGCGGCGAGATCGCGGTCGGCCATCTTTTGCACGGCCTTGACCTCGGTGTCCTTCGCGCCGTCGGACTCGAGGCGAGCGGCTTCCTTCTCGGCTTCCTTCAGACGACGATCGATTTCGAGATTGAGTTCCTTCTCGATCGCTTCGATTTCGCCGATGTATTCGTTCTCGAGGCTGTTGAGTTCGTCGTGACGACGTTCCTCGTCGACCCACGTGACGAGATGGGCGGCGAAGTAGATGACTTTCTCGAGCTGCTTGGCCTTCAGCTCCTCGCGCGGCTCGAGGCCAGCGAGCAGATAGGCCAGCCATGAACGAGTTCCGCGGAGGTACCAGATGTGCACGACCGGGGCGGCCAACTCGATGTGACCCATACGCTCGCGACGAACCTTCGAACGTGTGACTTCGACACCGCACTTCTCGCAGATGATGCCCTTGAAGCGAACGCGCTTGTACTTGCCACAAGCACATTCCCAGTCACGGGTCGGTCCGAAGATCTTTTCGCAGAACAGACCGTCGCGCTCGGGGCGCAGCGTTCGGTAGTTGATGGTCTCGGGCTGCTTGACCTCGCCACTCGACCAGTTGCGGATGTGGTCGGCCGTGGCCAGACCGATCCGGAGTTGGTCGAACATGTTCACATCGAGCATTTCGGCGTCTCGCTCTCTCTTCGTTTCGTCACGTACTCAGTCGTTGGGCTCAGTCAGCTGTTGGATCAGCGTCGGAAACTCGCGCGCTCGCGATCGTCTTGATCGCTGCCTCGCTCGGGTCGGCTGATGTCGATGCCGAGCGACTCGGTGGTTGCGAACAACTCCTCGTCGATCTCCTTCATCTCGATCTCGGAACCGTCCTTGGCCAGAACCTCGACGTTCAGACACAACGCCTGCATTTCCTT
>JALRBS010000204.1 GCA_023262325.1 Ilumatobacteraceae bacterium | reverse complement strand
CTTGCTATTGGACCCAAAAAGCAGACGACACGGAGAAATTGTTCACCAACATCGTTCATCGCGTTAATATCATTGACACCCCAGGTCACGTTGACTTCACGATTGAGGTTGAGCGTTCTCTGCGCGTACTTGACGGCGCGGTGACGGTATTCGACTCGGTTGCCGGCGTTGAGCCTCAGACCGAGACGGTGTGGCGTCAAGCGAACAAGTACAACGTGCCGCGGTTCTGCTTCGTCAACAAGATGGACCGAATTGGTGCGAACTTCTATCGGACAGTCGAGATGGTGAAGACCCGTCTGCAGGCGAATCCGCTCGTCACCCAACTTCCGGTTGGTGCTGGTGGACCTGAGTCAAACGAGCCGTTCGCCGGTCTCGTCGATCTGTTGAAGATGAAGGCGCTCATCTGGCGTGACGAGGAACTTGGCGCAAAGTGGGATGAAGTCGACATTCCCGCCCACATGGTTGACCAAGCGAATGAATATCGCGAACAGCTGATGGACACGATCGCAACCTCTGATGAGGTGCTGATGGAGAAGTATCTCGGTGGCGAAGACGTCACGATCGACGAAATTAAGCGTGCGATTCGTAACGGAACGCTTGCTGGCGACTTCGTCCCGATTCTCTGTGGCTCAGCGTTTAAGAACAAAGGTGTTCAGCCCATGCTCGACGCCGTCATCGACTACCTGCCGTCACCAGTCGACATTGAGCCAGCACATGGCACAAACATGCGCGGCGATGAAGAACTCACCCGCGGCCCGAATGACCCTTCGTTTGCTGCACTCGCCTTCAAGATCGTCGCCGACCCATTCGGCAAGCTCACCTATTTCCGGGTGTACTCGGGAGAGATCACCAAGGGTGAAGAGGTGTACAACTCGACGAAAGAAAAGCGCGAACGTCTCGGTCGAATTCTTCTCATGCACGCAAATCAGCGCGAGGATCTCGACATCGCAATGGCGGGTGACATCGTCGCCGGTCTCGGCTTCAAAGAAGTCACCACTGGCGACACGCTGTGCGACCGAGACAACCCGGTCATTCTCGAACGGATGGAGTTCCCGGAGCCGGTCATTCACGTGGCGATTGAGCCAAAGACGAAGAGCGACCAAGACAAACTCGGCAAGGCGCTGAAGTCACTGTCTGATGAGGACCCAACCTTCCGTGTTCGCACCGACGAAGAGACCGGGCAGACGGTCATTTCGGGCATGGGCGAATTGCACCTCGAAGTGCTCGTCGACCGCATGATGCGTGAATTCAGTGTCGAAGCAACCGTCGGCAAGCCACAGGTTGCGTACCGCGAAACGATCACCAAGCAGGTCGACTCAGTTGAGTACCGCCACATCAAGCAGTCCGGCGGTTCTGGTCAATTTGCGGTTATCAAAATCAGCCTTGAGCCGAACCCCGGCAAGGGCTACGAGTTTGTCGATGGCATCACCGGTGGACGCATTCCGCGTGAATACATTCAGCCAACGAACCAAGGTATTCAGGCCGGTCTCGAATCCGGTGTGCTCGCCGGCTACGGAATGGTCGATGTCAAGGTCACCCTTGTCGATGGCCAGTACCACGACGTTGACTCATCAGAAATGGCGTTCAAGGTCGCAGGGCAGATGGGCATCAAGAAGGCTGCCGAAGCCGCAAAGCCGGTGCTTCTTGAACCGATCATGGCGGTTGAGGTCGTGACCCCTGAGGACTACATGGGCGACGTGATGGGTGACCTCTCGAGCCGTCGTGGCCGCATCGAAGGCATGGAAGCGAACGGCAATGTTCAGACGGTGAAGGCGCAAGTTCCTCTGTCAGAAATGTTCGGATACTCAACCGACCTTCGTTCACGCACGCAGGGTCGCGCGACCTACACGATGCAGTTCGACTGCTATCAGCAAGTTCCTGAGGCGATTTCCTCCGAAATCGTCAAGCGGGTACGTGGCGAGTGAGCCACGCCGTATCGGCATAACCACGAGTTCAAAGACGAAATAGTAAAGGAAGTAAGATAATGAGTAAGGCGAAGTTCGAGCGTACGAAGCCGCATGTGAATATTGGGACGATGGGTCATATTGACCATGGGAAGACGACGTTGACGGCGGCGATTTCTAAGACGTTGGCTGATCGTGGGTTGGCTGATTACACGCCGTTTGATCAGATTGACAAGGCGCCGGAAGAGAAGGCTCGTGGTATCACGATCTCGATTGCTCATATTGAGTACGAGACCGAGAAGCGTCACTATGCGCACGTTGATATGCCGGGTCACGCTGACTACATC
>JALRBS010000183.1 GCA_023262325.1 Ilumatobacteraceae bacterium | reverse complement strand
GGCGAGCTCGTCGCACTGGTCTATCGAATAGAACTGCACCTCATCGCACACGAGGTAATCGAGCGGCATGTGTTGTCTCGCCAATGCAACCAGGCTCGGCGCGACGCTGATGTCCACCGCCGGTGATGAGACACCAAGCCGACTGCTTACCTGGGCTCCGTCTCGATCAAGTTTGGTGATGAGTAGCCCGCGCAAACCGCGTGTGGACAAATTGTGGTGGATTTGCAGCGCGAGCGTGCTCTTCCCCGAACCCATGGTGCCAAAGCTGAAGCGAAGCGTTGCCACCGAAAACCTCAGTTGAGCGAGAAGCCACGCAGCGGCAGTGTGGGGCGTTGCAACCAGTTGTCATCCGGATACCGCGCTGCACCATCGATGGCGTGAACCGTGTATGCGTGACGGGGCTTGTCGCTGGTGTTGGCCGCCGACAAATGCGGGACCGCGCCATCCAGCAGAACGAGCGTGCCTCGCTTGGCCTCCAAACACTGAAGATTTTCCAGCGGATACGGTTCCGGATCGAGTACATCCATCACGGTTGCCGTTCGGGATTCGTTTAGCCGTGAGCGCGAGCGAACGGGAAGGCGGTGGCCGCCGGGCAGCGCCCACATGCACCCGTTTTCGTTGGTGGCATCGTCGATGGCAAACCAGAAACCCACGACACTCTGCGGCTCGGTCCACAGGTACGTGTGATCAGTGTGGCAGGTGACCTCACCGCCGATATGCGGTTGCTTGAAGATGTACATCGATTGCAAGAGCACCGGATCTCGCATGCCGATGTCCGACGCGACGGCAGCCAGTTCCGGTGTACGGCTGAACGAATCGAACACGGGATCCAAGTCGTGCATCGCATGCCCGAGTTTGTTCAGCGCGAGATGTGGTTCGGCGCGGAGGTTTCCATCCTCGTCGAAGGCATCCTTTTCGAAGAAGCAGCGAATCTGTTCCCCACTGGTGAGGAAATAGTCGTCGCTCGTGTGTTGTGGCTTGCCGTCTGCCGTGAACACCGTTGCTTCCTCGGGCGATGGGACATGCAATTCGGCCAGTTTCATCGCACGCTCGCGAAGCTGCAGGCAGTGTTGGTCGGAGACGAAGTTGGGGACCACCAGAAATCCGTCGTCACGAAACGACTGGAGTTGAACTTCGCTGAGGTACTTGCCCATGGTTCGTGGTCCTTCTCAACCGTTCGGATTGCTGAAGTTTGAGGCTTCGGGAAACGCGTGCGGCAACAGTTCCGTCATCGGCACGGGCTTTCCTTCCAACTCAACGAGGAGCTCGGGCCCACCGTGTTCCCACAACAGTTGTCGGCATCGACCACACGGTGTAACGGCTTCATCGTTGCCCAGTGTGCAGACTGCGACGAGTCGACCACCACCATGTCGAACCAGTTCGCTGATCATTCCGCACTCGGCGCACAGAGTGACGCCGTACGAAGCGTTCTCCACGTTGCACCCCGTGACTATTCGTCCATCGGTGGTGAGGCCCGCCGCGCCAACCCGAAACTTGGAGTAGGGGACGTAAGCATGCTGCATTGCATCGCGTGCTGCCTGGCGAAGGGCGTCCCAGTTGATGTTGTTCACTGCAGGCAACGATAGTCAGTCGGGCGTCATCTCGTCCGCTCGAGTTCGTGGAGTACGACCTGACTACCTTTACGAACCCAGAGCCCCACGCCAGTTTGTGTGAAGTGTCGAGAAAGTCGTCGTCGGTACCAATCACCGCTTCGTAGATGGGCATTGAGATCCGTGGACGATCGGTCGACGGTATGCCTGGCGTCGAACATGGTGAGGGCATCGAAGTACAAGAACGTACGAGTTGCCTTCGTGAGATTTCTCAGGGCGCGCACCGCCCAGGCTTCGTCCAAGTACTGCAGTACGTCCATGCAAATGACCAGGTCGAAGGGCCGATTCGGCGACCATGCGGCGATGTCGCGCTTCTTGTGACCATACGTTGCACAGGCGTGCTCGCTTACATCGACAGACATGACACGGACATGCGGCCGTACCGTTCGGTACCACGTGCTCCAATCACCAGGCCCTGCGCCAACCTCGAGCACCGACCGAATGGGGGAATTCCACCAGTTGGCCAGTTCATGAACGGCGGTCGCAAGGTGAGCAACCTCGGTGAGCGAGCGAACCG
>JALRBS010000117.1 GCA_023262325.1 Ilumatobacteraceae bacterium | reverse complement strand
GCAGCGACGGTCGTGGCCTGATCCACAGAGAGCGTGCCGCGAGCGTGCTCACGTTTCAGAGCATTGAGGCGATCTGTCACCTCGGCTTTGGTCTTGCCTCGCCGCACGTACCGCTTGCCGTCGAGTCTGAGTTCACCTTTGTAGCCACCGCGCTCCAGGTCTCGATGGATTGAGCCTGATCCCTTGTCTCGTCGCTTTGTCATGGTGTCCCCTTTGGGTGGTCTATTGGGTGGACTATTCCATAGACAAGTCTAGACACCAGTAGGCACGAAACGCAATAAATACAACGAAATAGCCCCTACCGGTACCCCCTAGTTAGCCCCTTACAAGGAAGATGTCGGGGGTTCGAGTCCCTCTGCGCCCACTAGAGTTAGTGCAGGTCAGAGCACGTTTCCTGATCTGCTCCAGGTCGGCTCATTTTGGCGTGGTTCGTTGCTCGTTGCACGGCGACGTTGAGCACTCGTTCTCGGTCGAGTGTGATCTGGTGGTGTGCTGTGTGGCTTGGATTGTTGTCAAACGTGAATTCGGCGCAGAAGCAAATTGTTTGTACAGTTGACAAAGAAGTTAAGTATGTTTTACTTGTTGTTATGTTATTGAAAAAAATATGTGTTGCTGTTCTCACGTGTTTTGTAGCGACAGGTTGCTACGAGGTTTCGATGGATTTTGCGATTTCGGAGGACGGGTCGGGAACTGCAGACATCGAGTTACTCTTTGACGTCGACAAGATCGTGGCGATCGCTGAAGCATTTGACGCTACCGATGAACTGCCCGCGAGTCGTAGTGAACTGTGCGATGAACTGCTGAGTGACTTTGAGGAGCCTGGCGACCCGTTCGAGTTCAGTTTGATCAACACCTCTGCGCAGTGCGGGGTGGCGGGCACTTTCAGTTGGCAAGCAGGTGCAACCGAGATCGTGCCCGACGGAAGCGTTCTTGTTGAAGTTGATGGTGACTTGATCAATTTCCGAATGGGTTTCGATGATTTCGTTCCAACCGACGATGGTCTTGACCCAGAAATGGCGTCCATGGTTGGCGCAGTTTTCACGTTGAACGTGTCGGCTGACATGCCCGGCGATGTGATCGAACACAACGGAACGCTCTCAGGGCAGACGGTTACATGGGAGCTCGATTTGATGTCTCCCTCGGTTGATGAGTTGTACGCGACTTCGCAGCCGTCACAAGGAGGGTTCCCGACCGCCATTGTCATTGTCGTTGCTGTCCTGCTACTCCTCGTAGGTGTAGGTGTTGTCCAGAAAAGTCGCTCTGAACCCCCGTCTGAAACTTAAGACGAGCCCGTCAACGGGTGATGGAACGCCCTATTTTCAAATACATTCGATTCCAATCGTGAGAGCGACGGAATCTGTCAATAGTTCTGGCAAGAAATTCTGGAGACTTACGAGGCAGATGTCGGGGGTTCGAGCCCCTCTGCGCCCACTGCGCCGTCGCACAATCAGCCGGTCTTGACGGCAAGTTCGAGCCCGCCATCGAACGGCAACGTTCGTGTGGTGAAGCCGTTCGCAGGATTCTCGAGGTAGTCGAACAGTCCGGTGTAAAGGCTCCTGCGCACCGTTGTGTTGTCGGCGAAAATGATTCCACCAACACGAATGTGTGGTCCGACGAGTGCCACGACATCGGCAGCGATTGGCGCCCAGATGTCGAGTAGCAGGCAATCAACAGCTCCATCGATCTCCAGCAGTGTCTCTCGAATATCACCGACACGAGTTTCGATGTGTTCTGCAAGTCCGGCTTCGACAAAATGCTGTTGGGCGACTTTCATTTTTGAAGGTTCAATGTCGCAGGTCGTAACTCGACCGCCGACGCCATCTCGTACTGCGGCGGCGAGGTAAAGGGTCGAAACACCGAACGATGTGCCAGCCTCAATGATGCGACCCGCTCCAATTGCGCGACAGAGCGCATAGACGAATTCGGCCTTGTCCTGGTCGAGTGCAACAAATTTGTCTCGCCAAAATGCCCGACCCGGGGAGTCCTCTGCCTCATACCCTGTTGGGCGTTCGGCGCCGGCGGCGTAATACGCCGCTATTTCCGCATCCTGCGAACTGTTCTGCATGTGGAGTCGGTCGAGGATGACACGCAATTGTGGGTCAGTGGTCAGACTGTTCACGTGTTGACTATCGCATAGCGATCGTGTTCGTGTGCCGATTGGAGATCGGCTCTGGGGTTGGTGTTCTCATCGTTAACGTCCGAAGGAGGCAATCGTTGCGCCGTCAAGATATTCGTCGGCTCTGATGACCTTTCCATCGCGAACCATGACAACAAGACATCCAGGCAGTTCGCCAGTTCGTGATCCCCAGTTGAGGTGCATGACGTGCTGTTGCACGAAGCCACCGTGAAACTCGTACCGGCGAATGTTGCTAAACGAACGCGAGGTCGTCATTGCCGCGAGCGCGTCGAGGCTTGCGAGGTTCTGCTCTTTGTTCATCTCGATGCCGTCGGTGTTGTGCCAGATCACGACGTCATCGGCATACCACTCGCCGAGGGCGGCACTATCGCCTGCCGTGATTGCGGCAACTATTCCGTCTGCAATCTCGTCACATGTGCTCATAGCGAGACCGTACACATCGTCGATCACTGCCTGTGCTATCGGCGAACTGGTTACCGACCTGTAAAACGCGGTTCCCGACGTTCCGACATTGCGGTCGTGCCTTCACGGAAATCATCCGTCTCTCGCAACCATGCTTGTTCGCGCCCCTCGTGCGCCGTTGCTGCGGCAACCTCGTCCGCGAGGCTTCCTCGCAACGTCTTGCGAATCGATTGAACCGCAAGGGGAGCCGAGATCGCAATTTCCCGCGCGAGCGCGTAAGCCGACTCACGGAGGTCACTCACCGGAACGACGCGGTCTGCAAGCCCGAGTGACACGGCCTCATCACCATCAATACGTCGACCCGTGTAGAGCAGTTCTGCGGCCGCTTGAGGACCGACGAGTCGTGGCAATGTGACGCTCAAACCAAAGCCATGATGAAATCCGAGTCGCGCGAAGTTCGCCGAGAATCGCGCCTCGGGCGCGGCAATACGAAAGTCAGCGGACAGCGCCAAACCGAGGCCACCGCCGATTGCTGCTCCTTGAACGGCTGCGACAATCGGCTTTGAATTTCGAAAGATTCTCACCGCAGCGGCGTAAAGATCCTCGGTCGTGTAACTCGTATCGCCGGCAGAGAAATCTGCCCCCGCGCAGAAGTGCTTGCCCTCGGCGCATAGCACAACTGAGCGGCAGCGTTGATCCCTATCAAGAGTTTCGAGCGCGTCAGCAACACCACCGATGAGGTCCATCGAAAAGAAGTTGTTCGGCGGCTTTGCGAGCTCGACAACTGCGACAAAGTCATCGCCTACGCTCACCTTTAGGGCGTCATTCATTGGCGACAGATGTTCCGTCACGATTTTCCCACGTCCTTAAATGCGATGCTGCGGTCCGGTGCTGGCTCCTTCGGTAGGCCGAGCACGTTCTCTCCGAGAATGTTGCGTTGAATCTCGTCGGTGCCGCCCGCAATTGACTGAGCAGGTGTAGAGACGAGTACCTCAGCAATGACCGCATCGAGTGGATCATCGCCGGTTCTCAGCATTCCCTGCGCGCCAGAGATCATTGAATGCACACGATTCGCGCTGTGTGCAATGCGCGAGAGAGCGAGCTTTCCAATCGAACCCTCCGACCCAGGCGGCTTGCCGAGCGCACGTGCAGCTTTCGCTCGTTCAGCGGTCCATTCTGAAGCTCGATAGAAACTGTGCAACTTCATGAGTTCCTGACGAAGCACCGGGTCGGCACTCACACCTCGCGCTTGGGCGCTTGGAATGGTGAGGTCGGCACGACCCATACGTTGTGGGTACCACTCGTAGGTTTTGTTGAACTCAGCGGCCTCGATCTTTGCTTCCTCGACGACTCGGCCAGACGCAGTCGGAGCAAAGTAGACGCTGCCGATCGACGCGAATGAGCGTTCGTGGGCAAGGGTGCCGCGCGCCACCTTCCAGCCACTGTTGACATCCCCGACGACATCATCGGCGGGTACCCGTGCGTCACTGAGAAAGACCTCGTTGAACGAGTCGTGGTAGTTCATTTCAAGAATCTGTCGAACCTCGATGCCCGGCTGGTGCATATC
>JALRBS010000002.1 GCA_023262325.1 Ilumatobacteraceae bacterium | reverse complement strand
GAAGGTGTCGGAGTAGGTGATGAGGTAACGATCGTTCTGCTGCTCGAAATGAGCGACAGCCCACTCGACACGTTCGTGCCGGAGTGAGAACACATCGACCACTGGCCAACGGGTTCTCGGTTCGCGGTAATCTCCGCGCATGCGAAATGCACTACTAATTAACGGAACACAGCGATCGGGTTCTGAGGACGGTTGGATTCCCGTATTCGACCCGGCAACCGAAGATCAAATCGCTGAAGTCGCAGACGGCACATCGAAAGATGCTCTTGCTGCCTGCGACGCTGCTCAGGCTGCACAGGTGGCGTGGGCAAAACGACCGCCACGAGAGCGCAGCGAGATTCTTCGAACCTGCTGGTCGCTCATGCTCGCAAATGCTGAAGAACTCGCAGCACTTATCGTGCGCGAGCACGGCAAGCCACTCGTTGACGCACGCGGTGAAATTTCGTATGCGGCCGAATTCTTTCGCTGGAACGCCGAAGAAACCGTTCGAATTCGAGGCGAAATTGGCGTGGCGCCTTCTGGGACCAACCGCATCATCGTTCACCATCCACCCGTAGGAGTCGTTGCGATGATCACGCCGTGGAATTTCCCGGCGGCCATGATCACACGCAAACTTGCGCCAGCCCTCGGTGCCGGCAACGGGGTCGTCATCAAACCACCGAAAGAAACACCGCTGACCGCCCTTCGCATCGGCGAACTGCTGCTTGAGGCAGGCGTACCTGACGGGCTCGTCAACGTCGTCCCCACCAGCACGTCGGGAGCGTGGTTCGATGCGGTTGTCGACCATCCAGCGGTGCGAATGGTGTCGTTTACCGGCTCAACCGAGGTTGGTCGAGTACTGCTGCGTCGAGCCGCAGATCGAGTGTTGAAGACGGTGATGGAACTCGGAGGCAACGCACCATTCATTGTGTTCAACGATGCTGATCTTGATGCTGCAGTGCAAGGCGCAATGATCGCCAAAATGCGGCACTCTGCCGAGACGTGCACCGCAGCAAACCGGTTCTACGTCGAACACGGCGTCGCCGACGAGTTCGCAGAAATGCTCACGGCGGCAATGGGTGCCGTCAAAGTCGGGAATGGCTTCGACGAAGGAGTCACCTGTGGACCAATGATCAACGCTGGAGCAGTGTCCGACATCGATGCGCTCGTTCGTGGTGCGGTCGACGCAGGAGCAGAAGTTCGCCTCGGCGGCTCACCGAGCAACGGTAAGGGATTCTTCTACCCGGCGACAGTGCTCTCAAACGTCCGACACGACTCGCCGATTGCGCACGCCGAAATCTTTGGCCCCGTCGCACCCGTGATTCCATTTACCGATCACGACGACATGATTCGCCAGGCGAACGACACCGAAATGGGTCTCACCGGTTACGTATACACCCGTGACCTCGCCAAGGGGTTGCGAACAAGCGAACAGATTCAGGCGGGCATGATCGGTCTCAACCGGGGTGCCGTGAGTGATCCGGCTGCGCCATTTGGTGGCATGAAACAATCTGGTCTCGGTCGCGAGGGAAGCTCCGAAGGCATCTACGAGTTCTGCGAAACCCAATACATCGCCACGGACTGGTAGAAGTGCACCCGATTGGCGAGATACTCGCCGCCAC
>JALRBS010000191.1 GCA_023262325.1 Ilumatobacteraceae bacterium | reverse complement strand
GAACTGACGACGAAATGCGCGCAATTGCCACATCGGTGATCGACGAAGTGCTCGCCGAAGTCATCGGCTGAACTCCCGAATCTTGATCGATCGCCCGTCCGTGCGACGATGGTGACGTCGCATCGATGTGTTCTGTGGGAGGGGTGCCAATGTCGGTCGAGGAAACGCGGGTATCGATTGGAGACAGGCTGGACTGGGGTTCGGTCGTAGATGACCTCAACCGCTTGCTTCGGCTGCGAACAACGCCGATTGGCATGAAGATGTTCGCCACCCGTGACGAGATGGAAGCCATCCCGAAGATTCGACGACCATCGGCGATTCACACAACCGATCAAATTGTCGGTCAGGCCAGCAGGCTTGGGTGGACCGTTGGCATCACCGTCGACGATCTCGTCGGAGACCAGTGCTCCACGGTGATCGGCTTACATCCACGTGATGATGAGTGGTTATCGGGAAAGCGAATGGCGGGCGTGTGGTACGAGACGATCGAAGACGCGTCGGCGCATCAGCATTCGATGATGACGGTTCCGTTCGGGCAGTTTGAAGCGATGGCGGTCTCGCCGCTCGCGAGCGGCAGGCTCAACCCTCCAGATATTTGTCTCATTTACGCGACACCTGCGCAGATGATTCTTTTCATCAATGGGTTGCAGTGGACCGGTTTCAAAAAACTCGAGTGGGGATGCGTCGGTGAATCCTCATGCTCAGATTCGTGGGGACGCGCGCTCGCAACCGGCGAGCCGAGTTTGTCGATCCCATGTTTCGCTGAGCGTCGGTACGGCGGAGTGATGGATGACGAGTTGCTCATGGCGATTCCACCGCGATTTTTGCCCGGGGTGATCGCTGGTCTCGAATCGCTCTCTCGCAATGGTTTGCGTTATCCAATTCCTCCATATGGCGTGCAGTCAGACGCGACGGCTGGGCTCGGACGGAGCTATGGCTGACCGAAATCGTTTGACGAGGGCCTCCGTGCCACACTTGATGTCGTGACGACGAAACCACTTCACGGGCGCGCCCGACGCCATACCGCGGACCGTCACACGAATGGTTGGTCGGTGCAATCAGAAGAATGGCTTGTTGTTGAGCAGGCGCTCGAGCTTCAGGTTGATGGAACCGTGATTGCGACAACGATGTGCACGCCGGATGATCCGAAGTCCTTGGCGATTGGGTTCTGTGTCGCGGAGGGTCTACTTGCGCCAGAAGTTGTTGCAGACGTTGAGATCGTTGCGACCGAACCGGTGCTACGAGTCAGCGTGTCAACCGGGCACCTTCCAGGGTCGGTGACGGCGCGTCTCGGTACGGTTTCTGCATCGTGTGGCGCGTGCGGTACTGCCGACATGGCCGCACTCATCAACGGGGTGACGAACGTGCCGTGTACCCCACCTCCGGTCGGAGAGCTCGTCGCCGCGCTCGCGACGCAGCTTCGTGCGCAGCAGGAAGTCTTTGCGCTCACTGGCGGTTCCCACGCGGCGGCGGCGATCACTCTTGACGGCCGCGTCGTCGAAGTCGCAGAAGATGTGGGTCGGCATAACGCGGTTGACAAGGTCGTTGGACGACTTCATGCCCGTCAGTTGCTGCCTGCGTCTGAGTACGTGCTGGTGCTGAGCGGTCGCGCGAGTTTTGAGATGGTACAAAAAGCGTGTGCTGCTGGGTTTGGCACGCTCGTTGCGGTCAGCGCTCCTTCGTCACTCGCAGTTGATGCTGCACAACGCGCCGGACTTCGGCTGATCGGTTTCGCGCGTGACGACCGGTACACGACATATGTCGAGCCGAACCATCATCGGTCGACATGATTTCGTGGCGACCGCTTCGTCTCGCTCCGTGGAGATGGAAGATTCGTCGTCCACAGCCTCGGTTGTGGGTGAGTTGGCGGCCGAACGGCATTGGACTGACGAAGCCACATCACTATGCCGACATGGTCCGAACGGTTGTCGCAAATCGCAAGAACTTGCGTTACGGCTGGAAGGTACTGACTGAAGGCGCGTGCGATGGTTGCGCGCTTGGCGTGGCTGGCCTCCACGACTGGGGGCAGGAGGGCGTCCATCTGTGCACCACACGTCTTCGGTTACTTGAATTCAACACAGCTGCGTTCATGGCGCCAGAGGCGCTTGCAGATGTGCGAGATCTCGAAGGAAAGAGCGGGTCGGAGTTGCGCGCCCTCGGTCGCCTTGGCCATCCGCTGCGTTGGACATCAGGCGCAGCCGGGTACGAGCGCATCTCGTGGGACGAGGCCTACGAGACGATCGTCGGGGCGTTACGAGCGACGACACCTGACCGTGCCGCGGTGTATCTCACAAGTCGGGGGCTCACGAACGAGGTGTACTACGCAGCGGCGAAGGCGGCGCGTGCGATCGGTGTGTCTTCGATCGACTCCGCGGCTCGAGTGTGTCATGCCCCATCGACGGTTGGTCTCAAGGAAACGATCGGTGTTGCGGCAACAACGTGTTCCATGGTCGACGTCATTGAATCTGATCTCGTCGTGCTGTGGGGATCAAACCCGGCGGCGAATCAACCTGTGTTTGCGAAATACCTCTACCTTGCAAAAAGCCGCGGCTGTCGGGTTGTCGTCGTCAACCCGTTCCTCGAACCTGCGCTCGAGCGGTACTGGGTGCCGAGCAATATCGAGTCCGCGGTGTTTGGAACCAAACTGTGCGACCTTCATGTGCCCGTCCGACCAGGAGGTGATGTCGCACTCGCCTCTCTCGTGCTTCGCCAACTTTGCGAGACGAATGATGTTGACGAATCCTTCATTCGCGACCACACCGATGGCTGGGATGAATTGCGGCAACACCTGCTGAGTGCGGATGTCGAAGCGTTGTACGAATCATGTGGCGTGTCGCCGGAAGTTGTTCGAGCCTTTGCTGAGATGTACCGATCTTCGGGTGCGTCGATTCTCGTGTGGTCGATGGGAATTACCCAGCACAGCGACGCCGTGGATGGCGTGCGGGCCATCGTCAACTTGGCGCTGGCTCGCGGAAATGTTGGTCGTGATGGCGCTGGACTCATGCCGATCCGAGGTCATTCAGGGGTGCAGGGTGGAGCAGAAATGGGAGCGTACGCAACAGCGCTTCCTGGCGGTCGAGCGGTCGATGGCGCAGATCGTGATGAGGTCGAACGGCTGTGGGGGTTCACTCTGCCCTTGCACAAGGGATACACCGCTCCAGAGATGATCGACGCCGCTGCGGCAGGGGATATCGACGTCATGCTGTTATCGGGGGGCAACATGGTTGAGGTGCTTCCCGATCCGCCTCGGGTTCGCTCGGCGCTTTCGCAAGCGAAATTGCGCGTTCATCTCGATGTTGTTGCGACGTCACAAATGCTCATCCCCGGAGAAGACGTCATCGTGTTACCGGTGCGAACGCGTTACGAGCAGGAGGGTGGCGGCACCGAAACCTCCACTGAGCGTCGCATCATTTTCTCACCTGAAATTCCGCGCGACACGAAGCAGGCCGAGAGCGAATGGCGCGTGTGGGCCGAGATTGCCACGCGCGTGCGACCTGACCTTGCAGAGCATTTTGCGTGGGTTGACAACCAGGCGCTGCGCAGTGAGATTGCGCGCGTCGTTCCGCAGTACTCGGGTATTGAAACATTGTCGAAGACAGGTGACGCAGTCCAATGGGGTGGACGACATCTCTGTCGAAACGGCGCGTTCCCGACGCCGAATGGTCGGGCGAGATTCACTATTCCGAATGTTCGAACCTCGGAACTTGGTGCCGACGAATTTGTGCTGTCCACACGCCGCGGAAAGCAGTTCAACACCATCGTGCATGGGTCGAAAGACCCGCTCACTGGCGCCACACGAGATTCCATCTTCATGTCGGAGGCTGACGCGTGTCGCCTGCAGCTTCGCGCTGGGGACAGTGTCGAGCTCGTATCTCACACCGGTCGAATGACGGGTCGTGTATTTCTCGCAGCGCTGCCGAGCCGGACCTTGCAGGCGATGTGGCCGGAGGCGAATGTGCTGATCGGCGCCACGAGTCGCGATCACGAAAGTGGTATTCCCGATTACAACGCACGAGTGACAGTTCGCCGCGCATAGCGCAACCTGTCGTGACGGCAGTCGGCTAGATCGACCGTGTCAGGTAGGCGTTGATTGCGGCGCGTGGTACACAGGCATCGTGGTCTTGCTCATGTCTGCCTTCTCGGCGCTCATGTACGGGTGGTCCGACTACATGGGTGGTCGTGCTGCGCGCCACGTGCCGGTGCTTCGGGTCATGATCAATATGGAGTATCTCTTGGCTGCGACCTACCTCACGTTGGTCATTGCCGACCCAGCCCCTGTCACATGGCTTGACCTGATGTGGGGCGCGTTTGCGGGCGTCGGCGGTGTTGGGGGACTGGCTGCGTTCTACCTCGCCTCGACGAAGGGTCCGGTCAGTCTTGCGTCGGCGGTGACCGGAGTGGCTTCAACGATTGCGCCAGTCATTGCAGGACTTGTGCTTGGCGAGCGGCCGAGCGGTGCCGCCATGGTCGGGATCGTGCTTGCAATGGTGTCAGTGGTGTTGGTGAGCGGTGCCGTGTCCTCACGCCGAGAGTCCGTGGCGATGCCACGGCAACAGGTGTGGCTCGTCCTGCTCGCAGGAGCGCTCTTCGGGTTGTGGTACATCAGCCTCGATCAAGCGAGTGACGAGAGCGGGTGGTGGCCCCTGCTCGGGGCTCGCATTCTCGCCATCCCCGCATTTGTTGTGCTTGCCTGGCGCCGGCGAGGCAAGGACCTCAGCAGTCCTGAGCAGCGTCGCTCTGGCTGGCGTCTCACCGTTGGAGCCTGGGCGACTGTGGTCTTTGCGAATGTCTCATACCTTGTCGCGGTGCGCGACGGGATGCTCTCGATCGTTGCAGTCGTCGTGTCGATGTATCCGGCGGGCACGATCATGCTCGCGATCATCTTCGACCGTGAACGACTATCAAAGTCGCAGTGGGGTGGCGTTGCCCTTGCGGCGTCAGCCCTTGTGCTCGTCGGTGTCGGCGCCTAGCGACGCGTCAACGATGGCTTGAGATTCGCGGGCAGCAGCCGCAAAGATTCCTTTTGACATCAACGAGGGTTCGTGTTGTCGCCGAACGAGATAGATGGCGGCTCGACGCTCGTGAATTTCAGGGTCATCGGGAGCGGCCCATCCAGCAAAATCGGCGAGGTGGCACGCGAGGCGTAGATCATTCGCATCGGCGGCGGCCTGTGCCGCGTCCATAAGCGATGCCGGTCCCCCTGCGAGCGCAGCAATGGCGCTCGCCAGCGTCTCGTCTCGTGATGGTTTCAGCCGGCTTGGCGCTTTATCCCACCAGCCGCCGTACATCCGCCAAATATTGCGAATGACGAATTCGGGCTCGTCGTACAGCGGTCGCAGATATGGCTTCGCAAGCGTGTCGCTTGGAAGCGTTACCTCGTGAATGATCGTGTTGAGCGTTGCGCCATCGTTCATCAGTCCGACAACCGTGGCGACAAGCCATTCGAGCGCAGTAGCAACTTCGTTGAGCACGAGTTGAATCCGCTGTGTGCCGGCGATGGGAAGACCATGGGCAGGCACGATCAGGTCGGGCTCTGCCGCAGCCATTGACCGAAGGGCTGTTGCCCATTCTCCGGGGTAGCGCTGAACTTTCTGAGGGTTCCCTGCGTTCGGAAAATTCCAGATGAGGAAGTCCCCAGACATGATGGTTCTCGAATCGGGGAGCCAGTACCACAGGTGGTCGTCGGTCTCGCCGCGGGCGTGACGCGCGTCGATGCGGGTGGTGCCGATTGAGAAGGTCGCTTCGTCGCCGACTTCGATGGTTGGACGAAGTGTTCCGATCGGCAGAAATGACCGCCACTTTCGCGGGTCGGTGTCCGCCGGAGCAAGATCATCGGCGGCGTCTTGAGTACCGGGGCCGACGTTCAAGTTCTTGTCGGCGCGGATCCCACCAAACTGGCGCGCGTTGATTTCAACATTCCAGTCGCTCGTGTAGGCGTATCGATCGAACCTTCGGGCGACGTTGTGGTGCCCAACAACATTCACATTTGGCCAGACAGCGGCAAATTCGCGGCTGCCACCAACGTGGTCGAGGTGTCCGTGCGTGTACATGAGGTGGGATACGTCGTGTATTCGCCATCGTCGAATTTGCTCGACAACCGCTCGACCGGTGTTGCCGGCAGACGCGTCAAATGCGACGAGTCCGTCCCCGGTGTCGAGCACGGCGCAGTGACTGAAACTCTCAACGATGGCGAGGTTGTCTCGCAGTTCTGACAGTTCTTGGGTGACGCGATTCACGGGAACATCGGCGACACCACTGTCAATGATGCGTGCGGACAAGTCGAGGAGGTCGGCCATGGGGCGAACCTTAGGTCACGGCGACTACGTCGCTATTGGACGAAGCGTGCAAAAGTACTGGCGCATGTCAATTTGTCGTGACAAAGTACGTGGTACCCGCTGAGAGCGCCCCCACCATGAACTACACCGTCGTCCTCGACCGGCAGAGTCCGGTTCCGCTGTATCACCAGCTCGCCGCCTCTCTCAAAGAGGGCATCACATCTGGGTGCATTCCAAAGGGGTCGCTGCTCGGCAATGAGGTCGGACTCGCTGATCGCTGGAGTGTGTCGCGTCCAACGGTTCGCCGGGCGATCGAAGAACTCGTCGGCGACGGCTTTCTCGTTCGCAGACGAGGTGTTGGCACTCAGGTTGTCAATGACGAGGTTCGGCGACCGTTCACCTTGAGCAGCCTCTACGACGACCTCAATGCGAGCGGCCGTCGACCGACAACTCGGGTGCTCGCCTGCGAACTTGTGCCGAGCCCGGCGACCGTCGCCGAGTCGCTGCAGGTCGAACCCGGCTCGCCGGTGCTCTTCATTCGACGGGTGAGGTCGACGAACGACGTTGGTCTCGCCGTCATGTCGAACTGGCTGCTGGCATCGATCGATCCGCTTGTCTCGGCTGATGATCTTGTGACAGCCGGGTTGTACTCGCTGCTTCGCAAGGGCGGAGTGCGTCCGCACTACGCCGTGCAACGTCTCGGTGCACGCGTCGCGACACGTGAAGAAGCATCGCTGCTTAATGTCGAGGCTCGTGCGCCGCTCGTCACGATGCGGCGAGTCATGCAGGACGACACAGGCCGTGCCATCGAAGTGGGCGACCATGTCTATGACGCCCGGCACTATGTCATCGAAATGTCAGTCGTCGAAAGTTAGGAGAACAGATGGAACTCAATCGATCACGTATGACTGTCGCCGATGTGCGAGCGCTGAAGGGTGTTCGTCAGATGTCGATGGTGTACGTCCAAAAGCTTGAGGAAGCAGCAGCATGCGCTGCGGCCGGCATCGACGTGCTGTCGATTGAGCAGCAGTTTTGGAACACCGACATGCGCGAGGCGGCTGGCGATTGTTTCGTGCAAGTTGGTTTGAATTACGGCCGTCTCGCAACGACGGATGATTACCTGCGAGCGGGGCACGATGCGATGTTGCTCGGGGGAGACTGCTGCTATTGCGCAGCGAGCCCAGAAGTCATCACGCGACTTTCGGCCGAGGGAATTCCAATCGTGGGTCACGTTGGGTTGATCCCGTCGAGGCGAACGTGGACGGGTGGATTTAAAGCGGTTGGCCGCACGCTCGAATCGGCACAACTTGTTATGGAACAGATTCGAAGCCTTGAGCGATCGGGTGCCTTTGCAGCAGAAATCGAGGTTGTTCCCGCGGCGGTCACCCAAGCGATCGCCGAACGCACATCACTGGTGCTGTTCTCGATGGGTGCTGGCACCGGTGGCGATGCGCAGTACCTGTTCGCAGAGGACATCCTTGGCTACACGCCAGGGCACCAGCCTCGGCACGCAAAGGTGTATCGAGATTTTCGTGCCGAGTACGACCGCCTTCAGCGTGAACGGGTTGCGGCGTTCAGCGAATTTAGAGCCGATGTCGCATCGGGGGCCTACCCCGAGGAGCGACATCTCGTCGGAGTTGACGACGAGGTGCTCGGAGCCTTTATCCAGTCACTTAACGACCACTCATGAGGAGCACAACATGTCGCTTGACGGAATGACGCGTTTCGATCGACACGCATGTTCGATTGATGACTTCCGACATTTGATCGAGAACGCACCTGTCGTCGCACCTGAAGCATCGAGCATCGAGCTCGGTGTTCCCGTGTACGCCGCCGAGGAGGTGCGCGCACGCGTGCGCCGCGATGGTAACGACCGAGGCATTCGCGATGATCTCGCCTCGGTACTGCACGATGGCGCCGGCATTTTCGTGCTGAGCGGTGCGCTTGAACACGACATTGTTGATCGGGCGTCTGAGGTGTTCTTTGCGATGATTGCGCAACAGCACGCCGAGGGACGTCAGGTAGGCGACCACTACGCAAAGCCGGGCGCGAATGATCGCGTGTGGAATGCGATCGAGAAACTTGCGAGCCTTGCGCCGGAGGTATTCGTCGACTACTACATGAACGACTGCATCGCGATTGGGGCGAAAGCGTGGCTCGGACCGAGCTATCAGATCTCATCTCAGATCAACGTCGTCAACCCCGGGGGAGCGGCACAGTCTCCTCATCGTGACTACCACCTCGGGTTCATGACCGATGACGAGGCAGAAGACTTTCCACGGCATGCGCATCTGCTCTCACCGATGCTCACCCTGCAGGGCGCGGTCGCGCACTGCGACATGCCGGTCGAAACAGGCCCAACGATGTATCTGCCACACTCGCAGAAGTACCCACTCGGATACCTCGCGTGGCGTCGTCCAGAGTTCATCGAGTACTTCGGGGCGCACAAGACACAACTGCCGCTTCGTAAAGGCGACGTGGTGTTCTTCAATCCGGCGCTCTTTCACGCTGCCGGTTCAAACATCACATCTGATGTGAAACGAATGGCGAACCTCCTGCAAATTTCGAGCTGCATGGGGCGCGCGATGGAAACGATGGATCGAATCGACATGTCGAAAGCGGTTTACGCAACATTGAGTGATCGGGTAGCAGCCGGACTTGATGGCAATGCATTGTTCTGTGTCGCCACCGCAGTCGCCGACGGGTATGCGTTCCCGACAAATCTCGACAACGATCCGCCGCTCGGTGGTCTGACCCCGCCATCACACCTTGACATTTTGCTTGAGTCATTGCGCGAAGGAGTTGCGCAAGACGAGTACGAACGTCGTGTTGATGCGCTTGTCGGTCGGCGTCAAAGTCACTAGAGGAGCGACACTGATGTCTGTTCGACCAATACGTGTTGGCGTTGTCGGACCCGGATGGTGGACCGAAACAATGTTTGTTCCGGCTGTGCGGTCGTTTCAGGACGCAGAACTCGTCGCGATCTGCGGTCGCGATGCAGTACGGACGCGTGCCTTTGCCGAGGCGAATGCGATTCCTTTGGTGTACACCGACCCGAACGAGATGTTCGCAAGCGGTGAGATCGACGCCGTCATTATTTCGACGGCGAACAACAGCCACCACCCACTGACGATGGCTGCGCTGCATCACCAACTTCACGTGCTCTGCGAAAAGCCATTAGCGATGAATCCTCAAGAGGCCGACGAGATGGTGGCGGCAGCCACCGAGGCAGGCGTCACCTGTTTGGTGCCATTCACGTACCGGTTCATGCCAATCTCGCAGTATCTCCATCGGCTTGTCAGAGAGGGGTTTGTCGGCACGCCCTACCTCATCAACCTTCGGTATTACACAGGGTTTGCTCGAAATGGCGCGTATGCGTGGCGCTTTGACCTTGAGCATTCTGGCGCTGGAGTCGTCGGCGATCTCGGCACACATTGGATCGACATGGCGCGTTGGTTGATCGGCGAAATCTCTGCGGTGACGTGCACGCTCACCCACCTCGTTCCGCGCCAACCGAGATCGGACGGCGAGCCGTACGACGTGGGTGACGACGGTGCAAACATCCTCGTCGAATTTGCCAGTGGAGCGCACGGAGTGATCGTTGTCTCAGCGGTGTGTCATGAGGACGGCGCCTTTGGACAAAGTCACCAGATCGATATCCATGGCAGCGAGGGCACCTTGTACGCGGTGAACGACTGGATTCGTACCCAGCAGGTGAGAGGGGCACGCGACGGTGACTCGATCGTTGAACTCCCAATTCCCGATGACATATGGGGCGAGGTTCGCCGTGATGACGTGCACGACACATATCGCGATGTATTCCGAACGACCGATGTGCTGACTCGAGGATGGCTCGCCGGCATTCGAGACGGCCGAACGGATGTCGCACCATCGTTCGCTGATGGTGCCGCTGCTCAACGAATCGTTGCCGCATGCCAGCTCAGCGCGCGCGAAGGCCGACGAGTTCGCGTTGATGAAATACAAGGAAGCCCTGGTGATTGACGAGACCACTCTCGGTACGCGCGATTCGAAAGGTATGTGGGTTCCCAATCGTCGATGCGACTTCGGTCCGCTCTTTGCTCGACCAACTCGACTCGTCAGCATCGTTCGCTGGTTTGTGCGGGACTACCTCATCTCGATGCACCTGCTCTATTTCGCAGTTGCTTGGGCAGTTTGGACGTGGGCGACACCGTCACGAGAAACCATGGCACAACTCGCACCCGGCTGGATGCTGGTGGTCCTTGGTCGCAATTTGCTCGTCGTCATCGCGTGGTTTGGCGCGTGGCACTTGCGGCTCTACCGCCGACAAGCCCAGGGCACCGCGACGAAATACAACGCAAAGTTCCCTCAGAATTCCCAGCGGTTTACCTTTGGCTCACAGTTGAAGGACAACGTGTTGTGGAGCCTTGCCAGTGGCGTCCCGATCGCAACTGCGTTTGAGGTCATCGGGTTGTGGCTTTTCTCGAGTGGCAGGATCGCATGGCTGGAGTGGACGCAACATCGCGTCGCCATCGTTGCCATCGCGCTGCTCATTCCAATCTGGCGTGAATTGCATTTCTATGCGATTCACCGCCTCATTCATACGGCGCCGCTGTACCCACGCGTTCATGCACTGCATCATCGCAACACGAACCCAGGACCATGGTCGGGACTTGCAATGCATCCCCTCGAACACGTTGCATATTTCTCAGCGATGGCGATCCACTGGGTTGTGGCCTCGCATCCAGTGCACATGATCTTCAATCAGATGCACCTCATCATGGCGCCTGTTCCGGGGCATGCCGGGTTTGAGGTCATCGACCTTGGTCGAGGAACATTCGATACGCATGGCTATGCGCATTATTTGCATCACAAATACTTCGAGGTGAATTATTCCGATGGGGTTGTACCGCTCGACCGTTGGTTCGGGTCATTTCATGATGGTTCGCCGGATGCATTGAAGAACCTTCGATCGAAACGTTCGATTTCTGTTGCGGGTAACACGCAATGAATGACAAATGCAGCCGCATACTGTGTTTCTCTTGATGAAAGGACCTTCATGTCAACCTTGAACATTGGCCTCCTTGGTGCAGGTCGAATTGGCAAAGTGCACGGTGCAGCAATTGCGAGCACTGCCGGTGCGCGATTGGCCGCCGTCGCCGACGCGTTTCCTGAGCCAGCTAGGGAACTCGCCGATTCGTACGGCGCACAGGTTCGTTCAATTGAGGAGATCATGGACGACGACTCAATTGACGCGGTGTTCATCACCACGCCGACCGACATGCATGCAGATCTCATCGAGGACGCAGCCCGTCGTGGCAAGAAGATCTTTTGTGAGAAGCCGATCGACCTCGATGTCTCGCGAGTTCGGCAGTGTCTGGCCGTTGTGGCTGAGCATGGTGCAACGTTGATGGTCGGCTTTAATCGTCGTTTTGATCCGAACTTCAAGCAAGTGCGAGAGCAGATCGACGCTGGCGCCATTGGCGACGTCGAAATGGTGAACATCATCTCGCGAGATCCTGGTCCGCCACCGTTGTCATACATGGAACGCTCGGGTGGGCTGTTCAAAGACATGACGATTCACGACTTTGACATGGCGCGATTTCTGCTTGGGGAGGAACCGGTTGCGGTTTCCGCGGTCGGTTCAGTTCTCGTCGACCCGGCGATCGCAACGGTGCCCGACATTGATTCTGCGGCGGTTACCTTGGTCACTGCCTCCGGAAAAATCGCGCAGATTTCGAATTCACGTCGTGCGACATACGGATATGACCAGCGAATTGAGGTGCACGGTTCGATGGGCATGGTGCGCGCCGACAACCTGCACGAAACGACGGTCGAACTTGCGTCGGCGTCGGGCTACCAGTCGACGCCGCTCATGAACTTCTTTCTTGAGCGGTACATGCCGGCGTATCGGGCGGAGGTTCAACTCTTTGTTGACGTCGTGTTGCATGGCGCCGTGCTCACGGCAACTGGCGACGATGGTTTGAGGTCACTCGTACTCGCCGAAGCCGCGGCTCGAAGTGTTGTGGAACGAAGAACGGTGTCGGTCGACGAGATCTGACCGAGGTGGATTCGCTCATCGATTTGTCAATATGTCATGACAAATGGTTGACGGCGTGTCCCCGTCGCCATAGCGTTACCGCTGTGATGACCTCCTCGGCTGCTTTCCCACGCACGTCGTGGTGTCACGCCGGATACCTACATCTTGCAGGCCGTTACTGAGGTCAGCGTGACGCGTCGTTACTTTCCTGCTGGAGACATCTCGCGCGGTGTCGATCCCATCATGTTGCAGCCTGAGGATGCTGGCTGGACGTATTGCGGCCTCGAGGTGTGGAGTCTTCGCGCTGGCGAGACACGTGAATTCGCAACGGGTGACAGCGAGTACTTTGTGCTCCCGCTGTCAGCGGTCGACGTGACGGTGCGCGTTGTGGACCGCGAGTACGAACTTGTTGGTCGAACGTCGGTGTTCGCTCGGGTCAGCGACTTTCTCTACGTTGGGCGCGATACCGAGATTGCCGTTTCGTCGCGCTCGGGCGGTGAAATCGCGCTGCCGTCAGCGAAATGCGAGCGAGCGTTACCGCCAAAGATTGGCAGGGCGAACGACGTTGCAGTCGAGGTGCGCGGCGCTGGT
>JALRBS010000184.1 GCA_023262325.1 Ilumatobacteraceae bacterium | reverse complement strand
AATACAGAAAGTCGCATCGTCGATCCCGACACTGGCGCCGATCAGCCGGTCGGTGAGCGCGGTGAACTGTGGGTTCGCGGACCGCAGGTGATGAAGGGGTACCTCAACAATCCCGAAGCGACGGCTGCCACTATCGATGCCGATGGCTGGCTGCACACCGGAGATGTTGCAATCATCGACGACGACCACATGACCATCGTCGATCGCGTCAAGGAACTCATCAAATACAACGGCTTTCAGGTGCCACCGGCTGAGCTCGAAGCACTCCTCATCACCCATCCCGAAGTGCTCGACGTCGCCGTCATCGGAATTCCAGATGAATCGGCCGGTGAACTGCCAAAAGCCTTCGTCGTTCGCCAGCCTTCAACCGCCGTCACGGCCGAATCGCTACAAGCATTCGTCGCCGAACATGTCGCCACCTACAAACAGATCCGACTCGTCGAATTCGTCGATGAAATTCCAAAATCGGCGTCCGGGAAGATCCTTCGACGGCTGCTGCGCGACCAGAGCATGTAGCCAGTCGGCACTCGGCCGTCGCAGAAGTCGCAACTGCGCTATGCGACGGGCGGTACGTTCGGCGCATGGAACAGCCAAATATTCTCGTCGACCGACACGGTTCGATTTTCACGATCAGCATCAACCGACCACACGTTCGAAACGCTGTCGACGGCGCGACTGCTCGCGAACTCGCGGCTGCATGGGTTGAGTTTGATCGTGACGACACCCTCTCGGTGGCAGTACTCAGCGGGGTTGGCGGTGTGTTCTGCGCCGGTGCCGATCTCAAATCGGTTGCCGGCGGTGCTGGGCCACGCGTCGAAGCCGATGCGTCCCTACCAGGGCCGCTTGGGCCAACGCGCATGTTGACATCAAAACCGGTGATCGCCGCTGTGGAGGGTTACGCCGTCGCCGGTGGGCTCGAACTCGCCCTGTTGTGCGATCTCAGAGTTGCCGCAACAGATGCCGTCTTTGGAGTCTTCTGTCGTCGTTGGGGAGTCCCGCTCGTTGACGGCGGAACGGTTCGCCTACCGCGTTTGATCGGTCACTCACATGCGCTCGATCTCATCCTCACCGGACGCGGCGTATCGGGTGAGGAGGCCCGAATGATGGGGCTTGCGAATCGCCTTTGCGAACCGGGACATGCATTCGACACTGCGCTCGCACTCGCCGACGAACTTGCCGCATTCCCACAACGTTGCATGCGCAGTGATCGCCAATCGAGCTACGAGCAGTGGGATCTCGATCTCCATGCAGCGCTCGAACACGAGACATCGCTCGGGCTCGATGTCATTCGGTCAGGCGAAACGCTTGATGGTGCTCAACGTTTCTCTCAAGGAGCGGGACGACACGGATCGTTTGGCGACTGAGCACCGAACAACGTCGTCTCGCAATCAACGTTTCGATTACTTTTACTGCGTGTCTTCAGCACGAACCGTTGTAGACCGCGTTGTTCGTGCGCTCGTCGGTTCTCGCGCTGATTGGCGCCCTCCCGGGTTGCTCCCTGCCGGGAGACCGCGCTTTGAATTTCCGCACCTCGGAGTTGTCATCATCGTGATCACCTTGATGACGGGTTGGTGGGCGTTCGCAGACTCTGTCGGCGTCCGCGGTCGACACGTCCAAGAAACATATGACGCCTCCACCGCTCTCTTCGCCGGCTCGGTCGGCATCGTCGCGATGACATGGACACACATTCTCGCGACACGCATCCGTTTTCTTGAACCTTTTTTTGGCGGGCTTGACCGCGCCTACCGCTGGCACCGATGGATGGGCGGTATCGGCATCGCCGGAACGTTTCTTCACGGTCAACTCGTCGGTCGCATCAAAGGAATCCCAGGAGCGTCGAAGTTTCTCGCGGACACCGGTGTCGGCGCCGCAAATATTTCTGAAGTCGTTCTTTACATCTTGCTTGGAATTTCACTCGCCCGCTGGATTCCGTATCGCTGGTGGCGCCTCACCCACAAATTGATGTTCCCGGCCTATGTGCTTGCGTGCTTTCACTTCTACACCGCAGAAAAACCCTTTGGAAATGGCGAGCCATGGGGACGCTGGTACTCAACGTTGATGATCATCGGCATTACCGCTGGTGTCTATCGATTGTTGTGGCGTGATCTCATTCGACGTGGACGCCCCTATCGAGTTGCTCGACTTCGCAGGTCGGAGCGCACCGTTGAAGTAGTGCTCGAACCTGTAGGACCGCAGTTGCGTGGCAAGGTCGGACAATTTGTGTTCCTCCGGGTTGACGTCAAAGGTCTAGGAGAGCCGCACCCGTACACGATCGCATCCACACCCGAAGAACGTGAAATGAGATTCTTCATACGAACCGATGGCGACTGGGGGCGTCGCCTCAGCGAACAGGTTGCCGTTGGCGACATCGTGATGGTTGAGGGCCCATATGGAGGAACCTCGCCATTACCCGCTCGAACGACCCGGCAGGCGGTGTGGATTGCTGGTGGCGTGGGTATTACACCATTTCTCTCTGCGGTCGCCCACCTGCGAACCGCGCCGCGCGAGCCAAAGCCAGTGTTGTTCTACGCAGTTCTCGACGAGTCGACTGCGATCGCTCTCGACGAATTGCGCGACGCGCATGAGGCCGGTCTCATCGATCTTCACATCATCGAAGAACGGCGCGATGGTCGCATGTCGGGCGACGACTTCGATCGCGCATTTCCAAAAGGACTCCGTGGCTGCCACATCATGTTTTGTGGCCCACACGGTCTCATTCGAGCGACGGCACGTGCGGCGAAAGCCAGGGGCGCCCGCCGACTCAACATCGAAGAATTTGATATTCGATCTGGCATCGGACCAGATCTCACTCACGACGTTGAAGAACTCATTGACGCAACTTCAGCCGCGCTCGCAGCGCGTCGGTCGCGTTGAGACCTACTCGGTTATCGGTTCGAGCCACGCGCGCCCCTTGATCAACACGCATTCGAAATACTCAGGCAGACCTTGACTTCGTGGGATTGGACACTAAACCGCGCAACGTGTAGATCGTTCACTGAGCTCAAACACGCGATTACTCGCT
>JALRBS010000134.1 GCA_023262325.1 Ilumatobacteraceae bacterium | reverse complement strand
ATGTGGGCGCTCACCGACTTCACCGCGGAGAATGGCGCAACTCATGTCATCGCAGGTTCGAGCGGCGTTGATGACGCGGTCGGACTTGCGATGTCAGAAGCGCAAGCCGAAATGACTCGCGGCAGCGTGCTCTTTTATGACGGCAAGGTGCTTCATGGTGGGGGAGCGAATCGAAGCACTGGCGTTCGACGAGGCGTCAACATCACCTATTCGGTTGGGTGGGTGCGGCAGGAGGAAAATCAGTACCTCGCGTGCCCGCCTGAGATCGCACGAACCCTCGATGATGACCTGCTGCGAATGATGGGATACCAAGAGGGAGCGTTCGCGCTCGGGTACGTCGGCGATCAAGAAGACCCTTTGGCGGCACTGCGGGGGGTCAGCCAGAAGAAGCGGACCGTCGGTGAACACGCGCAACTGAGTACTGATCATCAACGATTTGTCGATGAACTCGGTGACGCTGCTGCAACTAATTGAACCAACTCGCGCCGTTGGCGAATCGGGTTCGCAGTGATCGTCGTGACGCTGATGCGCTCGAGTTAGTTGTGCGGCAGGTCGCGAAACGGGGTGTTTTTGTCGGGCATTGGTTCTCGTGGCAGGTCCAGCACGCGTTCCCCAAGCGTGTTGCGCTGGATTTCGTCGGTGCCACCGCCGAGTGACATGCCTCGGCAATTGAGTACGTGGTACGCCCAATAGTCAGCCTCGGCGTCGGAGTGTTCCCAAGCGGCAGCGAACGGCCCACCAATTCGATGTGCGAGTTGTGCTGCGGCGCGACCTTGGATCGTTCTCCAGAGTTTCCCGATTGACGGGTGGAGCCCTCGGGAGGCATTCCAGCCGATGAGTTTCTCGCCGATGTACACCGACGCAAGTTCGTCGCGGGTGATCGTGTCAGTCGTCAGGCCAGCACTGCGGGCTCGATGCAGTAGGCGGTCGAACGGGAGAGGTTGACGACCGGCTTTCGAAAGTCCTTTTGACGAAGTGAAGGTACGGCCAAGCGAGGCGCGTTCGTGGGCGAGTAGCCGAACGGCGATCGGCCATCCCTCATTCACCGTGCCAACGATGTTGTCGTGTGGTACCCGCGCCTCGTCGAGAAAGACTTCGTTGAACTCTGCGACGCCAGTCATTTGCACGAGGGGGCGAACCGTCACCGCCGGCTGACGCATGTCGATGACGAACATCGTGATACCGCTGTGCTTTGGTGCGTCAGGGTTTGTGCGAGCGATGAGGATGCCGAGGTCGCTGTGTTGAGCGCCTGAGGTCCACACCTTTTGGCCAGTGATGATCCACTCGTCACCATCGTGGACGGCTCGGGTCGTGAGCCCGGCAAGATCGGAGCCGGCGCCAGGTTCGGAATACAACTGACACCAAATGGCATCACCGGACAGCGACGGCGGCACCACACGTTGCTGCAGTTCGTTCGAGCCGTATTCAAGAATGGTGGGCACGGCCATACTGAGACCGATCCCGAAGATGCTTTCCTCTGGAGGCTGATGGCGACTGCACGCCGCAGTAATCGCCGCAGCCTCATTGGCTGAAAGTCCTTGCCCGCCAAGGTCCGTCGGAATGCTGAGACCAGCAAGCCCCGCCGCGAAGAGTCGTTGTCGGTAGTTGCGGGCCCGTGTGATTGGGTCGTCGTCGGTCGATCGACGCGCGCGTTCATCGTCGTAGAAACTGAGCAGGCGTTCGGTGAACTGAGCAACTGGCGAGGTCATAGCGATTGTGACGACGCGTGATGCGGCGCTCAACTGATCGTAGGCGACACGGAGTGGTCGCCGATTGGCGGGGGTGCTTTATACCGATTCCGGTTCGAAAGTGAACAGTTGTCAAGACCGGAGAAAGGAGTTGGTGAGGACATATCCATGAAATGGAAGGACGCGTGACATTTATGCCGTGTCGTTCGATAGTGAAGGAAAGCCGACGACATTGAGCGGACAGATCGCTCGATGTCGGAGAACAACCACAAAGGAGATGCCATGAACACCACCCCCAACCATCGAATCTTCAAGACCTTCATCACAGGAGGTGTCGTGATGACAGCGCTGCTCGCAGGAGCCGGATTCGCCGCAGCGGGATATCACAGCGCCACCGTCGACACCCGAGCCGCCGCCGAGGCCGAGGCACAGTTAGCCGCCTACAACGAAGCGGTTGCTCAGCTGCATGCGGTTGACCTCGAATACCAGGCCAATGCCGCATACGGTCATGACGTTTCGGCCCATCGAATCACGAGCGCAGCCGGCCTCGTGTACACCGATGTTGACCACTCCGGAACTGTTTCCGAAGGTGACATGTATGTCGATAACGGTGTCGTGCTTGTCATTGGTGCCCCCGGTTCCTCTGGCGACATTCAGTAATCGTCCGAAGTCACACGTTCATTGTGACGCTTGAAGATTTAGGCACCAGGCGGGTAGGTGTACTCAACCTCGTCGAACGAATCGATGCCGGCGAAGA
>JALRBS010000124.1 GCA_023262325.1 Ilumatobacteraceae bacterium | reverse complement strand
CGGCTGTACGAACGACATGGCTTCACCGCCCTTGATGAGGGGTATGTCCGCTCTTCCGATGGGGCGTTTGAACGAAGAATGCGACGAATGGCCCCACCGGCGGTCTAGAGGCACCCAGTGTGGCTCAGGCTGCGAGCAGCGCGCTCAGCCGACCCCCCATAAGTTCATCGAAATTGTCGTGATAGAAGCGCTGTCGCACCTCGGCCGAACAATTCCCCAACGAACGCTCAAATCGTTCGATTGGTCGACGGCCACCTTCGACATGCGGGTAATCCGAGGAGAACAACACCACCTCTTCACCAGCCTGCTCCACGATCCAACCAACGTCCTCGGTTGGGTACGGCGTGAACTTCATCTGACGCTTGACGTACTCACTCGGACGCAGCGACAACTTTTGGAGCCGCTCCTCGTGACGGGAAAACGCGTCGACCGCCGACTCCATTTGTCGCATCCACGACGGCACCCAAATTGCTCCTTGCTCAATGACGCCAACCCGAAGATTGGGGAACCGTTCGAACACGCCGTCGAAAACCATCGTCGCAAGCGTCTGCGCCGGTTGCACCGGAATCGCCATGTAGTCGACTGATCGGAAGTTCTCCTCGCCACCGTGAAAATCCGGTGGCACCGGCAGACCATTCGCAAAGTAATTCGGATCGAGCAGTTGCCCCGTGCCACCGACATGAAACACGATCGGCACTCCCGCATCAGCGGCCATCGACCACACGGGGTCGAGACCGACATGGCTTGGAGAATGTGAAGGTGGACATCCCGACGCAATCAGTAATGCCCCAGCACCCATCTCGATCGCTTCATTCGCGAGGGCAGGTGCTCGCTCAAGGTCAGCGAGAGGAACGTACAACGTGGACAGCAATCGACGGTCAACCGAACAGAACTCGGCGATCCCACGGTTGTGAGCCCTTGCCGCACCGACCGCAAACTCGAAATCACCCGAGTGCTCCCAGTCGTGCAGCCGACTGTTATAGAACGTGTTGAACACGAGCTGACTTGCAAATCCGAGCATGTCGAGTGCTCGCGATCGATCCTCGGCCAGATACGAACCTGTGGCCGCGTAGTTCTTGCGCGACATGATCTCCGCTTCTTCAACCGCTCGATACTCGGGCGATCGATGACGCTCCGTCAGACGTTCGAAACCGGCGTCAAGGTCATCTCGATCCTCGATGAGCACTGCCGACTGTTGCAGTTCGTTTCCACCCGGGTAGGTCAACGAATCAATCCGTTCACGTATCGACGGATCGGCGTGATCACGCAACCAATTCGGCGTCTCCATAATGTGAGCGTCTGCGTCGTGAACGATAAGACCGGTGGAGTTGTAGGCCATGAATCCAGTCTTATCGCACGCTCAATCTCGCGGCGATGCGGAGGCTGACATACTTGCTCTACCGCAGGTACACCATGAACCCATCAGACTCGGACGACCGCTACCACTACTCATCACATGAACGTCTGCCGGTCGAAGTGCTCGTATTCAAGGTGGACCCCGAACATGTCGGCGAATTTCTTGAAGTTGACCACAAGATCTGGACACTCGGCGAAGCGTTATTGCCGGGTTTCGAACGAATCCCATTTCTCGCAAAAGAAGTGTGGCTTGACGACACCAAACCCGGCGAGGTCACCTTGGTGTTCGTATGGGAGTCGCTCGACGCATGGGACCGTGTGGCCGATGCCGAGATTCAACACCGCCTGCAGTCGGCGTTTGACGCCGAGTTTGCACATCCCGTCGAATTGATCGCCGCACACCACGAAGACAGCAACCGGGCAATCAGTCGGTTCAGTCGATTCGAGCGACGCGACGGCTAGTCGCGTGCGTGGAGTAACAACATGAGCGCCTTCGTGCCAGATGCATAGGCCGCGCGTTGACGTTCAGCATCACGATCGACAAGAAACTGCGAGTTTGTGCCAATGACGAAACCGAAGGTCGCACGTGCCACCGCATCAGCGTCGACACCGCTCGGGACAGTGCCCGACGCGACGGCCTCATGAATTCGTGCAGCGATGATCGCTCGAATGCGCACATCCTGCACGATGTCGTCGTGCAGGACACCCGTTGCGCGTCGATTTTCCCAGAACAGCGTGAAGCTCAGTTCGGCCGCGTCGGCATTCTCAATGAGGGTTTCGGCAAACTCGGGCAAGCGTGAAATACATTCGAGTCCGATCGTCGACTCGAGCCATGTCAAGAACGCCGGAAACGGTCCGAGCGACTCGACAAGCGCCTCAAGAATGCCTCGCTTTGACTTGTAGTGGTGCAAAATCCCAGCGTGCGTGATGCCGACCTTTTCAGAAATCATCGGGAGACTCGTCCCTTCGAAGCCGTGCTCACCAAAGAGTTCGAGCGCCGCACGCAGGATGGCTTCACGGCGAACTTCTCCACGTAGCGCACTCGCTGAAGTGCTACCGACCTTCGCTACCACGAGTCGGACTTTACACCTTGTTAAAAACTACTTGCACTGTGAACAAGATTTTCACGACGCCGATCCCGGCGTCCTACGCGCACCAACGTTCGCTCCACACCTCTCGAGTGAACTCAACAGCCGACTCGCAGGTGAGCGATCGGTGATGCAACAGTTGATGTACGCCGCAAGGGAGGACATATGAGCGCACTCAACACCGGAACCGACAAACTGCTCGGACGCATCGAGGGACA
>JALRBS010000062.1 GCA_023262325.1 Ilumatobacteraceae bacterium | reverse complement strand
GCAGGAGTTGTGAAGGGTCAACCACTTTGGGCACAAGTGCTTGCAGTAGTGGTACAAGCATTGCTGGGGCGACCGCGGTGACGAATGCGCAGACCATCGCAAGCGGAACATTCATGAGGTCGAGGTGGAGCAGTACTGCGGTGACCCCGAACAGTGCAGTTGCAATGGCGAACAGGATGAGCCCAAGTTGACGAGGCGCGACGCGATCGGCGAGTGACCCGGCCCACGCCGAAAGCAGTAAGGGTGGAAGTCCGATGACGATGCCGAGAATCGCAGTCGCCGGGTTCCATTCGGTGAGTTCGCCAATGAGCCAAACAAACACAAACCGGCTCGTGCCGAGTGCGATCGATGAGAGCACATTTCCACCGAGCACGACTCGAAACGAACGTTGCTGAAGGAGGCCTTTGACGCCAACTTGTTCGACTGTTGGGCTCGAACTCACCGATGACTCTTTTGCATCGCTGTGAATCATCGCTTGCGCGGTGTCGTTTCTGCGAGTCGCGTCGTCGACCCCGCCACGATTAGTGCAACGAGTCGTGTGACCCTTCGGGCAGTGGGCCAGGGGGAGCGTTGACGATGACGTGCAGTCGACCGTGCGGGGCGGGTGTTGTCACCGACAGGTCAACGATGTCGTAATTCGATGGCCATAACTCGCCGAGTCGCAGGTTGTAGGTGGCGCCCGGAGCGATGTCATCGCTCGTCACGCCTCCAATATCGATTCGATGTTGCACGTCGGTGGCGTTCGTCAACACGATGGTGACGTTTCCGGGTGGCGCCATGATGTGGGCCGGATTGAGACCTTCCTCAGTGATCGTCACATTCACCGACGCACCCGAGTTATTGAACGGCCACAGGTGCAGCGCCCACGCTGCGGATACGAGAAGCAGAAGAATTGCGACGACTGAACCGATTTGCGCGACACGAGCCTGACCGTTTCGTGCCATGTGATCGCCACCGGATGACACGACGTCATCTCCTGTCACGGCTTCGCCTCGTAGACGATGTGATTCGGTGACTCGGCGATGCGGGTGAACGAGGACCCTCCTGCCGTTTCAAACACTGCCCGCATACCGTCTTCACCTGACTGGTTCCCCATGCCCCGGGCACCCGGTTGGGCGAGAGAACAGGGCACGCAGCAGAACAGGCTCATTGCGTATCGGGGCGCTGCCCTCACGTAATGGTTCTCTTCACGGGTCGGCATAGCGAACGGCTCGACAACAACAATCGATCCTCCGGCGGCAAGTTGTGTGAGCGCGTGCGCAGCGATTCGTTCGGGGTCGCCCATGTCGTGCAGGCAGTCAAAGAAGCACACGAGGTCGAATGGTCCGGACACTGCGTCGGCTGCGGAACACTCGAATCGAACGTTGCCGAGTTGTTCGTCGTGAGCGACCCGACGTGCCTCGGCAAGGGATGGTTCGTGTAGGTCGAACCCGACAAACGTGCTGTTCGGAAATGCAGACGCCATGACGCGTGTGGAGTGGCCGGTTCCGCATCCCATATCGGCGACGGTGATGCCACGTTCGAGATCGGCGACACCTTCGGCGCGTTTCGGAAGCCAGTGCTGCACGAGTTGGTGGTCGTAGGCCGGTCGGAAGATTTCCTGAGTGCCTTCGAAGAGGTAGGGGTGGTGATCGCCCCAGGCAATTTCACCGTTGCCGATGAGTGCGTCGATTCCTTTGTCGAGGTCGAGAAACATCGCTTGAGCGGCAACGAGACCGCCAGCGAGCCAGAACGGCGAGTTGCGATCAGCGAAGAGCGATGCGGCGGCGTCGGGAAGGCGGTAGGTGTCGTTCTCGGCGTCGTACATCATCATCGAGGCCGCCGCCTGCTGGTCGAGCCACTCTCGGGTGAGGCGTGGGTGCGTTCCCGCTTGCCCTGCAACCGCCTCGGCGCTCATGAATCCGTTGCCCGCCATCGCCCGGTAAAGGCCGGCTCGATGTCCCGCGATGATGCACGCCGTCGTTGCCGCGCCTGCGAACGCATCGGCTGCGCCGAGAAGCAGTTCTTTGAGGCCGGGTTCGGTTTGCTCCTGCTCAGCCATCGTCTCTCCATCCGCCGTAGGGCTACTTGATGTGAGAATAAGTGATGGTGGCAGGCGGTGAGCGAGACGCGTCCGGCCTCCCCGGAGTTGTGACAGATCCTCACCCGAGTCTTACCCGCCATTTGTAACGTCATATGTATGACAGCGACCGCAGCCTCCGACGCCAATCCTGCGGTGACTAGTGATGAAGGACACGACGACATGGGCGGTCTCCATCGAGATCGACAGGCATTCGGTCGTCGACGCGCGCTTCAGATTTTTGGCGCAGCGGGAACGGCGGGATTGCTCGCAGCCTGCGGCGGTGAGTCTGTCGCAAAGCTCGTGTCATCAGAGCCGGTTGTCGGCACCGCGGCATCCGCGCCGGCGACTGTTGGCACGACGGCAACGACTGCGCTCGCTGCCGATGTTGCGGCCTCGGCGGGCACACCGATTCCAAGCGAAACCGCAGGTCCATTTCCCGCGGATGGCACGAATGGACCAAATGTGCTTGCCGATGGTGCGATTGTTCGCCGCGACATCACCACAAGCTTTGGTGATTTCACCGGTACCGCCAGTGGTCGCAAGGTTGCGCTCACCTTGACGATTGTCGATGCGGCAACCGGCGGGGCATTGCCGGGTGCTGCGGTGTACCTGTGGCACTGCACGGCTGACGGCAAATATTCGATCTACGAGGTGAGCGATGAGAACTACCTCAGGGGCTTACAGGTCGCCGACGATGCAGGTCGTGTCACATTCGACACGATTTTCCCAGGGTGCTACGGCGGTCGCTGGCCACATTGCCACTTCGAAGTCTTCGACACGCTCAACGACGCGAATGACGGTCGAGCCGCGCGACGAACCTCTCAACTTGCGTTGCCGGAAGCCGATTGTCAAACCGTGTATGCCGATGGGGCCTACGGAAATTCATTATCCAACCTCGACCGCTTGTCCCTCGCGGGCGACATGGTGTTTCGAGACGGATGGACCGAGCAACTCGCGACGTTTAATCCGTCGGCGAACACAATCAATTTGCTTGTTCGGGTGTGACCTCGACGCTGCGAGGCGCAGCGGCACCAACTAAATCAGCGATTCGAGACCGTCGAGATTTCGTTCCATATTCGCTGCGTGCTCACGAAGCCGATAGGTGATGATGTCGTGCTCTCGTTCCGGCATTTTTTCGATCGCAGGGTTGATACCGCTTCTTCCCGGTCCGATCTGGCAGTGCTGGGTGACGAGCGTCCCGCCGTCGGTCGCTTCGAGGGTGAACTTCCACACTGCGGCAGGGCCTCCGCCACCTTTGACCGTCCATTCGAGACATCTCGGAGCGTCGCACATCGTGATCGTGCTTTCGGTCTGCCAAGCGCCAACAACGGGATGTTCGTTTGTACCTGCAAATTGGGCTCCAACTGCAGCCTCGGTCGCACCGTTAAGCCACTCGGCGCCCTTGAACTCGGTCGAATAGCGCGCCGGCAGGTTGATGTCGGTGATGAGCGCCCACAATGTCTCAGGCGAGGCGTTTATGACGCGTTGCACCGAGGTGGATGGTCCGTCGGCGAGTCGAAGTTGTTCGGTCATGGTGGTCCTCTCGGTCGTGGCGGGTTCCGCACGATTGCGTAGCGTCGATCGTATGCAGGTTTCGGTCGGCACGATGGTGTCGTCTCACGACGACATCGAATTTGTTCGTGACTGTGAGCGACTCGGAGTGTCGACGGTGTGGGTGCCCGAAGTGTGGGGTTACGACGCAATGACACCGCTTGCACATCTTGCTGCGCTCACCGACCGCATTCGTCTTGCGACAGGAATCGTGCAACTCGGCGCTCGCACACCGGCGATGCTTGCGATGCAAGCGATGTCGCTACAGCAACTGTCTGGCGGTCGGTTTGTGCTTGGAGTGGGCACGAGCGGCCCACGCATTATGAACGCGTGGCACGGCGTTCCGTTCGCGCGCCCGATTGAACTCACACGTGAGACGATCGACATCGTTCGAATGATCGCTCGCGGTGATCGTCTTGAATACGAAGGGTCCCTGTTTCATCTGCCGCCTTCGGGTGCCGGTAAAGGAATTCGTTCGCTTGCACCGGCTTGTGAGCCGATACCGATGTTTATTGCGTCACTCGGGCCTCGCAACCTACGACTTACTGGTGAGATCGCAGATGGTTGGCTTGGCAACGCATTCATGCCAGAGACCGCCGAGGTCTTTCTTCATCATCTCCGCGAAGGGTGCGATGGAGCAGGTCGACGGCTCGAGGATCTCGAATTGGCGATGCCGGTTGCCGTTGAATTCACTGACGATGTTGAAGGGGTATCGCGCCGGCACGCAAACGGATACGCGTTCACGATCGGATCGATGGGCTCAAAGTCCGCGAATTTTTATAGTACGGCGTTTGCGGCACAAGGGTTCGCTGACGAGGTTGCCGAAGTGGCTGAGTTGTGGGCAGCGGGTCGACGGGAAGAGGCCGAACGAAAGGTGCCCATCGAAATCGGATTTCGGACGAATCTCCTCGGCACGCCGGAGATCGTCAAAGAGCGAATTCGCTTGTATCGAGACGTCGGTATCACGATGCTGCAAGCCAAGGTTTCGGGGGAGAACCGTCGCGATGTCGTCGCGCAACTCGTCGATCTTGTTGCCGAGGTCAACGCAGAGTGAGTTCGGGTTCGATCTCGAACGTTTTATACGGGTGACGCATCAAAATACCTGCAGCATGAGTTGAGAGCGGTCTGTCTGGCAGACTGTGCGCTCGTGGAGTACACACTCGCCGGCGGTCCTGAAATTGTTGCGATACCTGGTCCGAGCGTCATGCCTGACCGGGTGCTTTCGGCGATGCACCGTGCGATGCCCGATATTTATGCGGGTGCGTTAACGAAGGTCATCGACGAGGTGTGGGAACAACTGCCATCGATCGCACGAACCTCGGGTCGTGTGTTTGTCCCGATTGGCAACGGTCATGCCGCCTGGGAGATGGCGCTGTCGAACACGTTGTCTCGAGGTGATCATGTGCTCATGCTTGATTGCGGGCGTTTCACTGCAATTTGGGCGGAGATGGCAGAGTTCAACGGGCTCAAGGTTGAGTTGCTCTTCGCTGAAGAGGGCCGTGCGTTCAGTGCCGATGCGCTTGAGGAACGATTGCGCGCCGACGTCGACCACGAGATTGCTGCCGTGCTCACCGTTCACGTTGATACTGCGACCTCGGTTCGTCAAGACATTCCCGCGTTTCGTCGTGCAATTGACGCGTCTGGGCACCCGGCGCTCTTCATGGTCGATTGCATTGCGTCCATGGGTTGTGAAGCGTTCGAGATGGACGAGTGGGGTGTCGATGTGACGATCTCGGCGAGTCAAAAGGGGATGATGTGCCCTCCAGGTCTTGGTCTCGTGTGGGCGAATGCGAAAGCGATGCGCGCTCATGAGACGGCAAATTTGAAGACCCGTTACTGGGATTGGACGTACCGAAGCGAGGACGGCCCGTACTACCTTCGCTTTTGCGGTACGCCGCCGGTGTCGCATCTGTTCGGGTTGCATGAGGCGCTCGCGATGATTGCCGAAGAAGGACTTGAGGCGAGGTGGGCCCGACACGAGCATCTCGCCAGCGGTGTGCGAGCTGCGGTTGACGCGTGGTCAACCCCGGGTGGTATCGACTTCGTTGCACATGATGCGCACGAGCGATCGCATTCGGTGACAACGATTTCGACCGGTTCGATTGATGCGGTCGAGTTGCAGCGAATCGCGTTGCAGCAGATGGGTGTCACCCTTGGGTTGGGTATCGGCAGCGATGAGTCAGCATCGTTTCGTATCGGCCACATGGGTCATGTGAACGCGCCGATGGTGCTCGGAGTTGTAGGTGTGGTCGAGGCCGCCCTCCACGCTATGGGCGCTCCGGTAGGGTCGTCGGGCGTTGCCGCGGCTGCACGGGTGCTCGGTCACACGACCTGAGGAAGTGAAATGCCGCACGGTGGCGGTATCCGCTGCGTTACGCAGCGTCGATCGACATCATGTCCCTAATGTCGGATTCGGTGAGTGCGAGTTCGTGCGTCTCGGCAGCGTGAGCTTGGGTCGACACGACGAGTTCATCGACCGTCAGTTCCGTAATCGCGACGCCGCATGCGCAATTCACGGTGTATGTAGTTGCCATGTCATTAACTTAATTCCCTGTGCATCTGTGCGAGCCAACTGTGCTCGCCGGTCGACATGGCCGTTGTGTTGGGGTACTGTTTAGTGATGGAACCGCACCTTCGAGTGCAGCTCTGCGGGCGTGTGACGCTCACGGGGCCATCGCGTTCGGTTGATCAACGCGAGTGTGCGGGCGGTCTCGGGCGGCAGGTCATTGCGATGCTCACGTTGTCTCGAGCACCAGTGGGTCGGCAGCGGCTTATCGATGCGATTTGGGAAGGCAGGCCGCCCCGCTCGGTCGACTCGACGGTGAATGCCACGGTGTCTCGGCTTCGGGCGGCAATTCGCTCGGCGGGCTGCGATGCTGACTTTGTGTTGCGCTCCGAAAGCAACTTGCTCGAATTTGCTCCTGGCGTGGTCGAGTCAGATGTGCAACTCGCGCTCGGACGAATTGATCGGAGCGAGCGTTTACTCGTCGCGGGAGATCTCGTACGCGCACGTATTGACGCAACGGTGGCGCACTCGGCCATCGCTCGAACTCTGCTCCCTGGAATTGAACGTGAGTGGCTCGATCACCGCCGCGAGCAACTTGAGGCACTACGAACCAGAGCGGTGAATGTGCTTGCCGTTTCGACATTGAAGGCAGGCGACACGAGGTATTCGCTTGCGCTCGCGACGGAGCATCATCGCGAACATCGATTTGACGATCGGGCAGTTGTGCTTCTTGTTGCGGCGCTCATTGCGTCAAACGAACTTTCGGGCGGGCGTTCGGTGGTCGACCGATGGGCTCGCGATGTTGAGGAGGAGTTCGGTCACCCCCCGTTGCCAGAAACGTTGCGCGCACTTCGCCACGCTGTGCAAACGGGCTCCCACGATGCCGTAAGCAAACTCGTTGAAACCCTCGTTCGCGCGGCGTAAATCAGTCGCAGCAGGAGTCACGCCAACCGCAACCGCCACACTTGAAGTGAGCGTGTTCGGCATGAAGCGCGGATCCGCAAAGGGGGCATTCAGCAAACGGGGCGAACTTTGTGCGGCACTCACCCGCCGCTGGTATTGCCGATGCTGCGTCGGCCTGCACCGGCGCTGATCGCGTTTGCGGGGTGGTGTGGTCCATGACGAAAGCCTGTCAGATCGTTGCCGCATGGCGTTGGATTCGGTCTAATTGTTTTGTTTTATAACGGTTTAAGGTGAATGGTCGTACGGTAAACTGGGAGAATGGGTCCAACATTGCCGGCACATTGGTATCGAGATCCGGAGATCTTTGAACAGGAACGAGCTGGGGTGTGGGCGTCGGAGTGGATCATGTTCGCACCGGCGGCAAAGCTCGAAACTCCCGGACAGTATGTTGCCGAAGAGGTTGCGGGCTATCCAATATTTGTCACCGTAGAACCAGATGGTGATCTGCGCGGATTTCATAATGTGTGCCCTCATCGCGCCGGAGTGATTGTGTGGCCCGGCGATGGTGTGACCGGAAATCTCGTGTGCCGGTACCACGGCTGGGCGTTCGGCTGGGACGGGTCGCTGAAGGCGGCAAGAGATTTCGGTGATGACCCTGGGCTATGTCCTGGCGAACGGTCGCTTGTTTCGGTGCACGTGAAGAAGTGGCGCAATTTTGTGTTCGTCTGTCTTGGTGACAACCCGCCCGAATTTGAATCAGCGATCGCTCCATTTGCGGATGCATGTGCGCCGTTCGATATGGAAGCGATGTCTTACCGGCATCGGCTCGTCAGGGTGCTCAAGTGCAACTGGAAGACCTACGTTGACAACTATCTCGAGGGCTACCACGTTCCGCTCATTCACCCGAGCCTCTCCCGAGCGCTCGACATGTCGACCTATCGCGTTGAGGTTCCCGACGAGTCATATTGCATTCACAAGTCGGACACCACCGAGGGTTCGCCGGCGGGCGGTGCATGGCTCTTTCGGTACCCGAATCTTGCGCTGAATGTCTATCCCGATGGGATGAATGTCGAACGTATTATTCCGATTGGTCATGAAACGACGCATGTGGTCTATGACTACTTCGCGATTGAATCTGGTGACGTTGATGCGATGGTCGAACTTTCAAACGTTGTTCTCGACGAAGATGCCGCAATGTGCGAGGCAGTGCAACGCAACCTCAACTCTGGGGTGTACCAGGCGGGACGGCTGAGCCCACGACATGAAGGTTCTGTTGAGTGGTTTCAGCGCCGGCTGCGTTCAGTCGTCAATGTCTCTTCCTGAGTGCCACGACTGCACCCGATAGCGTTTGGGAATCGTGAAGTTGCGTGTCGCGCGCTTGACGGATGCCCCCGTAGCTCAGTGGATAGAGCAACGGTTTCCTAAACCGCAGGTCGCAGGTTCGAGTCCTGCCGGGGGCGCCACCTGTCGGCGTACTTTTCTCAATCTCTGTTCCGGTTACCGTGTGTAAATGGCTGTATCCATCCGGAAGGATCTTGCCGACGCACACGAATACACCTGGCGTGCACTCGCCTCCGCGGGCACCTGGTGGTCATCTCGACAGCGTCGTGAACTTTCGGAAACAGCGGTTGCCTCGGTGTGGGGTGGACCTGCTGCATCACCTCACTTACGTGCAGATGCCCGCACGGAGGCTGGTCGAGCGGCCCACGAAGCCGTGGCACGAATGGCGAGCGGTGCTCCCGAGGTTTCACGGGAGTGGTATGCGGCGACGACCAAAGAGCTGGGTTCGCTCGAGTACGTCGAATTGGTAGGCCTCGTCGCAACTGCTGCTGCCGCGACATCGTTCCGGAACTCTCTCGGCCTCCCGGCTTGCGAACTACCTGACGCGACCGATGATGAGCCAACCCGCGTGCCGCCACCAATGCTTGCTGACGCGACCCTGAACTGGGTTCCGGTCGCCGCACCAGCCGACGCCGAGGCTGCAGTGGTGCAAGCACTCACGGCAGTACCAGCCTCATCTGCCGATCTGTGGCGACTCGGCGACGCCCAGTACATCCCAGATGAGGAGATGGTTGATTTGTGGTGGACGCGGGGGACCCTGTCGCGGGTCGAAATCGAACTGATCGCCACACGCGTATCGTTCAGTCGTAAATGCCATTATTGAACGGCTTCCCATGCAGCCATGCTCAGTGTGAGCGGCAAGGAACAAGGAGTGGCGGTTGACCTGCCGTCGCTGTCGGTTGGCATACCCCAAGTTGGTGCCCTGGTCGACTTCGCACTCGCAGCGGTGTCGCCTGCACGCGACATCGCTGCGCTCACGGTGACACGAGATCGTCTCGTTGCTGAGATGGGTGAGGCCGCAATGGTGGACGCCGCCGCGGTCGTAGCGAATTTCGAAATGATGACTCGCCTCGCTGAAGGCACCGGCGCGGTGCTGCACCGCAAGTCGAGCATGGCAGCGGGTACCGCGGTTGGAGCCGACGCCTTTCTCCGGCACTAACTGTCGGGTGAAGGTTCCATTGAGTTCAACTCCGAGACGACACACAGCAGGCACTGCGACGTGAGCCGTCGACGAGGTGGGGTCTTCACGCTGCGGTTCCTCGCGACAGCAGCGCGATGCCACGAAAAAGCAGTGGGGTTCGGGTGATTACCCTGAGTTGATGGATATTCGTTGCCCGTAACCGCATAAGGTGGGAGGGTGACCGTCGAAGCGACTCTGCTTAGAGAACTCGATGCTGATGTCGAGCGCTTGCTCGAACGCCATCTCGAGCGGACAAAAGAGTGGTTTCCGCACGAATACGTGCCGTACGAGCGCGGCCGCGAACATCGCGACGAAGCGTGGAGTGCGGAAGATGCTGATTTGGGAGGCGCCACCATCGATGATGCGGTGCGCTCGTCACTCATTGTCAATTTGTTGACCGAAGACAACCTGCCGTACTACTTCAGGACTGTTGAGGCCACGCTCGGCAGGGATGGCGCTTGGGGGGAATGGGTGCGGCGCTGGACTGCCGAAGAGGGCCGTCACTCGATGGCGATCTACGGGTATCTCATGACGACACGCGCCGTCGATCCGGTCTCGCTCGAACGCGATCGAATGGCACAGGTCACGCTGGGCAGCATCCCGGAGCCTCCCTCCGTGTGTGACGCACTTGTGTACCTGTCACTACAAGAACTCGCGACGCGCATCGCCCACCGTGCAACGGGCGCAATGATCGGCGATCCAGTCGGGCATGAAGTCATGTCTCGCGTCGCCGCCGACGAAAACTTGCACCACTTGTTCTACCGAGACCTTGCAGCCGCAGCGTTTGAGGTTGCACCAAATGAGATGATGTCGGCGGTGCTCCGACAGGTCTCGACATTTGAAATGCCGGGCTTCGGCATTCGTGACTTTGCCGCACACGCTCGTCGGATTGCATCGGCAGGCATCTACGACCTCGCCGTCCACCACAAGCAAATCCTCGTCCCGGTCGTGATTCACCAGTGGGCAGTTGACAAGATGTCCGGTCTTTCCGAGGTCGGTAACAAGGCCCGAGAAGCGCTCATGGTGCGACTTGAAAAGAGTGCCCGCGTCGCCGACCGACTCGTCCAGCGACGCGGCGCGGCTGGCATTGCTGGCGCTCTCTGACCCTCGTTCGCCGGTCGAACGTCTCACGCCTCGCAGCGTCGTATGACGGCGTCCATCAGCCGATCAAAGTCGCGCGCGTCGTTGTAGATCTGGGCGCTGAGTCGGCAGGTCAATCGGCCCTCATCGGCGAAGACTGGCACCTCGATGTGATCTTCGGCGAGTAACGCGGCCTGAAGGCCGACCGCGTCTGCTCGACTCGAACCCGCAGCGTCCGGAAGTGACACATACGCCATCGTTCCAATGAGTTCCTCCGGCGTCGCAAACGAGGTACCCCAGGCCTCGGCGAGACGTTTCGCCTGCGTGAAGACCAGTGAATGGTTGTACTGGCAAATCTCGTGCCCGCCCCATTCTTCATAGAGATCGATTGCGAATCCACTCACGAGCCATGGCGTTGGGTCTCGGGTGCCGAGCAGATCAAATTCAGCGGCGAGTCCGTTCTTCCATCCCCACGAGATGACGGTCGGGCGAAGCGTTGCATGGTGCTCCGGTGCCGCCCACAAGAACCCAGAACTTCTCGGCGTGAACGCCCACTTATGAAGGTTCGCTGCATACCAGTCGACACCGAGTGATTCGACGTCGAGATCAATTGCGCCCGGAGCATGCGCTCCATCGGCAAGCACGAGCACACCGTGTTGATGACAGAGTGTGGCGATCTCGCGCAATGGCAGCACAAGCGCGGTTTGCGAGGTGATGTGGTCGACGATGAGCATTCGAGTCTGTGCGCGGAGTTGCTCCTCGATCGCCGCGACATAGTCGCTTGCTGCCGCTCCCGGTTGCGGAAGTGTGACCACCCGTGTCGTCGCCCCCGACCGTTCGGCGGCGTACGCAACCGCATGATTGACGCCGCCGTACCCGAGCGAGGTGTAGAGCAGCTCATCACCGGCCGTAAACGGAAATGATCGGAGCACGGCGTTCACTCCGGTTGTCGCGTTGTCGACGAACCCCAGATTGTCAACCTTTGCTCCGACGAACTGCGCTACCCGTTCTGCGGCGACACGCATCCGAGGAACCGCCGGCGCTCCTGACGCATCAACATCGGCGAGTTCACGTAGCAGAAACTGGGCGGGCTGGTGCTCAATTTCGTCGAGAAGCCGCTTGCGTTCATTGAGCACCCGAATCGGCGGCGCACCGACTGTTCCGTGATTGAGATACGCAACGTGTGGATCAAGTAGCCATTCCGATTTCAGGTGAGCTCCGTAGTGCACGTGGCCATCATGTCGTGACTGGTGCATACCGAGTCGTGTCGGACCGGTGCGAAACAAACGCTGGAATTGCGGTTGCTAGCGGTTCGACGAGGAGGTGCGCCGCCACAACACTGCGGCAATCCACAAGGCCGTCAATCCTCGAATCGTCCATGCAATCGTTCGAACAAGATCGGCTTTCATCAGTCGAGCATGCACCGCAGCGTCAAACCCATCGGCAAGATCGGCATGGGCTGGTGCCGAAAAGAACCCGCTGACAATGAGCACCACGCCCATCGCGATTGAGCCCACGAGAACCGGAACATACAACCCGCGGTCCTTGGATCTCCACACCGAAATGAGAATGATGAGGGCGGTCAAGCCTTCAACTCCCCATGGAACGAGCAACAGGCGGCCGATGCGTTCAACATGGTGCAACTGAAAGGTCGTATAGGTCGCCGAACCAACATCAGCGAACAGCGGATAGTGCACCGTGTGGATCGTCCAGATGAGACCGATCATGAACCAGGTCGCACAAAGATGAGCGAACACAATTCCAGCCGAGAGCGATTTCATGAGGTGCGTCGAATCCGAAGGATGGAAAGAAAAATACCGCCAAGGATCGTCTGCATGCCAAGCACGAGACCGACCATCGCAGGCGCGATTGTACGAATTGTTTGCGCAGGGTCAAGATCGCCAAAACTCGCCGCTCGCCATCGCAGCAACGACGCAACGCTTGCAACGATGCCGAAGGTAAATAAGGCAACGCCGGCGATGAGCCCTTTCTCGATTGACATCATTCGCGCAAATGAATCAACTGAGGTTCGAGACGGAAGAAAACCCTCCGTCTGCGCGTACACGCGACTCAGCGCGGCGAAGACGAGTGTCTGATATCCGAGAATTGTGAGCGCGATTGCGTACAGCAGGCTGCCGACATCAAAGTGAACGGATGCCACAGCT
>JALRBS010000029.1 GCA_023262325.1 Ilumatobacteraceae bacterium | reverse complement strand
GTGCCGGTAATGGCGTGTCATCAAGCACATCGAAGGTTGTACCTGCGTCATCGTCTCCAACGCGCTGGAAGACCTTGCGGAGTGGTGCGGTGTGCGCACCGGGTGCCGCCCACAGGCAACCGTTCTCAAGCGTCGCGTCTTCGAGGGCAAACCAGAAGCCGGTCACCGTAATTGGATCTGTGTAGAGGAACGTTGCATCTTGGTGGCAACTCACCTCGCCGCCGATTCCTGGCTGTTTGAAGATGTACATGCTTTGTAGCGCGAGTGCATCGGCGAGCCCGATGTCTCGGGCAACACCAGCGAGGTCGTCGGTATATGTCGCTGCTTCAAACACGTCGTCGAGGTCGTGTTGTGCATGACCGATTTTATTGATGCTCAGTTCTTTTGTTTGTCGAAGCGAGCCGTCCGGGTGAAATGCCTCTTCTTCAAAGAAGCACCAAATTTTGCCTCCTGACGAAAGAAACTCGGCGTTCGACACTCGCTCTTGTTCCTCGGTTGTGAAGACGGTTCGAGCATCGGTTGGTTCCCACTCGTTGACGAGCTCAACGGCACGGGTCCGCAGCGACTGTCGCGTTGCGGCGTCCATAAATCCTTCGATGGCGAGAAAGCCATCACGTCGAAACGAATTCACCTGATCATCGGTGAGAACTGATCCCATGTGGTGAGCGTAGGCGGGCGAGCGCGTTCGTGCGAGTTCAGGCAAGTCACGCCGCCGAATTGGGCGTGCTCGTGAGATCGTCAAGTAGCGGCAAACGATGCTCGCGTGGCGCAAAGCCAGCAGAAATTCCATTGATGACGAGTTGGCAAACCTCGGTCTCGGACAGGTCGAAGGTTTGCGTTACCGCAAGGAGCTCAGACGACGGCGTGACATCGCTCATGAGTCGATTATCGGTATTCACACTGACGTTGAATCCTGCTCGGAGCATCGGCCCAATCGGATGGGTCTGCAGGCTCGACACGGCACCAACGTGAACATGACAAGTCGGTGCCATCTCGAGTGGGATCTGGTGTTCGAGAACATATGACGCCAGTTGACCCATGCCGGTCACGACCCCACCTTCGATCGTGAGATCTGACTGCAGACGTACGCCGTGCCCAATGCGATGCGCCCCGTGGGCGAGCGCGTCTGAAATGAGGTCAAGGTCGGGCGGTTCGCTCGCGTGGATCGTGATGTTGAGGTGACGTGATCGAGCGATCTCGAGCGCCGCCGCATGGAGTGAGGGCGGCCATCCGGTCTCAGCACCCGCAAGGTCGAAGGCAACGACCTTCGAGTCGACCTCGCGATACCGGTCAACGAAGGAGGCGACCTCTACGGAGCGTTGCTCAGTGCGCATCGCGCAGACAATGAGATGCGCCGAAATACGTCGTCCCCGGTTCGCAGCATCTCGCTCGGCTCGCCGAAAGCCAGCGCAGATCGCCTCGGCTGATGCGTCAAACGGCATGTTGTGGAGTTCAGGGGCATATCGAATTTCGGCATAGACCACCCCATCATCAGCGAGGTCGGCGACGGCTTCATATGCGACCCGCTCAATATGGGATTGGTCCTGCATGACCGCAAGTGTGTGCTCAAACGTGGCGAGATATTGCAGGAGATCGCAGGAGTTCGCCCCGGCGGTGAACCACTTCTGTAGAGCGGAAGGATCCGTTGTAGGTAGCCGTGGTGTCCAACCGATCGAATCGCTGAGTTCAAGAATGGTCGCAACGCGCAACCCACCGTCGAGGTGGTCGTGCAACAGCGATTTAGGAAAGGCAATCGCTGATTCGCGATCGTGGACCATTCGACTACTCGCCTAGTGGCCGCCGCCAGGGCGATATGGCACGCCGGCTTTCGCTGGCGGTCGCAAACGCTGGCTGGCGGTCGCAAGGACAACAAGGGTGACGACGTAGGGGAGCGACTGAGTGAGCGACTCCGGTACTTCATTGACGAGGAGATATGCAAGCAACGCGAGCACCCCGATCGATGTTGTCACCAACGCTCGCTTCGTTGACTTCGCTCGCAATGCCACGACGATAAGAGCAAGCGAAATCAGCACGATGAACAAGAACAGTCCGGTAATACTGCCGCCGGCGACCAGCTTGAGCCCCTCCGAGTATCCGAACACCGCAGCACCGCCAAGGACACCCCCCGGTCTCCAGTTTCCAAAGATCGTCGTCGCGATACCGATAAAGCCCCGACCGGCGGTTTGACCTTGGCGGTAGTACGACGACGAGACGATTGAGAGGAACCCACCGCCGAGACCTGCGAACCCGCCGCTGATGAGGAGGCCGATGTATCTGACTCGGATGACGTTGACACCTAGCGACTCTGCGGCCTCGGGGGATTCGCCGGAGGATCGAAGTCGCAGGCCAAAACTCGTTTTCCAGAGCACCCATGCGGAGGCGGGTACGAGCAAGATCGCAATGATGGATGCGAGCGAAACGCCCGACATCAGTCCTCTTACGATTCCCGCAACGTCAGCGATGAGAAACCATCCACGCGCTTCAAGCCAGCCGAGCGCATCTCCCGTGGTTCGAGAACCGACTGAGCCACCGGCAAGAAACGGAACATCGATTCGTGGGATCGCTGACGATTGAGGTGGGGACTGGCTGATTCCGCCTTGTGGCTGACCGACAAATGCGAGTTCGCTGAGGTATCTGGCGCCGTACAGTCCGAAAATATTCATGACGACGCCTGAGATGACCTGATCGATATTGAATCGAATGGTGGCGACGGCGTGAATGAGTCCTCCGAACGCGCCACCGAGGATGGCGAGGAGGAATCCGATCCATGGCCCCCATTTCCAGGCACCGAACGCCCCGAACCAGGTGCCAAGAATCATCATGCCTTCAATACCGATGTTGAGCACGCCGACACGTTCGGCCCATAATCCGGCGAGACCGGCGAGCAAAATGGGCACGGTGAGCCGCAGGGCGGCACCGATCGTTCCCGATGAGGTGAGGTCGTCGTACCCGGTCCACACGCGTGTGATCGACATCACGGTGACGAGCGAAAGCGCAAGTAGCAGGAATCGACGACCTGTCGATGTTGACTTCATGAGTGTGGCACCAGTTGTCACAGTGGTCGTGCTCACGATGCACCTCCAGCCGCGAGTTCAGCCCGCGCTCGTTCTGCCGTTCGTATATTCATTCGCCGTATCGTCGCCTCGTTCACGATGACCACCGTGAGCACGATGATCGCCTGAATGACCTTGACGATGGAGTTCGGCACGAGTGCGAGTTGCAGCTCGGCAGACGTTGAGTCGAGGAAGCCGAAGAGCAATGCCGAGACGACGATGCCAATCGGGTGGTTTCGACCAAGCAACGCAACGGCAATACCGGCGAATCCGAACTCGGTCGGCGTCGCGTTGGGACCGTACGCAAATGCCTCTCCCATCACGCTTTGCAATGCAACAAATCCTGAGACGCCGCCAGAGATGAGTAAGGCAATGACGGTCATCTTTCTGGCGCTGATACCTGCTGTTGAGGCTGCGGTCGCGTTAAATCCGGATGCACGGAGTTTGAAACCGAACGTGCTCTTGTACACGACAAGCCAGAAGATGGCGACAACGATGAGCGCGACGATGAACATGCCATTTAGACGCCCGTCGACGATGTCTGGCATTCGAGCAGAGTCTGGGAGCAAGGTTGTTTTGACGTTGAGGCCGCCGTCGCGGTCATCGCGAAAGAAATTTTCGAACAGCCATTGGATCACCGACAAAGCGACGTAGTTCAACATGATCGTCGAGATGACTTCATGTACGTTCTTGCTCACTTTGAGGTACGCGGCAATACTCGCCCACGCGGCTCCAGCGACGACTGCGACAATCATGATCACCGCGATGTGAATTGGCAGCGGTAAACCGAGATGACTGCCGGCTTCTGCGGCGATGAGCGCAGCGAAGAGGTATTGACCTTGAACGCCAATATTGAAAATGTTCATTTTGAATCCGACGGCAACGGCAACGGCGGAGAAAATAAGTGGTGTTGCGCGTCGCATCATCTCGAGCAACTTGTTTGCGCTTGCGCCGGTTTGAATGATCGTCGAGTACGCGTCAATCGGGTTTTTGCCGGTCAACGCGAGGAGAGCCGCAGAAATTGTCAATGCGATGAGCACGGCGAGTAGTGAACTGGCGAGGGTTGTCGCCGAGGTTCGCAGACCGGATGCTCGCGACGGCGTGAGAATTTTCGCGAGCGGACCACCAGTTGGAGCAGCATCGGTTGTCATTTCGTTGCCTCCTGGACTGCGCCGGTCATGTAACTGCCAAGTTCGGCGGCGGTGATGTCATCGGGATTCAAGGTTGCGGTAATTCGACCGTCGAACATCACCGCGATGGTGTCCGACAGACCGAGCAACTCTTCGAGGTCAGCAGACACGAGTAGCACGGCCATACCGTTGTCTCGCGCCGAACGAATTTCATCCCAGACTGCTGCCTGAGCGCCGACGTCGATACCGCGAGTCGGGTGTGCGGCGATGAGCACCGACGGCGAGGTGACGAGTGCACGGCCAACGACGAGTTTTTGTTGGTTGCCGCCCGACAGCGCGAACGCTGGGGTTGTCTCGCTGGGCGTCAGGACGCCAAATCGTTGAATGATCTCAGTTGTCGACTGGCGCGCCGTGGCCGCGTTGACGAAGGGGCCACGCTGGAAGTCAACGTCGTCCTCGCGTCCGAGTAGAGCGTTTTCCCACAGCGGTGCGGTGAGCATGAGACCTTCTCTGTGTCGATCGAATGGGATATAGGCGAGGCCTGCTTCGTATCGAGCACGGGTCGACTCGTCGGTCACATCGCGTCCGTCGACCGTCACGTTCCCCGTGGATTCTGTAATGCCAAGCAGAGCGGTGCACAACTCGAATTGGCCGTTTCCTTCAACCCCAGCGATTCCGAGGATCTCTCCAGAATGAATACGTAGCGAGACGTCTTCGACAGCCGGACGACCTTCCTTGCCCTCAACGGTGAGTTTGGCGATGTCGAGCCGAATCGCAGTACCAACTGGGGTTGACCGGCCAGCTGGTGATGGAAGTTCCGAGCCGACCATGAGTTCCGCGAGGCCTGATCGATCGATTGCATCAGGTCGGGTCTCGGCAACGGTTGTGCCTTGGCGCATCACGGTGATGTCGTCAGAAACCTTGAGTACTTCATCGAGCTTGTGAGAAATGAAAATGACTGTTGCGCCGTCTTCGACGAGGCGATGCAGTGTGGCGAACAATTCGTCGACCTCTTCCGGCACGAGAACCGCTGTCGGTTCATCGAGAATGAGGATTCGTGCACCACGGAACAGCACTTTTACGATCTCGACACGCTGGCGCTCACCGACACCCAGTTCACTCACCGGAATATCTAGGTCGAGGTCGGCACCAACTGATGCCATGATGCTCGTGATCTGTTCACGGGCAGATTTGAGGTCGAGCACACCTCGACGATTCGGTTCGCTCCCGAGGATGATGTTCTCAAGCACGGTGAGATTGTCCGCAAGCATGAAGTGCTGGTGGACCATGCCGATCCCAGCGGCGATGGCGTCACTCGGCGAACGAAAATGTTGCATCTCGCCATTGACAGTGATGGTGCCGGTGTCGGGCTGCTGCATGCCATACAGGGTCTTCATCAAGGTTGACTTGCCCGCACCGTTCTCGCCAACGATCGCGTGGATCGTTCCCTCTCGAACGGTGAGTGCGACGTCGTGGTTCGCAATGACGCCGGGGAAACGTTTGCCGATTCCACTGAGTTGAACCGCGAGTGGACGCTGACCGTCCTGCGACGAAGTATGAGTTGACATGTTCCCCCGGATGTTACGTGCTCGTGAGCAGCCGCCTGTGTTGTGTTTATAGCAGAGAGCCCGGGCTGATCGCCCGGGCTCTCCACCACATATCTGTCGAACCGTCACCTAATGCACGGTGACGATCAGTTCAGGATCTGTCAGGGTGCCTCAGGAACCACAATGGCTCCAGAAATAATCTGGGCCTTGAAGTCCTCGAGTTGGCTGACGATGTCGTCAATGTGGCCACCTGAAGTTGCGTAGCCGACGCCATCATTGGCGAGATTGAACGGGAAGAAGCCGCCTTCTGCAGTTCCCGCCTGAACATTCTTCGCCATTTCGAACACGGCGGTGTCAACTCGCTTGAGCATCGAGGTGAGGCGGTGTGCCTGCTGCTCCTCGGTGTCGACGTAGTACTCGTCCGAGTCAACGCCGATTGCCCACTTGCCGTCACCTGCTTCAACTGCGGCCTCGATCGTTCCTCGGCCCGAACCACCCGCTGCGGTGTAGACGACGTCTGCGCCATCTGCGTACCACGCACCGGCGATTTCCTTCGCCTTGTCTGGTGAGCCCCAGGCGGCGTTATCGCCGGCAGCACCGAGGTACTGCGACTCAACGACGATGTCAGGGTTCACTGCCTTCGCGCCTGCGATGTAGCCCGCTTCGAACTTCTTGATGAGGTCGATTTCCTGACCACCGATGAATCCGATGTGGCCGGACTGGCTCTTCAACGCAGCGGCTGCACCAACGAGGAATGAACCCTCATGTTCGGCGAATGCCGTTGTGATGATGTTCGAACAATCCAGCTCAGCCCAGTCGGTTGCGCAGTCGTAGTAGCCATCGATCCAGCCGTAGTACGTATCCGGATTTGCCATAGCGATTGCTCCGAGAGCGTCGCCAAATGCAAAGCCGACTGCAACGATGAGCTGGTTACCAGCGGCTGAGAGCGCTTCGAGGTTCGGTCCGCGGTCATCGGCGGTCGTGGCCTCGAGCTCCTGCACGGTGTAGCCGAGATCGGATGCGGCTTGGTCGGCGCCACGTGCTGCAGCGTCGTTGAATGTGCCGTCGCCTCGTCCGCCGGTGTCGAATGCAACACCGAGATTGATCGGCTCAGCGGCCGGTTCCTCTGCTGCTGGCTCCTCAGCTGGAGCCTCGGCTGCTGGCTCCTCGGCTGGTGCCGCGGTGTCGTCACTGCCGCCACAGGCTGTACCCGCAAGCGCGAGTACCGCAGCGATGGCCCCAGCGACGATTCGCTTTGACTTGGTCATGTATCCCCCTTGGATGGGTGTGTGGTTGGTACGAGTAAAACTCGTCTGTTCACGTGAACAGACGAAACTTACTACGAATTCAGCGTCCGCGTTGTAGTTGCACCCGCTTCCGATGCGAGACTTGCTAAATGTCACATCTCATCGTTGATCTGTCGGATGGAATCGGAACGATCACCCTCAACATGCCGGATGCGCGAAACACGATGACGTTGCCGATGGCGGCCGAAATCGTCGCCGCGATGGACGAGTTTGAAGCGAGCGATGACTGCTCGGCGGTCATCGTGACGGGTGCGGGATCGGCATTTTGCGCAGGAGCGGATTTAGGCAACCTCCAGACGGCGACGGCCGAGAGCCTCAGTTCGATTTATGAGGGCTTTCTTCGCATCGCCCGCTCGACGTTGCCGACGATCGCGGCGGTTAACGGTGCAGCGGTTGGAGCCGGCATGAACCTTGCGCTCGGCTGTGATGTGCGAATCGCAGCACGTCGCGCAAAGTTTGACACTCGCTTCCTTCAGATCGGTCTCCACCCGGGTGGCGGTCACACGTGGATGCAACGTCAGATTGTTGGCCCTCAGGCGGCATTCGCAACGGTCATCTTCTCTGAGGTGGTCGACGGTGCAGAGGCCGAACGAATTGGGCTTGCCCATCGCTGTGTTGATGATGCTGATTTGATATCTGCGGCCCGCAAACTTGCCACTGGAGCGGCGTCGGCGCCTCGTGAACTCGTCATCATGACAAAGCAGACGATTCGCGACATGGCCGACATTGACAACCACCCCGCAGCCGTCGCGAGAGAACTAGATCCACAAGTGTGGACGGCCCGCCAGCCGTGGTTCGAAGAAAGAATCGCCGCACTCAAGTCAAAAATTTCGTCGAAATCTTGACCCGTTCACGCGCGTGCGTGGTGCCGACTCAGCGGCTCCGTGAAACGCGCTAAGGTTGAAACAGGGGGAGGATTACCACCAATCAAAGGAGGTATCCGATGAGTCAGCGACACCGAGAGGCGGAGGCGTACCTGCCGCCGAAACAGGAGTTGCGTGCGCATGCGCATGGTGAGCGGCATCGCATTCATGTTGAGCTTGGCCAGGTGGCCCATCAGGTCAGCGCGGGAGTTGATCCAGAAGACCTGCATGAGCCGGGCGAAGCGTGGAAACCAATTCACCACCATGATTCCGATCGAGCGAAGGCAAAGCTCGCGAAGTTGAGCCGCAACCGCCGCCATTGGAAGACGAAGATGTGGAAACGACGAACGATCTTGCGTCAACAGCGCGTCGCTGCAGTGCGGCGTCTCGCTGACGGTTAAATCATTAGTCGTCCGGGCGGGGCGAGACCCACGCCGCGAGCAGTTGCGGTGACCGGTCGCGCCACTCTTCGATCGTCATCGCGTAGCGAACGTGGTCTTCCCAGACGCCTGCAATTTGGAGATATCGCTCGGCTGTTCCTTCGAGCCGCAGGTCAAGTTTTTCGACCACGCGTCGGCTACTGAGGTTTCGCGGCACGATGCAGATCTCGACTCGATGCAAATCCAGTCGGTCGAACGCAAAGCCGAGGATGACGGCAAGCGCCTCTGGCATGTACGAGTGACCAGCGTGTGCCTCGTCAATCCAGTAGCCGATTGTGCCGCTTTGTAGCGCACCGCGGATGATGTTGTTGAGGTTGATCTCGCCAATAAACCGTTCGCCCACGAAAATGCCGAACGGATACGCATGATCGGCGACAGTCTCTCGCTCCCTAGCCCTGCACCGGCTCACGTAAGCGCTTCGATCGACTGCGGGGTCGGGGGCGTACTCGGGGCGAAGCGGTTCCCATCGGAGTAGCCATTCGCCGTTTCGTGTTCGTACCTCGCTCCAGGCGGTGAAGTCATCGTCGCTGAGCGGTCGTAGTCGCAAGCGCCGGCTGTTGAGTGTCGGCTGTGGCCATCGTGCACCTCGAGACGATCGGATCATTGGCCACTTGCCTGTCCGAATGTGACGGCCCCGCAGTTGAGGCGTCTCACGATTGCGACAACGATGCAAAGAGATGGCAGAAGGTCGCCATCGTTCTTGAGCAGTCCCGGGTGGTCGAGACGACCGGTTACGCCGTCGGTCGCGAGCATCCGAAAGAGTTCTTCGACAACTTCTCGATCGACACTTGACTCGGTTGCCGATTCTGAACCAGTTTCGAGTCGGGCAAGCGCCGTCCCGGTTTCGCCGATGACATTGAGTGCAGACGATGACGGGCGGGCAAGGTTTTGTGTTCGCAACGCGTCATCAACGAGGTCGCTTACCTCTCCGATCGCGTTGGTGAGATCGATCGGGTGTGGCGGCCTGTCATGAGATGCATCGGCGAGAAGTTCGTTCGGTATGACCGGGAAGTCGAGCGCGAGTTTGTCGCCACTGAGGCGAACCATCGACGACGAAAGATCGACGGTGTATGTGACGCGATTGAGTTGTTCGTGCACCCATTCGCCGACAGGGTCCTGCTCGCCAGCGAGGAAGGCCGCGTAATGCGCGTGCAGGCATTTCACTCCTTGGCGCGTGCCACCAACCCCGCCGGTTGGTCGTGGGCCCTCATGTCCCGATGGAATTGCAGCATCTCGACCGTCAGCGTGACGCGCGTGGGCGGCACCATCTTGTCGAATGCGTTGGCGGTTTTGGCGGCGCGCAAGCAAGACTGGGTCAACAGTGCCACCTTCCTCACCACGCTCATTGACTTCACCCAAACGGGGGTGTTGGACGTGTTCATCGACGAGGCCTTTGTTCAATTCCGCGAAATGCAATTCCAGCAGGGCGGATTGATGGCCGGTCGCGACATG
>JALRBS010000157.1 GCA_023262325.1 Ilumatobacteraceae bacterium | reverse complement strand
ACACCATTGCACTCGCGCGGACCAAACTTTGTGCGCTCGCCATCGATCACCGACATCGCCACGCGAGCTCAACGTCTTGCCGCAGGTCACCACGAACCAAACGACCTCAGCGTGATGCTTCGTTTCATCGCACGTGTGCCCCACCGACTCCCATCACTACTCGGTGGCATCGAGGACCCGCGGTCACTCATCAACCAAACGCTCAACACCTTGTCTGCAAGAACAACGAGCGCGAGCACCGTCGCGTTTACTCATGGTGCGCTGAACGCTCTTGGCATTCACGCTCCAGATGCGCTCCGGCGCATCATCGACTCGGCTCGGCGATCACCTCACCACGCGTCGGCTCTGCTTCGCGTCATTCCTCGGCTCACAGCAACCGAAATGACGACCTGGGCACAACACCTCATGAACCCTGTTGCCGACGCGACCATCGGCATCGACCCGATTGCCGATTACAACCTGACGACAGCATTCGTCACCCGTCTCCTCGAACAACCTGAAGCACTACCCCAGGTGCTCGCCACACCGCAGCTCATCGACCGACTCGCCCACGAACCACTCTTGCCAACAGACCTCGCCGAGTCGCTGTATATCGACGCAACACAACACCTCGGCGGCGCCACCATGCTCGCCGCCCTCGTCGCCGCGCATGCCTCCTCGGATGCAATGAACGACAGCGCCCTCCATGGAGCGGCCGTGGCCCTCGCCTCTTGCCTCGACGAACTCGGTGCAACCATCGACTTGCACTACGTCATCGCGAATTCCACCCGAGGAGCAGTTCCGATCGGGAACCATGGTGACCTCTCTGCCCTGCTCGGCTCAGTCATGCAACACCCGACCTCCCAGGTCATCCTCGGCTCGGCACTCGCATCAATGCTTGTCACGAAAGTCGATCGCGCAGTCGAACTTCTTGGCGACGACGATGATCGTGACCCTGCAGCAACCTTCGCCTCGCAACTCGGAGGAATCGACGCGACACGCACTGTCATCTCACAAGCGATCGAAGACAACCACGATCGACGTTCTGTGCAATCTGTAGAACGATTTTCCAAAGCCGACCTTGCGCTTGGACTCAGTTCGACACTTGTTGCACTCACGCTGCCAGGTGCGCGGGTGGCGTCTTCGTTGCTCTCGACGAGTCGCACCGTTCTCGATGTTGTTGACTTTGTCCACGACATTGATGAGCCGGTAGCCATCGACACGCGCATCGCCGAGGTCGACATGAACGCGAGTGTCGAGGTTCTCTCGCGGATCGCCGGCTCACCGACACTTCAGGATCGAATTGGCGCAACGGACGTCGGCCCAGCGACATGGCGCTCAATCGCGACCACGATTGAGCAATTTGGCGCGGCAACGAACGACGAGGTTCGCCACGACCGTTATGCAGAATTGATTCGACTGTGCTCGGACTCCCCCGACCTTTTGACGTTTATCAACGAGTTTCAGGCGCTCAGACACCGATAATCAGAGGAGACCACTCGGGGCGACTCCGTCAATTTCGTGCCGACCGAGGAACCACGCGAGACGCAGTGGTGGTGGTGTTTCACGAATCGCGTCCGTGAGCGGACTCAGTCCAATCGGACGTCGGGCACGCCACAACATTTCCAATAGGCGAAGGTCGCAGCGAACGTAGTGGTGGTCAAGGTCGGCGAGTTCATACCCGAGACCGAGATCGACTCGATGAATTTCGACTTCACGCCACCTCAATATCGGCAGCACCGTCCGCGGCATAGCGCTGCCCGAGGCAAGTGTCGCTGACCCTTCCCAGTGATCTGCATCGACCATTTCATTCCAGACCACTGCGAGCTGCTGAGAACTCTGCGTCACATCATCCACAAGCGCATCCCAAGGCCGTCGACTTCCGCGCTCGATGCCCTCGTTTCGAGCGTCGATACTTGGGTACTGCGGTTGACCCTCCAACATCACTCGATGGCTATCGGCGTTCCGTGCAATATGAGTGAGCACATGGCCAACCGTCCAACCGGGCAACCGAGTCGCGTGCTCCGAATCGACGCCACCGAGGCCCGACAACCACTCTGAAAGCCGGCGCTGGGAATCGAGGCACCCACTGACCTCCCGGAGAACTTGCACGATGTCAATCGACATAGTTGAAGTCTGCCCGACCTCGACTCGTCACATCTGCTCGCGGCGCGGCACCACGACAACTGTGCCGTCATCTTCGCGGTGCACCGTCACGCGAACGCCATAAAACTCGGCGAGCGTTTCTGCGGAAAGCACATCGACAACATCTCCTTGCGCAACAACGGTGCCCTCGTGCATCAGGGCAAGCGAATCGCTGTACATCCCCGCCAGAGTGAGGTCATGCATCGCCGAGATCACGGTGAGGCCGTGGTCACGTCGTAGCCGCGAGACAAGTTCGAGCGCCTGTTGCTGGTGACCAATGTCGAGGGCACTCGTCGGCTCGTCAAGGACAAGGATCGCCGCCTCAGTTGCAAGTGCACGCGCAATGACGAGACGCTGTCGCTCGCCACCGCTCAGCGCGCCGAGCCGCCGAGCTGCGCAGGCACCTAACTCCAATCGGTCGATGATGTCATCGACCATGGCGCGATCATGTTTCGAGGGGGAGCCGAAGTATCCGATGTGTGGCGTTCGTCCAAGAGAAACGTATTCATGGCCGGTCATCTCTTCGGGCAACACCGGTTCCTGAGGCACATAGGCGACAATTGAGGCCCGTCTCGAACGACTGCGAAGCGACAACGGTGCGCCGTCAACAAGCACCTCACCGCCGTGAGCAACGATGCCGACGATCGCACGCAACAGCGAACTCTTTCCTGCGCCATTTGGACCGATGAGGCCGAGCCAACCACCCGAAGGAACAAGACAACTGAAGTCCCGCACAACCTGACGCTTGTGGTACTGAACCGTGACGCCGCGCAGTTCAAGAGAACTCATCGTGACACCTGACGCGTCCGGAGGAGCACGATAAAGAATGGGGCGCCGATAAACGCGGTGACGACACCGATGGGCACCTCGGCTGGCGACGACAACGTTCGACCAGGAATATCGGCGAGGATAAGAAATGACGCGCCGACCGTCACCGCCAGCGGGACGACTACTCGATAACTCGCACCGGCAATGAGGCGCACCATGTGTGGAACGACAAGGCCGACGAACCCGATGAGCCCACTCACCGCCACAACGGCGGCGGTCCCCAATGTTGCTGCGATCACGACGGTGAGTCGAACACGTGCGACGGGAATTCCGAGTGCCGTTGCCTCTTCATCACCGACACGCAGCACGTCGAGATGGCGTCGGTGGAACAGCAAAACCGCCGTCGACACCGCCACGTATGGCAGCACGAGGATGACGTCTGACCACGAGGCGGTGGCAAGCCGACCGAGAATCCAGTTGTAGACCTCGCGGACCACGTCTGAATTGCGCTGCAAAATGAATGTCTGAATCGCTGTCATCAACGAGACCATCGCCACACCCGCGAGCACGAGCGTGCTCGAGGATCGCAGACCACCAAATGATGCTCCAACGAGATAGGTGATGGCGACTGTTCCGAGCGCAAAGGCAAACGCAACGAGTGGAACTGGATCGATCGGCCATTCGACACGCGAACTTCCAAACGTCGTAATCACAATCGTTGCACCGAGCCCACCACCCGCTGCCGCTCCAAGCAAGTACGGATCGACAAGCGGGTTGCGAAACACTCCCTGATACGTCGCACCACCAAGCGACAACATGGATCCCACAATGCCAGCGAGCACGACGCGCGGCATTCGAATGTCCCAGATGATGGACCACTCGCGTTCACTGACACCACTCGAAACTCCAAGTCCACCTTCACCGAATCCGGGGATTCGCTCGAGGAGCGCGAGTGGAATTCGCCACCAGGTCGGGCCTGCCGGTCCCATCATCACCCCTGCGCATGCGACGACAAGGAGGACCAGAAGTGAGAGCACCACTCGTGCTGCCACAGCTCGTCGCCCGTCAAACATCGTTTGCTAACCGGCCTTTGCGGCAACGACGAGTTCGACGGCATCAACCACCGATGTCATGTGGTCGAGAATTCGCGGGCCCCAGCGCGACGCAGTGTCATCATCAAGGGAAAACACGTGACCTTCGGCAACTGCGGTGAGGACATCCCAACCGGGGCGTGCGGCGACCGATTCGGGGGTTTCGCCGCAGTAGATCGTGCACGCAAGGAAAATAAGGTCGGGGTCTTTGTCGAGAATAAACTCTGCGCTGAGTTGCGGATACCCATAGGAGTCGCCTTCGGCAAGGTCGGCAATATTTCGAAGTCCGAGCAGCGAGTACGTTGTGCCGATGAAGGTCTCGCTCGTCACCGAGTAATACGTGTTGTCAAGTTCGTGGTAGTAGGTCAACGGCTCATCAAGCACGCTCAGAGCGTCAATACGATCGAGCAGCGCCGCGAGTCGAGCCTCGAGCGAGGACACAACTTCGGCGGCCTCCGCCTCATGCCCAGTCAACTCTCCCAACTGTTCAATCTGGTCGAATGCATCCTCGATCGTCACCGCCGCGTACCCTTCCCAATGCGAGACTCCCGCTCTCTCGAGCGCATCGATCAGGTCGGGATTCGTTCCGTCGGTCACAATGAGATCAGCGCCGATACCGAGAATCGCCTCAACGTTTGGGTCGTACCCGCTGATACCCGGCATTTTGTCGCTCGTTTCGGCCGGATAGTTCGAGAAGTCGTCAACGGCGACAACGGCGCTCCCAGCACCGATCGCGTAGAGCATTTCGGTCGCCGTCGGCGAGAGCGAAATGATTGACGACGGAACCGACGTGTCACCCTCGGGTTGTGTATCGCTGTCATCACGAGTGGCACCCGTGTTGGCATCCGTATCCGCCGCATTGTGATCACTGGCGGAGAGAGTCTCACTCTGATCTGAATCGGATGCTGTCGACTCAGGGACTGCGCCACCTTCGATCGACATCTCATTTCCATTCGATCCGCACGCGCCCAGTAACCCGCTCAGCACGATTGCCGCAGCAATCGCCAGTCGTCGATGTGTCATCTCATGCCTCCGGTTGTGGAGGTCAAGTCGGGTCGAGAGCCTGATGGCCAGCGATCCTCCCTTGCCTCGAGGGTGGTATCCGCGCACGAGGTGGTCGACCGGGCTTGTCCGAGGCAGAGCCTCGGAACCACCGTTGCGGGACAGCGCCGGAATCTCACCGGACTTCGCTCACGACGTGACAAGAGGACACTAACAGGGCACGCCATGAGTGCTGCGAATCGCGATCCGTGGGGCAGGACCGTCGAGATCCACCTATGCTCACCCTCGCATGACGGGTTTGACAACACATGATTCCAACTCCAACGGGAGCCCGGAGCCGCTCACCGAGGATCCGCGTCCGGATGGACTGCGTTCAGCGCCGTCGCTTGTCGTCGTCAACACCGGAAACGGCAAAGGAAAAAGTTCATCCGCTTTTGGAATGATGATTCGCGGACTTGCCGTCGACTGGGACGTCGCAGTCTGCCAGTTTGTGAAAAGCGGTGACTGGAAGGTTGGCGAGGAAAAAATTGGCCGCCAACTCGGGGTCGAGTGGCACTCCTTTGGCGACGGCTTTACGTGGGATTCGAACAATTTGGAACACGATCGAGAGCTCGCGCAGCAAGGTTGGGCAATCGCCGCTGCCATCATTTCGGCTGGCAAACACGAGCTTGTCATCCTCGACGAGCTCACCTACCTATGCAACTGGGATTGGGTCGCTACGAATGATGTTGTCTCGGCGATCACCAATCGACCGAGCCATGTGAACGTCCTCATCACCGGACGAGATGCCCCGTCGGCCCTTATCGAGATCGCGGACACCGTCACTGAAATGACCGAGATCAAACACGCCTACGCAAGTGGCATTCGGGCGAAGCGCGGAATCGATTACTGAGGTCATGCGTACGCTCGACGTGGTTGACCTCTCTGCGGCAATCGCAGAACACTCGAGCAGAGGTGCCCACATCGTTGCGATCCGTCCTGCCGATGATCCGTATACCGCGGAAATGCGTGACGGCGACGGAGAAGTGTTTCTCTTACGACGAACACCAATTGTGGTGAGCCGAGCGAGCGATACCGGCGCGTGGCATGACGGGCGTGCCGGCATGCGTTACCGAGATCTCATTCCCGGAAGATGGGATGGCCGCTTCGTTGCTTCGCATATCGCTGTACCCGACGGCGGTCCGATCGCCGACAGCGTGCACCATCACAGCGTCACATTTCAGTTTCTCGCGGTTCGACGCGGCTGGGTCGACGTGCTGTACGAGGATCAGGGTGAAGCAATTCGAATGTTGCCGGGCGACATCGTGTTGCAGCCACCTGGCATTCGCCACCAAGTGCTCGCCACCTCACCAGGCTTCGAAATCGTTGAGGTCGGGTGCCCCGCCGACCATCGCACCGAGTTCGACCACGAGTTGCAACTCCCAACGACCGGTGAGGGTCCGCGCCAATGGAACGGTCAAAAGTTTTCGTTTACCTCGCCAGGACCGTCAGCGACCGCGTGGGACTCCGCAGGTTTTGTCAGCGACGATTCCGGAATCGGCGCCGCGACCAGTGGCCTCGTCGAAGTGCGCAGAGTTCGACGAGGAATCTCCGAGGGACCAGCGCCGATGCCTTCCTTCGATTTCCGATTCCTCTTCGTGATGGATGGCAATATTGAGATCCGCTTCGACGCGAACGACGCCATCTCCCTCGACGCCGGTGACTCCATCACGTTGCCGCCGTCACTTGCGATCGACGTCGTGACCGAGGACGAAGCGACGGTGTTGCTCGATGTCACCGTTCCGCGTACGACCGACAATTAGCCTCACCGGAGTGAACATTCGAACCTCCCTCACCCAGGTCGCGCGCGGGTTTGCCATGGGAACCGCAGACATCGTCCCCGGTGTTTCAGGGGGAACCGTGGCGCTCGTGCTCGGCATTTACACAACGCTCATCGAGCAGATTCACCGAGGTGCCAGCGCCATTCGATCGCTGTTGCGCCGCGATCTCCGAGCGGCACGCGAACAACTCCGATCGGTGGAATGGGTGTGGCTGGGCTCGCTTCTCGTCGGCATTCTCGCCGCCATCGCTGCGCTTTCAGCACTCATCGAGACCTTGCTCACTGAGCAGCCGGTTCGCACATCATCGGTCTTTCTTGGCCTCGTTCTTGGCTCGGTGGTGGTCGCATCCAAACTTGTCACGTCGCATCGTGGGCGTAATGCCAGCATCGCTGCGCTCACGGCAATCCCGCTCTTTCTCGTGCTTGGTCTTCGCGCCGACACTCACGCAACAGGGGTTGAAGCCGTCACACGACCGTGGTGGGTGTTCGTACTCTCGGGTGCCCTTGCAATTTGCGCGATGATTCTGCCGGGAATTTCTGGATCGTTCATCCTCGTGATGATTGGCATGTACACCGAGGTCATTGGTGCGGTGAATGATCGAAATATTCCGATACTCGCCGCAACCGGGCTTGGCTGCGTCATCGGACTCATGCTGTTCTCGTCCTTGTTGAACTGGCTATTGCAACATCACCACGACACGATCATCGCAGCAATGATCGGCCTCATGATCGGATCAGTACGTGTGTTGTGGCCGTGGCCTAACGGCACATGGACGACGACAATTTCGGCACCGAGCGGCGACGTTCTCATGCCGATCGTGCTCGCCGTCGTCGCGTTCGCGGTCGTCGTTGTCATCGACCGACTATCGACGACAACCGCGTCGTCAGGCGACTGATCGCAACGCGTCGAGGTCGATTCGATACAACTCGGCGGCATTGCCCGAGAGAATTGCCTGAGTCATTTCGTCGGTGAGATGTTTGGTGTGCTCGTCGAGCATCTCTTGTGACCACGGCCATGTTGAGTCACTATGCGGGAAGTCATTCGCCCAGAGCAGCCGACGCCAATTCATTTGCTCAGCGACTCGAAATGCTGTCCAGTCATCCTGAAATGTCGTGTAGATGTGCTCCGCGAAATATTCCGATGGCAGCTTCTGCAGCGACACTCCGGGTGCCATCCAATTTCGATGCCGTTTCCACGCGTGATCCATCCGATACATGTAGTGCGGCACCCAGCCTGCGTCAGCCTCAACACAGACGATTCGCAGATCGGGGTGTCGTTCGAACACTCCCCCGTACACGAGCGTGCCCATGATGTCTTGGATGCCGCGAATAATCGCAAGAAACCCATTGATACGGGGCCCGCGTGGACGGGCCTCGAACGCGCTCGACCGCGAGGTCAGAATGTGAAAACTCAGCGGCAACCCATGAGCAATCGCCGCCTCCCAAAACGGGTCCCACATCGGATCGTCATAATCGCCAGACCCGTCGGACTGCAGGGTCGCTGGTTCGCCCGGCATCATCACGCCGCGCAGCCCGAGATCGACAATGCGCTGCAAGTCGTCGATTCCCTCAGCAACTGATCGCAGCGCCGTCTGTCCACAACCGAGCAAACGAGAGGGTGCAATCGAGCAGTATTCAGAGATCCATCGGTTGTATGCCGCGAACGTCGCGTGCTTGAAATCTGCGTCTGGATGATTGCAAATCATCATCCCAACGGTCGGATATATGACCTCGGCCGACACGCCATCGCGATCCTGATCTGCAAGCCGGAACGACGAATCCCATCCCGAACGATGGAGTTCATCAAATGACACTCCCGACACAGTGAGCTCCTCGGCAGGTTTTCCTGCGGCTGCCACAAGTCCCATGGCGATCGGGCGAGACATGCCCGGGACAACAAACATGTCGCCACGTTTCTCATCCGAGACCACATGAGGTGCTCGATCTCGCCATGCCGGGTCGATGTGCGCCGTGTAGCAATCGGGTGGTTCCGTAATGTGCGAATCGGCGCTAATGACCGGAAACGGAAAACTCATCGAGCACCTCGAACGAGGCGCCCTGGCGTCGCACCGGTCGACTCACCATCACACATAATTTCGGTGCCGGCAACAAACGTGTGACGGTAGCCGTCGGCACGCTGAATCATTCGGCGACCACCGGCCGGCAGGTCGTACACAATCTCAGGCGCCCGAAGCTGCAGCGACGCAAAATCGATCACGTTGATATCGGCACGTTTCCCAATGTTCAACACGCCACGGTCAGTGAGACCAACCGTCTCGGCAGTCATCCTGCACTGTTTCGCAATGAGCGTCTCAACCGGAATGCGCCCGTGAGGACGGTCCCGACCCCACCATTGCAACAAGGTTGTCGGAAAGCTCACATCGCAGATCGTGCCGACATGGGCACCACCATCGCTCAGACCTGGAACCGATGCGGGATGCCGTAACATCTCGCCGACCGCGTCAAGGCTTTCACCAAACCAATTCAAAATTGGCTGGTAGAGCAGTGCACGACCGCCGTCTTCGAGGATCCAGTCGTAGAGCACCTCGAGTGGATCCACCCCACGTCGCTTCGCCGTCGCCTCAGCAGAGGTTGATGGGTCAGGTTCATAATCGGGTGGATTGCCGAGTTGATAAATAAATCGATATCGATGAATCGCACGGCTGCCGAGCACCGTGTCGTCAACCCGTGCTCCGTCGATAATCGCCCGGCGTAGATCATCGTGTCCCATGACGGCGACGCGTTCAGCAAGGGGAAGATGCGCAATCGACTTGTACGGCTCCGAAAACATGAATGGATGCAAGGTCGCCTCAAGTCCGAGCATGAGGCCAACTGCACGTGCACCGACCTGCCCGCGCATCTGAATACCGCGACGCGATGCATCATCAAAGCGATCAAGTTCGACTCGCCAATCATCCCCAGACCTTGCGCCTTGCGCAATTGACACCGAAATCGGCCGACCCGACTCGGCGGCCATTCGCTCAAAGAGATCGAGTTCAGCGTCACGCTCAATGAAATCGGTGACCGCCTGCAGCACCCCGCGGCCGGTCTCACCAATCGCTTTCGCAATACCGACAAGTTCATCTGCTGCGGCACCCAACGTCGGAGTTGGTTCGCCGAGACTCGTTCGATGATTCAGCGTGCGACTCGTTGAGAACCCAAGCGCGCCAGCTTCAATACCTTCTTTCGCGAGTCGCGCCATTTCAGCGATGTCCTCTGGAGTAGCGGGCTGCTGGGTCGCGCCACGCTCCCCCATGACATGAAGCCGCAGCGCACCATGGGGCACTTGGGTGCCAAGGTCGATGTCACGCGGTCGACGATCAAGTTCGTCGAGATACTCAGGGAAGCTCGACCAGTTCCATGACAGACCCTCATGCAAGGCGGTGCCTGGAATGTCCTCAACACCTTCCATGAGCTGGATAAGTCGCTCACGATCCCGCTCATGAACTGGCGCAAAGCCAACGCCACAATTCCCCATGACGACGGTTGTCACCCCGTGCCAACTTGAAGGTGCCAGTTGCGCATCCCACGTCGCCTGACCGTCGTAATGGGTATGAATGTCGACGAACCCTGGAGCGACGAGCATTCCATCCGCGTCAACCTCTCGGCGCCCGGTACCCGAGACCGCACCTATTTCGGTAATGACGCCATCGCTGACGGCAACATCGCCAACGTATCGATCGCTACCGGTGCCATCGACGATTGTTCCATTACGAATGACGAGTTCGTGCTCAGCCACTTCGACCCCCTCTGCTGGAGTCAAACGCTAGTTCGCCGGTTCGGATACCGCCAGCGTCGAAGGATTGGTGATGACCTTGATCAGCCCTGCACAAATGCGGCGAGGCGTGAAATACCCTCGGCGATGTCGTCATCCCCCAGCGCAAAGGAGAACCGCGCATAGCCGGGCGCGCCGAAGGCTTCACCTGGAACGAATGCAACCTTCGCCTCAGAGAGCACGAGGTCAGCAAGTTCAAGTGTCGTCGACGCCGTGTGACCACCGATCGAGCGTCCGAGCAGGCCGGAGACATTTGGGAAGCAGTAGAACGCTCCCTGCGGTTCGATGCAGGTAACGCCTGGAATGTCTGAGAGCATGCGATGCATCGCAACTCCGCGTCGCTCAAACGCGGTTCGCATCATTGCAACGTCGTCAAGATTGCCTGCGACCGCCGCAAGCGCCGCCTGCTGAGCGACGTTGGTGACATTCGAGGTTGCATGCGACTGAAAGTTCGTTGCCGCCTTCACCACATCGCTCGGACCAAGAAGCCAGCCAACGCGCCAGCCGGTCATTGCGTACGTCTTGGCGACACCGTTCACCACAAGACACCGATCAGCAATGTCAGGAACGAGCGTCGGCATCGATGCGAATTCGCTGGATCCGTAAATGAGATGTTCGTAAATTTCATCGGTCACGACCCACACATCGTGTTCAACTGCCCACCGACCGATCTCCTCAATTTCGGCTGGTGTGTACACGGCGCCTGACGGGTTATCAGGGCTCACGAACAACAACACTTTGGTTCGTGGCGTGCGAGCCGATTCAAGTTGATCGACGGTGACCTTGAATCCTGCGGCGTCATCGGTGTCGATAATGACGGGGACGCCACCGGCGAGCACGATCGCCTCCGGATAGGTCGTCCAAAACGGTGCGGGACAGATCACTTCATCGCCCGGGTCGCAAAGCGCCGCAAAGGCGGTGAACACGGCGTGCTTGCCGCCGTTCGTCACAAGAACCTGATCGGCGCCAACATGAAAACCCGAGTCGCGGGCAGTTTTGGCAGCGATCGCCTCGCGAAGTTCAGGCAGACCACCCGCAGGTGTGTAGCGGTGATTCTTCACCTCGCGGCAAGCGGCTACTGCAGCATCAACAATGTGAGCCGGGGTCGGGAAGTCGGGTTCGCCCGCTCCGAAACCAATGACATTCTCTCCCTGCGCTTTCAACGCTTTCGCCTTCGCGTCAACCGCAAGGGTCGCTGACGGGGCAATATTCGCTAGACGGGCTGACACTCGATTCACGCCTTGTACTCTGCCAGCAATCCGTGTCGAACACGCCTTCAACGCATGTATTTGCGGACGAAATGTTCAACCCGCCAATGTGCGAGAGGCGGTTCTCACTGCCATCCTTGTGGAGTGAATTCCTCGACCATCGAAATTCCCGCCGAACTCCTTCCTGCCGATGGACGATTCGGATGTGGACCATCGAAAGTTCGTGAGGAACAGGTCGACGCTCTCGTTGCGGCGCGAGGAACAATTCTTGGCACGAGCCATCGTCAGCAGGCGGTGAAAGATGTTGTCGGTCGTGTTCGGTCCGGACTGGCCACACTGTTCGACTTGCCTGCAGGCTGGGAGATCCTCCTCGGCAACGGCGGGTCAACCATGTTCTGGGATGCCGCAACCTTTGGCCTCATCGACACGCGCAGTCAACACCTCACCTTCGGTGAATTCTCATCAAAATTTGCCGAAGCGGCACTCTCGGCACCCCATCTCGAGAACCCGGACGTCATCTCAGCCCCACCTGGCGACCATCCGGTGGCACGGGCCTGTGACTCGATCGACACATATGCGCTCACGCACAACGAGACCTCAACCGGTGTCGCTATGCATCTTGAACGGCCAGACGGGGCGCGTGCAGACAGCCTCGTCATCGTCGACGCAACGAGCGCCGCAGGCGGATTGAGTTGGACGCCTTCCGAAGTTGACGTGTACTACTTCGCTCCGCAAAAAAGTTTCGCTGCTGACGGTGGCTTGTGGCTCGCAGCCTGCTCGCCGTTGGCAATTGAGCGCATTGAGCGCCTTGCGTCGAGCGATCGCTGGCGTCCGGCTTCACTCGATCTCGGCATCGCGCTGACCAACAGTCGTCTCAACCAGACGTACAACACGCCCGCTCTCGCAACGCTCGTCATGCTCGAGAATCAAATTGAGTGGATGTTGCAGAACGGTGGCATGCCATGGGTGACGCAACGCGTCACAACCTCGGCGAAGACGATGTACTCGTGGGCTGACGCACGCGCCTTTGCGACACCATTCGTGACCGACCCGTCGAAACGATCATCTGTCGTCGCAACGATCGACATTTCCGACGACATCGATGCGACGACCATCAACGCCGTGCTACGAACGAATGGCATCGTCGATACCGATAGTTATCGAAAGCTCGGTCGAAACCAATTGCGCATCGGCATGTTTCCAGCCGTTGACCCCTCTGATATTGAGGCGCTCACCGCCTGCATCGATTTCGTCGTCGAACGGTTGCATTCGTGATGAGTGATATTCCAACCGTCGAGGAGATTCTCACCCTTGACGCTGCCGCGCTTGGAACCTTGCGACAACCTGTGATGGTCGTCGCACTCGAAGGTTGGTTCGACATGGGCGGCGCGGCAACCGCCGCTTGCGAAGCACTCTTCGACGACGCCTCACGAGTAACCGTCGGCGAAATTGAGCCCGATCCGCTGTACGACTTCACGATCGAGCGTCCACACGTTGAGATGATCGACGGCAACATTCGATCGATCCGTTGGCCCCGGAACAGCATCGATGTCTGGCGCTCGCAATCTGCTGCACGAGACGTCGTTCTGTTACTCGGTGTTGAACCTCACCTCGCCTGGCGCACATATTGTGAAGCGATCGCGGTTTCGGCATCGCAACTCGGTTGTTCGCTCGTTGTCACCGTTGGCGCCGGGGCCGAACAGGTGCCACACAGTCGTGCACCGCTTGTCACCGGCAGTTCCACAAATCGTGACCTCGCGCGCCGGCTCGGACTCCGCACTCCGTCGTACCAAGGCGTCACCGGCGTCGCTGGGGTGTTACATCCGCTGCTCGAATCGAACGGCATTGCGTCGGTATCACTGCGCGTCGGAATTCCGCACTATCTCTCGAACGCATCACACCCCCTTGCGGTTCGCTCACTGCAAACGCACCTTTCTCACGTGCTCGGTGTTGGGCCCGGCCGCGATCTCACTGATGAAATCAACGAAACACGCTCGCTTCACGACGAGCTTGTCGCCAGCGATTCACAACTTGCCATGTACGTCGCGATGCTCGAACGAGAATTTGACCGCCGTGCCGAGGCGGCGATACCAACCGCCGATGATCTTGGGGCTGAGCTCGAGGCCTTTCTGCGCGATCTCGACGAAGAATGACACCTCGCGATCGGCCACCGACGTTCATCCAGGAACGTCGTTTCGCACGACCCGACCTACTATCTCCACGTGGGCACAACACGGGCACTTCGCGACAACGACGAATTCGTACGAGTCGGTGATCGACGTCAGGTTGTCGATGCTTCGCTCCTGCAACACACCGAGCGACTCAACCGAAAATTGCACACGGTGCGCGACGGCGTGTGGTGTCTCGTCGGCAACGGACTGTCGAACCAGACATTCATCGAAGGACCACTCGGCCTCATCGCAATCGACACTGGTGAATCCGTCGAGGAGATGCAAGAGGCCCTCGATGAAATACGGAAAGTGACGAACACGCCGATCGTCGCGGTCATGTACACGCACTTCCATTACGCAAGCGGCACCACCGCAATCATGTCCTCGAACCCCGTTAGCGAAGTTTGGGGGCACTCGAAAATTGAAACCAATTTGCGGCGCTCAGCAACCGAAATTGCGCCTGCCTATGGTCGAGGTCTCGTCGAACAATTCGCGATACAGATGCCGGTCGACGGTCCTGACGGCAATGTCAACGTTGGGCTTGGTCTCGCATATCGAATGTCTCGTCACGCGCCATTTACCCCCGGGCACGTACCAGCGACTCGTGAATTTTCTGAACCGTCAACGATCTCGGTCGCAGGTCTCACCGTTGAGGTCACGCCCGCTCCTTCTGATGCCGACGACTCGGTCACTCTCTGGTTCCCAGAACTTGAGGTCGCCGTTCACAACCTCATGTGGCCGGCCTTGTTCAATGTCTTCGCGATACGCGGTGAGGAGTACCGCGACCCGCGCGTGTTGCTGAACGGACTTGACCATCTCCATTCGCTCGGCGCCGCACACCTCGTTGCCACCCACGGGCCACCAATTTCCGACAAGGTCGATATTGCGCGGCGCCTACGGAACTACCGAGATTCAATTCAGTTCCTTTGGGATCAGACGGTTCGGTGGACGAATCGGGGTGCGACCACCGAAGAACTCGCACATCGCATCCACCTCCCAGAGGTCTTTGCGCAGGACTGGCTTACACAGCAGCACTACGGCGTAGCCGAGCACCATGTGCGGCAAATTCGAACTGGTCTCTTCGGTTTTTTTGACGGTGATACGAGCAAGCTCCTGCCCGTCGAGCGGGTTGAACACGCTGAACTCGTGATCGATGCAATGGGAGGTCTCGACTCAGTTCGGTCACGATGCGACGCCGCAAAAGAATCGAACCCGCGGTGGGCGCTCGAACTTGCAACCTCCCTCGTTGACCATCCCGAGGCAACCGATGCCGACAACGAGCAACTTGCCGACGTGCTGCGCGTGGTTGCGCGCCGGACAACGAGCGCGAACCTTCGAAACTGGTGTCTCACAAAAGCACTCGATCTTGACGGCACCATCGACATGTCGCGCCACCGAACACATCGCATAACCCGTCGACAAGTCGGAAACTGGCCGATAGCAACGTCAGTCGCAGTGCTGCGCGTGATGGTCGAACCTGACCGGCTCGTAGATATCGACCATCACATCGAATTCGACATCGACGGTGAGCGTGCTGGTCTGCACTTCCGCAATCACATCGCCTGTCCGACGAATGGTGCCACTGCTGAATCAAAGGTCACCATGTCGCGGGCAACGTGGACGGATCTCCTTTGCGAGAAACTGACATGGGCTGATGCGGTTACCGCCGGTGACGTCAAGGTTTCGGGCGATGTCAACGGCGTCACGCAATGTTTGAGCGCCCTCGATCATCCATCGTTCGCAGGGAGCTACGAATGACCGATTTACCGCTTTCGACACCCGAGTTCACGGGCAACATCGAGCGTTTGCTCGCTGACTCAACGCCCGAACGATTTCACGTGCGAGGCGCACCAGATGGGGCGCCAAACGTGTTGCTCATCATGCTCGACGACGTCGGCTTCGGTTCGATGTCGACCTTCGGCGGACCGGTGCCAACACCAGCATTGCAACGGGTTGCCGATCAAGGTCTCATCTATAACCAATTTCACACGACGGCGCTGTGCTCACCGACCCGGGCCGCATTGCTCACCGGTCGTCATCACCACCGCGTGCACATGGGCGGCATCACCGAAATAGCCAACTCCTACCCGGGGTACGACTCTGCGCTTCCGTTAGAGGCCGCAACGGTTGCGCAGGTGTTGCGAATGTCGGGCTACTCGACAGCCTGTTTCGGGAAATGGCATCTCACGCCATCGTGGGAGCAAAGCCCGGCAGGGCCGTTCGACCGATGGCCAACCGGTCTCGGCTTCGATCGTTTTTACGGAATCATTGGTGCCGAGGCCTCGCAGTGGGAACCAGCGGTCTACGACCAAACCACACCGATCGCCCCCTACGTCGACCGCCCGGGCTACCACCTCACCGAGGATCTCGCTGACCACGCAATTGAATGGCTCGAACGTCAGCGGGCATCAACACCTGATCGCCCCTCGTTCTGTTACTTCTCGACACCAGCCGTTCACGCCCCGCATCACGCGCCCCCAGAATGGATCGACCGTTTCGCCGGAAAATTCGACGGTGGTTGGGATGCCTTGCGTGAAGAGATTTACGAACGCCAACTTTCGCTCGGTGTGATACCTGCCGGTACTGCGAACACCACTCGGCCAGAGCAGGTGCCCGCCTGGGCGGACTATCCCGAGCGTTATCGACCGGTGGCGACACGCCTCATGGAATGCTTCGCCGGCTTTCTCGCACACACCGATCACCACATCGGACGGGTCATCGATGCAACACGACGACTCGACGCCCAACACGGAACCGAGACGCTCATCATCTACCTCACCGGCGACAACGGAGCCTCCGCCGAAGGCACGGTGCATGGGGCATGGAGTGCGCCATCGTTTCAAAACGGAGTTCACGAAGACCCCGAATGGTTGCTTGAACATATGGAGGACTTTGGCACGGCGCGATGCGAAAACCATTTCAACGTCGGATGGGCATGGGCGCTCGATGCACCATTCCAATGGATGAAACAGGTTGCTTCGCACTTCGGCGGAACACGCAATGGTCTCGCGATTTCGTGGCCAGGTCAGACTGGCACGGCGGGCGAAGTTCGTTCCCAGTTCCACCACGTCGTCGATATCGCTCCAACGATTTATGCGGCGGCGGGAATCACTCCTCCCGAGCGGGTCAACGGCATCGCGCAAATGAGTCTCGACGGCACGCCGATGAACTACACCGCCGCCGGCGACGGTTCCAGCACTCGAACGACCCAATATTTCGAAATCCTCGGTAATCGCGCGGTGTATCACGATGGCTGGATCGCCTCATGTTTCCATGGCCGGGTTCCGTGGATTCGCATGCAAGCATTTGAATTCGACGGACCCGACGAGCAGTGGGAGTTGTACGACGTCACACGCGACTTCTCGCAGTCGGTTGACCTGGCCGCGGAACACCCCGAACGGCTCGCGGCAATGCAGCAACTTTTTGACGATGAGGCGAAACGGAACGGCGTCTACCCATTACGTGATGCAGGTTCACCCCGCGGCGGTGACATGGCGGTACCAAGTTCGCTTGGTGGTGCGAAGCGAATGACATACACGAGAAGCCATGTACGAATGCCGGAATCGTCGGTGATCAATCTGAAGAACTGCTCATGGAACATCACTGCAGAACTTCACTGTGGCCCCGCTGATTCAGGGGTCATCGCCTGCCAGGGAGGCAACATGTCGGGTTGGTCATTGTGGCTGGCCGACCGCAAGGCACACTTCACGTACAACTGCTTCGGTCACGACATCACCACGATTTCTACGCCAGACATCACACCGGGTCATCATGAGATTGCAGTCGACTTTGTGTACGACGGTGGCTTTGGCGGTGGCGGCGAACTCCTCATCAGCATCGACGGCACGCCGCTCGACAGTGCTCGTCTCGACCGCACGGTGCCACTTGTGTTTTCGATAAGTGGGGAGACCTTTGATGTTGGAATCGACACCGGTTCACCCGTCGGTCCGTACCCTCACCAATTTGCGTGCACTGCCGATATTTCAGGCGTGACCTTGCAACGACTTAGCGAACCCGATCCACGTATCGCACAACTCGTCAGCGAGGGGATGTGGCGCGCCGGGCTCAGCACCCAGTGAACCTCGGCAGCACCGACTATTTCGCAGCAGCAAAACCGAGTTCGAGGTCGGCGATGATGTCGTCGATCGTCTCCAGCCCCACCGAAAGTCTGATGAGTCCGGGCGTCACATTGCTCGCCGCCTGCTCCTCCGCCGTGAGCTGAGAATGCGTCGTGCTCGCGGGGTGAATGACAAGGCTTCGCGCATCGCCGATATTTGCGACGTGGCTGTGCAGTTCGAGTCCCTCGACAAACTTCTGTCCGGCCTCGAGCCCACCGACAATTTCAAACGCGAGTACCGAGCCGTACCCCTTGCCTCCGCCCAATCGAGTCGCGCGGTCGTGCCACGGGCTCGATGCGAGGCCGGCGTAATTCACCGAAGCAACCTGGTCATGTGCGTCAAGGAATTCGGCGACGCGCTGCGCATTTGAGAAGTGGCGTTCCATTCGCAGGCTGAGGGTCTCGACGCCCTGCAGAATCATGAACGCGTTAAAGGGTGAGATCGCCATGCCGAGGTCGCGCAGCATCTGGACGCGTGCCTTCAGAATCATTGCGCCATGACCGAGGGCTGGCCAATACGCAAGCCCGTGATAGCTCGGGTCGGGCTCAGTGAAGTTCGCGAAGCGCCCCGATGCTCCGTAGTCGAAGTTTCCACCATCGACAATGCCGCCTGCGACCGAGGTGCCGTGGCCGCCCATGAATTTCGTCAATGAGTGAACAACGATGTCCGCACCCCATTCGATCGGACGCACGAGGTATGGCGTCGCCACGGTGTTGTCGACCATGAGCGGAATTCCTTCGGCGTGTGCAACGCCGGCGACGCCTTCGATATCGAAGATGTCGTTCTTCGGGTTCGGCAACACTTCTCCGTAAAAGAGGCGCGTGTTGTCCCGCACTGCACTACGCCACTGCTCCAGGTTGTGCGGGTCCTCAACAAAGGTGACCTCGATGCCCATCTTTGGCAGTGTGTAGTGCAAGAGGTTGTAGGAACCGCCGTAGAGCGATGGTGACGCGACGATGTGGTGGCCGGCTTCGACGACAGTGAGAATCGCAAGGGTTTCAGCCGCTTGTCCGGACGCGGTGGCGAGTGCGCCCGGAATACCGATTGCGGTGGTGCACCCTCCCTCGAGATCGTTCAGTCGTGCCTCAAGTGCCGCCTGAGTCGGGTTCATGATGCGGGTGTAAATGTTGCCCACTTCTGCAAGTGCGAAGAGGTTTGCCGCGTGCGCAGCGTCACGGAACTCGTATGAGGTCGTCTGATAGATCGGTACGGCGCGAGCGCCAGTCGTCGGATCGGGATCTCCCCCGACATGAATTTGACGAGTTTCGAAGCCGCGTTGTGGAGTCGTGTCTGACATGGGGTCAAAGACTAGGCAGTTAAATCCCGACTTGCAAGGTCAACTTTCATTTTCTCGATGAAAACGACAAGTGACCGAGCGGAACGCCCGGTCACGTTGTCACCCCCTACGTTCACCGGCAACGGTGAACGCCGAATGTCAGCGGTCAGCTCGCTCCGCCCGAGGCGTCGGCGACTTTCTGCTTACCTGCCGAAATCCACGGCATCATCGCTCGCAGACGAGCGCCAACGACCTCAATTGGATGAACCTTGCCCTCCTCTTGAAGTCGGTGGTAGTTCGCTCGACCGGATTCACTTTCGTTCACCCACTCCTCGGCAAACTTGCCGGACTGAATCTCTGACAACACCTGCTTCATCTCAGCCTTTGTTGCATCGTTCACAATTCGCGGCCCGCGAGTGAGATCGCCGTATTCAGCAGTGTCCGAGATCGAATACCGCATTCCAGCGATTCCTTCCTCATACATGAGGTCCACAATGAGCTTCACCTCATGAAGGCATTCGAAGTAGGCCATTTCTGGCGCGTAACCAGCCTCGACGAGGGTCTCGAAGCCAGCCTGTACGAGGCGGGTGAGACCGCCGCACAGCACGACCTGTTCGCCGAAGAGGTCGGTCTCGGTCTCTTCAGTGAACGTCGTCTCGATCACGCCAGCGCGCGCCCCGCCGATTGCATCGGCATAGGACAACGCGAGCGCTTTCGCGCCACCGGTTGCATCCTGTTCGACCGCGATGAGAGCCGGAACCCCGCCACCTTCGGTGTAGGTACGGCGGACGAGGTGACCAGGTCCCTTCGGAGCAATCATGATGCAGTCGACGCCCGCAGGTGCCGAGATGCGGCCGAAGCGCACGTTGAACCCGTGTGCAAAGGCGATTGCGTTCCCGGCTTGCAGGTTGCCTGCAATGTGCTCGTCGTAGATGCGCTTCTGCTCGGTGTCTGGAGCGAGGATCATGATGAGGTCTGCCCACGCAGCCGCGTCAGCGATTGACTTCACCGTGAGACCAGCCTGCTCGGCCTTTTTCTGCGAGCTCGAACCTTCGCGCAAGCCGACGCATACCTCGACACCCGACTCCTTCAGGTTGAGCGCGTGGGCATGGCCCTGCGAGCCGTAGCCAATAATTGCAACCTTTCGGTTACGAATAATCGAGCCGTCACAATCGGCCTCGTAATACACGTTGGCGGCCATGTCAGCCCACCTTTCCTTTCTGGTTGGGGTTGACGGCACGTAACCGCGCCGCCCGATCAAGTTTTGGAAGAGCCACGCGGCCCGTCCGTTGCATCTCAACGATGGCATAAGAACCGAGCAGTTCCTCAAAATCATCCAATTTGTCGGGATGACCTTCAAGACTCACCGTCAGTGCATCTGAGCCGACCGCAAGAATCTTCGCTTCGAAAATCTTGACGAGTTCGAGAATCTCAGACCGCTGACCCGAATCGGCTCGTACTGTCGCGAGCAGTAACTCACGTTCAATTGACCGACGCGGATCGAGTTCGGAGATTTTCACGACATCGACGAGCTTGAAGAGCTGCTTGACCATTTGCTCAAGCGGCGCCGACTCAAGATCGACGACAATCGTGATCCGGCTCTGCGTTTCGTCCTCGGCGGGTGCAACCGCGAGGGAGAAAATGTTGTAACCACGGCGGGCGAACAGGCTCGCCACACGTGCGAGTACTCCTGGCCGGTTTTGCACGAGCACAGAGAGAATGCCGTGGTTCAGAGACGTTCCATGCGGGTTAAATGCAGTCATCAGTCGTTCTCCCTACTCAGCCGAGTTGCGCCCGATTGTGCTGTTGTGATGGATGCACGAGCACATCATCGTTGCTCACACCCGCCGGAACCATCGGGAACACCTTTTCGTCCGAATCAGTTCGGAATTCGACAACGACAGATCGGTCGTTGATCGCATTCGCCTTCTCAATCGCCGGTCCAACTTCCTCCGGGCTCTCGACCCGAATACCGACACAACCCATCGACTCCGCCCATTTCACGTAATCGGGTGTATCGGTCGACAGGTAGACCTCGGAGTATCGCTCGTCGTAGAACATCTCCTGCCACTGACGAACCATTCCGAGGTACGAGTTGTTCAACAACGCGACCTTGATCGGAATTCGCTCAACGGTTGCCGTCACAAGTTCTTGGGCCGTCATCTGAAAACATCCGTCACCGTCGACTGCCCAGACCGTCGCATCCGGTCTTCCTGCTTTTGCGCCGATAGCCGCTGGAATCGAGAACCCCATCGTGCCGAGACCACCGGAGTTGACCCAGGAGTACGGCTTGTTGAATTTCCAGTGCAACGATGCCCACATCTGATGCTGTCCGACACCCGAAACGACGATCGTGTCCTCGGGTGCCGCATCGCGCAGCGTCTCAAGGCAGTACTGGGGCTTCAACGCCGCACCCGGTTCGGCCGCGTCATAGGTCAACGGGAAAATCTCCTGCCATCCCGAAATACGACTCTTCCACGCAGCGATATCGGCCTGCTGGGTTCCCGAAGCCTGAAGGTCACGGATCGCCTGAACAAGTTCCTCGGTCACCAGTCGACAATCACCAACGATCGGCACATCTGGTCGACGAACCTTGCCTTGTTCGGCCGGGTCAATGTCGACGTGAATGATCTTCGCATCAGGTGCGAACGAGTCGAGTCGACCAGTGATGCGGTCATCGAATCGTGCACCAAGAGCAATGAGAAGGTCAGAACGCTGCATCGCGGTCGTCGCGGCAATCGTTCCGTGCATTCCCGGCATCCCAAGGCACAACGGGTGATCGTCAGGGAACACACCACGTGCCATAAGTGTCGTCACCACATTGATGCCGGTCAACTCGGCGAGTTCGCGCAGGATCTCCGCGGCGCGGGCTTTCAACATGCCGCCACCGACGTAGAGCACCGGTCGCTCGGCAGCGAGAATCATTCGCGCCGCTTCCTTGATCATCCGAGGATGGCCCTTCGTTGTCGGTCGATACCCAGGTAGCGAGGCGGCAACCTCATCATCGGTCGGCCAATGCCATGTCATCGCGTTTTGCAACACATCTTTCGGCAAGTCGAGCAAGACAGGGCCGGGCCGGCCGGTCGTCGCAAGATGAAACGCTTGACGAACTGCCAACGGAATGTCGTCCGGGGACATGACCAGTTCGTTGTGCTTCGTGCACGACCGGGTGATACCGACCGTGTCGCACTCCTGAAATGCATCGGAGCCGATCGCCGATGTGCCGACCTGGCCGGTGATACCAACCATCGGAATCGAGTCCATGTAGGCATCCATCAACGGGGTCACCAGGTTCGTTGCGGCGGGACCCGAGGTCACCATTGCAACACCAGGTCGACCGGTGACGTGCGCGTAGCCCTCGGCCATGTGGCCAGCTCCCTGCTCGTGCCGAACGAGCACGTGTCGAATCGATGATTCGAGCAACGGGTCGTACGCCGGCAGGATGCAGCCTCCGGGTAGGCCGAAAATCGTGTCTACTTGCTCCATCTCGAGCGCCTTGATAAGAGCCTGAGCCCCGGTCATTCGGTTGGAGTTGGTACTCATGTCATCTCCTGGTGTGGGCAGTG
>JALRBS010000059.1 GCA_023262325.1 Ilumatobacteraceae bacterium | reverse complement strand
GTGGAGTACAGGACTAAGGGTTTCTGAGATTGCGCGGCTCTCTAGAGATGATGTGAACCTGTCCGACAGGTTCGTTGTTGTCAGAACTTCGAAGACGGGTAAACCACGGTTGGCTCCGTTGTCAGATCAGGCGTGTCGTCTGATCCGACGACACCAAACACAGCCCGACGGAAGCCTGGTGGGGATGTCGTCGAACGCGATCCAACAGTTAATGAAACGGTTGGATGCGCCGTCTCCTCACGCGTGGAGGCGGGGTTGGGCTGTACACGCGTTGAAACGCGGGATCAGCCAAGTGTCTGTTCAGACTGCTGCGGGTTGGTCATCAGGCGCAATGGTCGCGCGTTATACATCGGCAATGTCAGCAGAACTCGCCATGAACGAGTTCAGCAGACTGACAGGTCTGTGAGCATTGAGACCGCTCATTGGTGAGCTAAAACAGCTTCAGACGACTATCCACCGATCGGAGCCCTCATGGAAAAAGGTTGGTACAACGACCCCCACGGCCGCTACCTGCGGCGGTATTTCGACGGAACAGATTGGACCAGTCAAGTCCAGACATCTGCTGGTGAGGTACTCACAGAAACGACTCCTGGAGTGGCTCAGCCACCACAATCCGACACACCTGTCCTCCCGCCACCTCAAGGGGCACCAGCAGGCGGAGGAATATCATCCACTCCTGCAAAGAAGAGCAAAAAGAAACTGTGGATCGGGGTTGGAGTAGGCGTTCTCATCATCGCTGGAATAGCAGGCGCCGCAAACGACTCGAGTTCAAATACGAACGAGTCGTCTACAGAGGCCACGAAGACAGATGAAGAACCTGCGAGCAGCAGCGACAGCTCTACTGCGAATGAGTCCTCGAATGGGTCAAACCAATCCGACTCATCGAGCACAAATGAGTCAGAGACGACGAGCCAGAAAAATGCTCGGCGCTCAGCCGAGTCATATCTCGATTTCATGGCATTCTCTCGATCAGGCCTCATCGACCAGCTCGAGTTCGAGGGCTACTCGACTGCGGATGCCACCTACGCAGTTGATGCCGTGGATGTCGACTGGCGTGAACAAGCCGTCAAATCCGCAGAGTCTTACCTAGATTCAATGGCATTCTCCCGATCAGGTCTCATTGACCAACTCGAGTTCGAGGGATTTTCTACCTCAGACGCAACCTATGGAGCAGATCAGGCACTGGGCGGATCATCCAGCAGCTCGAGCTCGGGAGCTACCGCAGGTCAAGAAAACGCCATAAGGTCAGCGGAGTCTTACCTCGATTTCATGGCATTCTCCAAGCCAGGTCTCATCGACCAACTCGAATACGAGGGCTACTCAAACGCCGATGCGACTTATGCCGTGGACTCCTTAAATGTCAACTGGAATGAACAAGCTGTGAAATCAGCCGAGTCGTATCTTGACATGATGGCGTTCTCGCGGTCAGGTCTCATCGACCAACTCATATTTGAAGGATTCTCGAGTAGTGAGGCCACCTACGCCGCCGACCGTGTTGGATTGTGAAGAATCTCGTTGACCGTTCCAGAGAAACACTCCCCGTGATCTTCGTGGGTAAGTCCGTCTGGCTTGCTGCGCTAGTTCTAATTTCAAGTGGCTGTGCAAGTGACCAATCAAAAGAGATCGAGGCACTCCAGGCCGAAATCGAGCAATTGAAGGCTTCCAGTTCCCCGCTGGAACAAGCTACCGATGTCACGTCGACGACTGTGGTCATTTCGTCGACATCGGTGATACCAATTCTTGAGTCGACAACCACGACCGTTGCTTCCCCTTCCTCTGACAACCTACGGAACTATCTCGTCGACGTAATTGGCCGTCGTAATTGTCGTGGCGACGGTTTATTCGGTGGGACTCAAAGGTTTATTGGAGGCGGGGCAGATTCGGCTTATTTAAAGGTGCGCTACTCAGATGGTGCGTTAGATGGGCTTGGAGATCTGTTAGGCGTGGAAAATGGCCCAACAGAATCCGATTACCTGGCGTGCATGGGAGCTCGAACTTTCCGAGAGGCTTTTCGCGGACTTGGTTTTACCGAGGACATTTTTGCTGAGTTACTTGTCGAACAACCTGGCGGTCGCGAGCAAACCGCTGAAACTGATGAATTTTTGGCCACCTGGAGTTTCACGCTGATCGATGGTCTGGAACTCGAAATCTCTCGCAAGTAGATATTTCGGGCATCAGTGTCTGTTCAGACTGCTGCGGGTTGGTCGTCGGGTGCAATTGATTGAGGACGTGGTGGCTAGCAGGAGTCGGCGGTGAATGTGCCTTCAATCGTGACTGCACTGGTGCCGTCAGACACCTCGACCTCGAAGACGTGTTGCCCCTCAAGTGTTGCATCGAAATCGTCGCCCGCGACGAGATCGAAATATCCGTCGAAGCCTTCTTCGACATATTCGCCTTCGGTGATGAACTCGGCAGTATTGTCGACTGGTGCGCCGTCAATAGACAACTTCAACCTGACATTCACATCGTCAACGACGCCAGCGACGTCAACTGCTTGCACGAACGGACACCCGAGAGTGTTAGAACGGTGGAATTCCGCTTTCAGATTCGAAACAGGCTGCTGATCGTCCGTTGATGGCTCTTCTGACGTTGCAGCATTGGTCTCTGGTGCTGCCGAAGACGATATGTCTGGCTCTTTGTCGCAGTCACTCACCTGAATCGGGCCATCATCAATCCAGGTTATTGAACGCTGATAGGTTTCAAAGATTTCTGCCCTCATTCTGTAGAAACCATTGGGAACTGCATCGCTCGGGAGGGTGTCCCCCACGGTCACCTCGAAGTATCCATTGTTCGGTCCTGTCTTGACGTACTTAATTGGGGGATCGATTCGTTTAAAAAATGTCGAGTTATAGACATCAAGAGCTAACTCGATTTTAAAATCAGGGAGTAGGTATCCATCTTTAACTGTGATGTCAATAAATTGCTGACAAATGTTCTCGGGAGACCCTTCCGCGAAACGCCATTCGGGAAACAATACCTGTGATGATCCAAGGCCGAAGCAACTGTCTGTGCATCCTGATAACAGCAATGCCATGACCACCAGGCCAACGCGGGAACGAACTTTCAATCGACGCATAACCCTGAACATAGTCAGCAGCAGTCCCCGCATTTGAAGCCCTAAGAAACGAACTCACCCGATTTTGACCGATTCCCTCGGCCCAAACCACAGAACGTCGCTGTGCTAGCTAAAGTCAGAAGCGACATAGCAAACGAGCAACCAGGACAAGCAGGTTTCCGTTGCAACACAACGGAAACCCCACAGAAACAACAAAACCCCCGCCGAAGCAGGGGTTCCAGTGGGGCTAGATGGAATCGAACCATCGACCTCATCCTTATCAGGGATGCGCTCTAACCGACTGAGCTATAGCCCCGGCAGACTCGAAACGCTATCGGCGATGGTTGCCGAACCTCAACCCGACTTATTCAGCGCGTCGACGCTCGAACGCGTCGATTGGGTCATGAGTGCGCTCGACGACCTCTTCCTCGAGCACGCTCACCCGCACTCCCCCAACCACATCGCTGATGAGATTAAAGATCGTCACAACCAACACTGCTCCGCCTGTTACGCCAACTGCGAGAAATAGCCCGATGACCCACGCAGCGGAGAAAATCTCGTCGCCTTTGAGTTCGAAGGTCTCCCAGCCGAACTGTGTGAACCAACGTTCGATATTGCTGAGGGTTCCCGTCGAATCAGCGACGCGCCACATCATCACACCGGCGGTGAGCAACACCGCGTAGGTCACGACCGAGAATAAGGCTGCCACTTTGAACGTCGACCACGGGTCAATGTGACGAAGCACCCGCGAAACTCGTCGAACGCGCTGTCGACCGCGCGGACGACGAAGCACGACCTGCCGACGGACCCCCTCAAACGCCATGTTGAGCGCGTTCGGCTCGCTGGGAGCCTGGTTACTCCGTACCGTCGGCACTTCACCGGACGGCGCGCCTTGCACGATGCTCGGAATGATGAATTCCTCGGTCTGAGGGCCACCGCCTTCCGCCTCATCGGGCACCGTAATCGGCGTGGTTCGCGTTGACGCACGGTCTGCTCGACTGCTGACATCGCCGCGTTCGCTCACCCTTCCGAGTGTAGGCAACGAACTTTGCTCACAGAGTTCACGGGTGCGGTCGATCGCTCGCCATCGAGTCGGCAGCAACACCCGCCACTGCGACCGTCACCGTCACCGTCGTACCATCTGAGAACTTTTCGATAGCGAGATCGACAAGTTCGGCGCTGTTCATCTTTGCGAGCTGTGTTGCGACCGCCTGCCCCCACCACATCAACGCAAGGGATGTCGCGTCAGCGGTCGAGGTTGCGCGTTGTCGATTGATGATGAGTGAAACCGGACCCGACAACCAGACCGACACAAGCGAGATAAGCGCCAGTGACAGCAGGGCGGTGAGAATGGTCCCACCGCCCTGGTCTCGATCGGTAGTGACGCGGCGCTCAGTCTGGTTAATCGCCAGCAATGATGGGTGCGACAGAGGCAACGTGCTGTCCCTCGTCCAAGTTCATGATGCGAACGCCCGTCGCATCGCGCCCTTGGGAGGAGATTTCGCGCACTTCCATGCGGATGGTGACACCACCTGATGAAACTGCGACGATCTCGTCCTCGATACCCACCATGAATGCGGCGACAACCTCGCCTTTCTTGCCGGTGAGCTTGATGCCACGCACGCCCTGCCCACCGCGACCCTGGGTATTGAACTTGTCGAGTTGGGTGCGCTTGCCAAAACCTGCCTCGGTCATGATGAGCACTGCCGTATCGTCACGTGCGACGTCACACGACACAACCGCGTCGTCAGTGGACTTCAATTTCATGCCACGCACACCAGCGGCAGACCGACCCATGGGGCGCACGTCACCCTCGTTGAAGCGAATGGTCATGCCTGACCGAGCGACCATGAGAATGTCATCGGTTCCTGTCGTCTCAATGACGCGCACGAGTTCATCGTCGTCATTGAGGTTGATTGCGATGAGTCCATCTCGACGGCTCGAGTTATACGCGTCAAACGCCGTCTTCTTCACTGTGCCCTTGCGGGTTGCGAAGAACAAGAATCGCTCTCCGGCGAAGTCTCGGGTATCGATAATCGCCTGAATGTTCTCGTCCGCCTGCAGTGGGAGCAGGTTGACAATTGGCATGCCTTTCGCTGTGCGCTCTCGTTCTGGAATATCAAGCGCGCGTAGTCGATACACCTTGCCGCGATTCGAGAAGAACAAGAGATGTGCGTGGGCTGTGGTGAAGATGACATGTCGGATGATGTCGTCTTGTTTGAGTTTGCCGCCCGAGACTCCGCGACCACCTCGGCCCTGAGTCTTAAATGATGATGCGGGAACGGCCTTGACGTACTGGGCTTCAGTCATGACGACGACAAGTTCTTTGTCCTCGACGAGATCCTCAATGCTCATCTCGCCTTCGTCGAAGGTGATCTTGCACACACGGTCCGTTGCGAACTCATCTCGCACTTCGGAGAGTTCAGCCTTGATCACCGCTCGCAGTTTCGCGTCATCAGCGAGAATGCCTTCAAGTTCGGTGATATTGGCGCGAATGGTTTCAAGTTCACTTTCGATATCGATGCGACTCAGCCGGGTGAGTTGGCGAAGTTGCATGTCGAGAATGTCAACCGCCTGCGGTTCTGAAAACTCGTACGGCTTCTCCATGAGCGCTGCTTTCGCTGCAGGAGCGTCCTCGCTGCCTCGAATGAGAGCGATGATCTCATCGATGACGTTAAGTGCCTTGATGCGCCCGTCGAGGATGTGTTCGCGGCGGCGTGCTTTTTCGAGTCGGAAGTTTGAACGACGTGTGATGACTTCAATTTGGTGACGGACGTATCCGACGATTGCATCACGAAGCGTGAGGGTTCGCGGAACTCCATCAACGAGCGCAACCATGTTGATTGAGAAGTTCGTCTGAAGTTGGGTGAGCTTGAACAGGTTGTTCAACACGACATTCGCATTCGCGTCGCGCTTCAACGTGATGACGAGTGATGTCTCACCACCCGACGATCCGTCATTGATGTCGGCGATGCCATCGATGTCACCAGCCTCGACGAGCTCGGTGATGCGAGCGGCAATCGCCGAACAACTCGTCTGATATGGCAACTCGGTGACGACAATTTCCATTCGCCCCGATTTACCTTCGTCGATCGCGGCGGTTGCTCGCATCTTCACCGAGCCGCGCCCGGTGCGGTATGCGTCGATGATGCCGGCTCGACCGAGAATGGCTCCACCAGTTGGGAAGTCTGGCCCCTTGACGAACTCCATGAGATCGTCAGTCGTCGCATCTGGATTGTCAACGAGGTACATCGTGGCGTCGATGACTTCGCCGAGGTTATGTGGCGGAATATTCGTTGCCATGCCAACCGCAATTCCTTGCGAACCGTTCACCAACAAGTTCGGGAATCGCGCCGGAAGAACTGCAGGTTGCTCGGTTGTGCCGTCGTAGTTCGGCAACATGTCGACGGTGTTCTCATCGATGTCGGCGAGTAACTGCATGGCGAGTGGATGCAACCGGCATTCGGTGTATCGGCTCGCAGCCGGACCGAAGTCGGGCGACCCGTAGTTCCCGTGAAAATCGATGAGTGGGTGCCGCAGTGAGAACGGCTGGGCCATGCGCACGAGTGCGTCGTAGATCGCTCCGTCGCCATGCGGGTGGTAGCGAGCCATCGTGTCACCCGAAACACGTGCGCATTTCACAAACGGACGGTCGGGGCGAAATCCCTGTTGCTCCATGTCCCAGATGATGCGACGGTGCACTGGCTTGAGGCCGTCGCGCACGTCGGGCAGCGCTCGGGACATGATGACCGACATCGCGTACTCGAGGAATGAGTTCTCCATTTCATCTTGGAGCGCAATCGGTTGCACGGGGTCTCGTGCGTCGTCGTGTTCGTTCGTCGTGTCGTCACTCATCAGAAATCAAGGTTCCTTACATCGCGGGCATTCGTCGTAATGAAGTTGCGACGACTTTCAACGTCATCGCCCATGAGCACGCTCATGATGAGGTCGGCCTCGGCTGCCTCCTCAACGGTGACCTGCAGCAACGTCCGGGTTGACGGGTCAATCGTTGTCTCGCGAAGCTCTTGCCAGTCCATTTCACCGAGGCCCTTGAGACGTTGAAACTCTTTTCGGTGGTTCGGTCGCTCTTCCAAGAAACGCGCTTTCGCCATGTCGTCCTTGAGGTACACCTTTTCTTTGCCGACTTCGGTTGAGTAGAGCGGTGGTTGTGCGATGTAGACGTACCCGGCTTCGACAAGGTCGCGCATCTGTCTGAAGAAGAACGTGAGGAGCAGAGTGCGGATGTGGCTGCCATCGACATCGGCGTCACAGAGTGCAATGACTTTGTGGTACCGAGCCTTTTCGACATCGAAGTCCTCGCCGACGCCGGCACCGATCGCGGTGATCAATGCTTGGATTTCATTGTTTTTCAGCATCTTGTCGATGCGGGCACGTTCGACGTTGAGGATCTTTCCTCGAATCGGAAGGATGGCCTGTGTCTGAGGATCACGGGCGTTAATTGCGGTACCGCCGGCGGAGTCACCTTCGACGATGAAAATTTCCGATTGTCCTGGATCGCGGGACGCGCAGTCGCGAAGTTTGTCTGGCATGCCAGCACCTGAGAGCGCTGTCTTACGTCGGACGGTCTCGCGAGCCTTCTTCGCTGCGACGCGGGCTTGGGCAGCTGCGATCGACTTTTTGACAACCTTGTTTGCTTCGGTGGGGTTCTCATCGAGCCATTCAGCAAGGCGTTCGTTCGTTGCCTTCTGCACGAAGGAGCGCATCGGGACATTGCCGAGTTTGGCTTTCGTCTGACCTTCGAATTGTGGTTCTCGAAGTTTCACCGAGACGATTGCGGTGAGACCTTCACGAATGTCCTCGCCGGTGAGGTTGTCGTCTTTTTCTTTCAGAAGATTTTTCGCACGTGCGTACTTATTCATGACCGAGGTCAGTGCGGTACGGAAACCTTCAACGTGCATTCCACCTTCGATGGTCGAAATACCATTCGCGTACCCGTGAATGCCTTCGTGGTATCCCGTATTCCATTGCAACGCAATGTCAAGTGTCTGACCTTCATCGTCCTCGTCTTCGTAATGGCAGACCTTCGAGAACAACGGTTCTTTCGAGGTGTTGAGGTGCTTCACGAAGTCGACGATGCCGCCCTTGTATTGGAACGACACTTCTTGTTGACGAGTATCGCGCTGGTCGATAAATGCAATTTCGAGACCGCGGTTCAAAAACGCCATGATCTGGAGTCGATCGAGCACCGTTCGCGCGACGAACTCGGTGCCTTCGGCCTGGAAGATGGTTGGATCTGGCCAGAACGTGACGGTGGTTCCCGTCGTTCGTCCTCGTTTCGGAGTTTCGCTCTTTGAGGTGAGTTTGCCCTTCGGCTTTCCACCGTTGGCGTACTCCTGTGAGTAGCGCTTGCCGTCTCGGTCGATCTCGATCGTCAATCGCTCAGATAGGGCGTTAACGACCGAAACACCGACGCCGTGAAGACCTCCCGAGACCTTGTAGCCATCGCCGCCAAATTTTCCGCCGGCATGCAACACCGTCAACACAACCTCAGCCGCACTTTTTCCCTTGTGCGGACCCGACGGGTACGGGTCAACGGGGATACCACGACCATTGTCAGCCACCTCACATCCGCCGTCGGCGCGCAAAGTGACGCTGATGCGGGTGCAATGCCCGGCCATTGCCTCGTCAACCGAGTTATCGACAACTTCCCAGATGAGGTGATGCAAACCAGCCAGACCGGTTGAACCGATGTACATACCCGGCCGCTTTCGAACCGGGTCAAGCCCCTCTAGGACTTGAATGTCCTTCGCTCCGTATTCGCCTGCCGCTTTTGCTGTGTCTGCTGACACTCAGTACCTCGTTCGTTTCGTCGTGCCTCATGGCGCCTGCCAAGGCTGTTGTGCGTGCGCGAAAGGGGCCAATACGACCCGAAAAGCACCTGCTAATCGTACCAAACGGGTGTTGCGCGGAAGGGTCAATTCGGGCTTGTGCGTCAAGGGTCACACCCCCATCGGATCGCCCCCGTTCACCTCGTTCACGCCCGCCCAAAGCGGTCGGAATCAGGGGTTGAGGACGCGCTTCACCGTGGCCGCGATTCGTGACCCGTCCGCAGCGTCGCCCACCCTCGACCGCACCGCGGCAATGACGACTCCCATCGCCTTCGGACCGTCATGACCGGCAGCCTGTGCCACCGAAACTTCCTCGCGCACCACTGCCTCAAGGGCAGCGTCATCCATCGCCGCCGGAAGATAACGCTCGATGACCCCGAGTTCGGATCGCTCGGCAGCAGCCTTTTCTGTACGTCCGGCTTGGTCGTATAACTCGGCGGCTTCCACACGACGTTTCGCTTCCGATCGAAGCACACCGACGACATCGCTGTCGGAAGGTTCCACAGCCTCTTTTCCTGCGACTGACGCGACTTGAACCGCTGCGAGCACCATTCGAATTGTTGAAGTGGTAACCGCATCGCGCTGTTTCATTGCGATGCTGAGATCGCGCTTGAGGTTGTCGAGGAGTTCCGAGGCCATGTCACATCATGCCGTGTGTTCAGCGACGCCGGGCGACACGCACAACCAATTCTCTGACATCGACTCCGGCAACCTCAGCGAGGCGTCGAATGATCTCGCCACTCATAAATTGCACTTGGGTCACCCAGGCTGGTTCGTCAACTTCGACGGTGAGCACGCCATCGTCGAATCGCAACGGACGGGCGTTGCGGGCGACGTACTCGCCAACCGAGTCTTCCCACTGTCCAAAGACTCCGGCAACGACCGCCTTACTTGGACCACGAAGTGCACGGACAACATCATCAATCGATTCTGAGAGCGGTACCGGTTCATGGTTGGTCATTTCGGTGCCACCGTACCGTTGCTGATGTACAAGATTCGGTCGGGTTGAGCAGCCGCCGGCAGCGCCGATGCGGTCGTGATGATGACCTGACCGGCCGGAATGTCGTTGAGTAGTGCTGTTGCTCGTTCTTCGTCGAGTTCTGACAACACATCATCAAGAATGAGAACAGGACTTGATTCGGCGCGTTCGCTCACAAGACGATGTGCGCCGAGTCGTAAACCCAGGGCGAGCGTTCGCTGTTCGCCTTGGGACGCGTGAGTACGAGCCGGCAGTCCATCGATCGATAATTCCAACTCGTCTCGGTGCGGGCCGACGGTTGAGACACCGCGTCGGACGTCATCGTTGCGAGCAGCACGTAACGCCTCGGCAAGTCCAATTGTTCGCCATGACGGCGTGTACGAGAGACCGATGTCGGTCATTTCACCCGCGAGATGCGCATACGCAGTGCGGACGTATGGAGTTACGTTCTCGACGAGCACCTGACGCGCATGACCGAGCTGTTCGCCAACCTGTGCAAGACGTTCATCCCACACATCAAGGGTGACGATCGCGTCGCCGTCGAGACGGCCACCAATCTGGCGAAGCAGCGTGTTTCGTTGGCGAAGAATTCGATCGACCTCAAGTCGCAACGCGTCGTTTTTGAGCGCAAGTGCGACGAGCGTCTCGTCAAGAAACCGACGCCGTTCACCTGGGCCACCCTTCACCAAAATGAGATCGTCTGGAGAAAACACCGAGGTTCGGACGGTTCCAAGCAAGTCGCGCGTTCGTTGGAGCCGCTGTCGGTTTACTTGCACTCGGCCGCGACCAACACGAGGAATTTCAGCTTCGATCAGTGAGGACCTCCCGCCATCGTCAATGACGTGTGCCCGGATGATCGCGACGTCGGCTCCGACACGGATAAGCGCGTCATTCGGTACCTGTCGAAACGATGTGAGCGAGGACAAAAAAGCCAACGACTCCGCGAGGTTGGTCTTGCCCTGACCGTTCTTGCCGACTACGCAGGTGACGCCAGCGGTGAGTTCGAACGAGGCGCGTGCGTAATTGCGAAAATCGATGAGTTCGAGACGCTCGACGAGCATGGGTTCCGGATCAGGGGACCCGGACTGGCATGAGTAAGTAGAGGTACTCGTCGTGTCCGACGCCGCGCAGGACAGCAGGTTTCATCGGGTCGACGACGGCAAGTCGAATTTCGTCGCCCTCGATCGCGTCGGCGCCGGCCGCCAGATAGTCAGGGTTAAATGCGACGGTCATCGGTTCACCCTCATACGACGCGTCGACTTGTTCAGAGGCTTCTCCAACGTCAGTCGTAATCGCCGAGAGCACAATGTGATCGGCTTCAAGTTGCAACCGAACGGGGGTTGCACCACCTTGAGCAAGCAGGCGTACACGTCGCAGCGCATCAAGAAGTGCTTCGCGACCGACAGTGGCAACGTTGGGATACGAACTCGGCAAGAGGTTCCGGTAGTTGGGGTAGTCGGCAGCAATGAGCCTGGTGGTGAGCTGTACATCGCCGATTTCGAACACCGCGTCGTGTTCTCCGAGGTAGACCTTGAGATCGGTTTCGCTGCCAACGAGTCGTTGCACTTCGTTCAGCGCACGCGCAGGAACGAGAACCTGCTGGCCCGTCTGCAGGAGGGCTCCACCTTCAATATCGCGCACTGCTAGCCGGTACGAGTCGGTCGCCACCATGCGAACCGCATCGTCTTCAGACACGATGAGAACACCGGTCAGTTGTTGACGGGCCTCATCGGTGCTGGCGGCTCGGACGACTTGGCGGAGAGATTCAGCCATCGTCGAGGCCGCCAGAGTGAACGGCTCACTCGACGGCGATCCGATGGACGGAAAGTCAGCGACTGCCATCGGTCGGACACTGAACTGGCTCCGCTGCGCCGAGATTGAGACCTGGTCGGCGGTCGCAGTGACGTCGACGCTTCCCGCCGGAAGGGACTTCACAATGTCAGCCGTCAGTCGAGCGGGAACAACCGTCGATCCGGCCGCGTCCATGCCAACTGGAACACTCGCCTTAATCGTCAATTCAAGGTCAGTGCCAGTGATGGTGAGTTCGCCTTCAGCGACATCGAGTCGGACTCCCGACAACACCGGTGACGTACCGGTTGAACTTGTCGCGCCGCGACCGGCAATGGCGAGGGCGTTCGCCAGAATTTCTCGTTCACAACGAAATTTCACAGGTGCATCCTTTTCCCCTGATGGGACATATAGAGATCAATAGCGATAGTAGGTGCTGTGGATTGGGGAAAACTGCTCATCACCCCAGCACAGATGTGATTTCTGCGCACACATCGTTCTCCACTCGCGTCCACCGTTCGACGATGACATCGGTGTGATTCGGTGGACAACGCGCGAGACAAGCAACGATGTCCACCGGTTGAACACATCTGATCCACGGCGTGATCCACAGGTCTCACGCCTTCAACCGTTGCAGCAGATCGGTCACCTGCTCATAGATCTGTTTTCGCTCGCCCATCTGCCGTTGGATCTTCTCTACCGCATGAATGACCGTCGTGTGATCGCGTCCACCAAACAAACGAGCGATGCTCGGGTAACTCAAATCGGTGAGTTCACGGAAGACATACATCGCGATCTGACGTGAGGTCACGAGTGGCCGCTGACGACTCTTCCCACGAAGAGCATCGACGTCGTGACCAAGAATGTCCGCCATTTCGACGAGCAATTCCATGTCGGTGCGCGGCTTCACCGATGTCTCCGTAAGAAGATCTGACAGTTGCGATTGGGCAAGTTCGGTCGTAATGGGGACGCCATTCAGGCTCGCGTACGCGGTCACCCGAATGAGGGCCCCTTCGAGTTCACGGATGTTCGAAGTGATATTCGAGGCAATGAATTCAAGGGTTTCAGCCGGCACTTCAACCCGGTCGCGCTCGCTCTTATTTCGCAGAATTGCAAGTCGGGTTTCCAAATCTGGCGGCTGAATGTCGGTGATCAGACCCCATTTAAATCGCCCACGCAGTCGCTCCTCGAGGGTCGGAATTGCATCTGGCATGCGGTCGCTCGACAGCACGATTTGCTTGTTTGCTCCGTGAAGCGCGTTGAAGGTGTGAAAGAACTCCTCTTGGAGACCTTCTTTGCCCTCAAGAAATTGAACGTCGTCGATGAGCAGAACATCAACTTCTCGGTATCGGCGTCGCAGACCAGCCATGGAGTTCGATCGAATGGCATCGACGTATTCGTTCATGAAGGACTCGGTTGAGACATAGCGAACGACGTGATGGCGATAGTGCGACTCGACGTAATGACCAATCGCGTGGAGTAGGTGCGTCTTGCCGAGTCCAGCAGATCCATACACAAAGAGCGGGTTGTACGACCGGGCGGGTGTCTCTGCGACTCGCTGTGCTGCGGCGAGAGCGAACTGGTTCGAGGCCCCACGAACAAATGTGTCGAATGTGTACTTCGGATTGAGGCCGCGACCGTCCGACAGCACCTCGGTTGATGCGGGTTGAGTCTCGGTGGAGCTCGCAGGCGCAAGTACCTCAACGTATGCGGAGGGGATGTCATCGATCGAAGGAGCGACCTTTACATCAAAGACGAGACCTGGATGACCGACCTCGACAAGTGCGTCATCAATCATCGATCGGTATCGGGAAGTAATGCGTTCCCCTGCGACGTTGTTGGGTACTTCAAGGACGAGCGCGCCGGCGGTGCCGATATTCGTGACGTCGTTGAAGGTTGAAAACCAGACTGATTCGGTGAGTTGATCGCGCAAGATTGGAACGATGGTTTCCCACAGGTCAGTCGTGGTTCCTGTCTCTGACATGCCGTTTCCTTCCTATGGGACAACGAAGTTCGTTTGTGCGTTACATCAATGTAATTACCCACACCCTTATCCACATCTGTGGACAACGGTATTTCGTACTAATTCTGAGGGTTTCCCCGCGCGAAGCAGAGAGACAACACTACCACGCGCGTCCCCCTGTGGAAAACCCCGACAATCAAATGACATCAATCCCGTCGTGTTGGCGCGCGGGTCTTCGCGGCGTAGCCTTGCGAGGTCAGGTCTGTTGTTTGATGACAACCTGCGTACGACGAATTTACATCCAGCCCGTAACGAGCATGCGAAGGGCTGGAGACACCCAGGAGTGACGACGTGAAGCGAACGTTTCAGCCAAACCAACATCGACGTGCAAAGAAGCATGGCTTCCGTGCCCGTATGAGCACTCGCGCTGGACGCGCCGTGCTCAAAGCCCGGCGCGCAAAGGGTCGCGCCCGACTTTCAGCTTGATCCACCGAATCCGTACCCACGAAGAATTCGCTCGCCTTCAGGCGCAGGGACGACGTGTACGGAGTGAACTGTTGTGGTGCACCCACCTTTCGGATCAATCAGTATCGCCCGCTCGAATCGGGTTCTCGATAGGTCGCGCCTACGGTTCAGCGGTGCAACGCAACCGTCTCAAACGGCAACTTCGGTCGATTCTTTCAACCCACAGCAACGCGTCGGATCTGACCGGACACTTTCTCTTCGGCCCGGTTCAGGCTCGGAGCGAAATGTTGCGAACCGTGCAACACACACAGTTGAAACTCGAAGTGGCACATATTCTCGATCAGGTGAGCGGTTCAACGTGACCCGAACGCAGATGCGGATGCTCGCTGCGATCGATTGGTACCAACGAGCCTTTCAATGGCGGCCTTCACCGTGTCGATTCACGCCAACGTGTTCGTGTTATGCCCAAGAATCAATCCTTTTGTTTGGTTCGCGCCGCGGGATGTGGTTGACAATTCGCAGATTGTTGCGTTGTCGACCATTCGGACCCTCCGGTTTTGACCCAGTCCCACTTTCTGAAATTCGTGAACAACACCATGACGGAGCTCTGAGCCAGACATGACATCTACAGCCCTGATTGCAGGCGTATTTGAGGTTCCAGCCTCGGTACTTAACTGGCTTTACGAAGTCACGGGAAGTTTCACGGTTGCCATTTCGCTCGCTGCCTTCGTTGTGATGGCGCTGGTGACTCCTCTCACCCTGAAGAGCACCAAGGGAATGCTTGAAATGCAACGGTTAGCGCCCGAAATGCGCCGCTTGCAACAGGATTACAAGAACGATCGCCAGAAGCTCAACGAAGAGATGATGAAGCTGTATCAGGCGCACAAAGTCAACCCGATGGCCTCATGCCTGCCACTGGTGGCACAGACGCCGGTGTTCATCGTCATGTTCCGCATCTTGCACGATGCAACCTACGAACCGACTGGTCCAAATGCGGCAATTGCCCGCGCTGTCCTTACCTCAGTTGGTCGAGCTGACGAAACCATCGGGTTCCTCCCCCGCTACTTGTCGCAATCATCGTCGATGTACACGACATTGGTCCGACAAACATCGATGCCGTCCTGGGGTCTTGATCTCTCAAAATCGCCCGCCGAGATGCTTGGCAGCGAGTTTGGACGTGGACTCATTTACGCCGGGCTAGTTGTTGTGCTTGGACTTCTGTACTTGTTTCAGCAGCGAATGGTTGCTGCACGCGCCTCGATTAGCCCGACAATGTCGGAGTCGCAACAGAAACTCATGCAATACCTGCCGGTGGTCTTTGCGGTGTTCCAAATCTTCTTCCTGGTCGGATTGGTGATCTATTACATCATTCAATCGATCATCCGAATTCTCGTTCAGGTCTATATCACACGCCGTTTTTACGCTGGTGACGAGTCGCTCGGCCGTCAGGCTCAGGCCGCAAGCGCGAAGGCTCGTGAACTGTCCGATGGTGAAGGCGGGGGGTTCCTCGCTCGAGCAAAACGAGAACTAGAAGGTGCGACATCAGGTGAGGCTCCAGCGAAGAAGCGCACCGAACGATCACCTCAAGAGTCGAGACCTTCGCCAAAGGGATCGAACTCGCGCACTGGCGGTGGTGGTTCGTCAGGCCCGAAGGGCAGGCCTCAACCATCGAAGAATGCACGAAAAGACGACCTTCGACGGCCGGGCGGCCGCCGCAAGGGATAACGACGACATCCAAGAACAGGACTGAACTCATGGAATGGGTAGTAACAACGGGTCGAACCATCGAAGAGGCGACCGAACGAGCACTCGACCAACTCGGCGTTGCCGCCGATGAGGCCGACATTGAAGTTGTTGAAGACGCAAAAAATGGCTTATTTGGCCGTGTACGCAGTGAGGCAAAGGTTCGTGCACGGGTTCGGCCGACCGAGGTTCGTGCAAAGCGAGATTCACGCAGGAGAGATCGGCGTCCGAATTCATCAAATGGTCAACGCGATCGAGGTCCCCGCAAACCAGCAGCCAACCGTGACAGCGCGCCGCGAAAACGGCAGAATGGCAATGGTCAGCGCGACAAGCAAAATGCAGGGGGAGTTGACGTGTCAAACGATGTACCGCGAGAATCCATCGATCCGGCTCGAGTAGGCGAGGCGGCAATCGAGTTCCTTACCGGACTCTCCGCTGCCTTCGGAGTGGCTGCAACCGTTGATTTACAACGAGATGACACCGAACTTGAGTTGTCGGTTAACGGCGAAGACCTCGGACTTCTCGTTGGTCCGGGCGGACGGACACTCACCGCAGTCCAGGATCTTGCCCGAGTTGCGGCACAACGCCGTCTTGGTGACCACGACACCCATCTTCGGGTTGACATTGCCGGGTACCGCGAGCGGCGAAAAGCATCGCTTGAGGCATTCGCGAAGAAGATTGCGAACCAGGTTCGTGAGTCCGGTAAGGCACTTGCGATTGAGCCGATGGCATCACCCGACCGCAAAGTCATTCATGATGTGCTTGCGAACGAGGACGGCGTGTCGACTGCCTCTCAAGGTGAAGATCCGAATCGCCGCGTCATCGTGTCGCCGGCCTAAGCACATCACGGCCGGCAATGGCTGCCGACGAGCAGAACGACGAACTTCTTGTTTCGTTGCTGCAACTTGCACAGGATCACGGGATTATTGGTCCGACGGACCTCTATGAAGAAATTCAGCGAGCACGCCTTTTCGTCACTGGTCTCGGCGCCGTTCCAGCAGGTTCACACGTGCTTGACCTTGGTTCGGGTGGTGGACTTCCAGCCCTTGTCATTGCGCATGATCGTCGCGATCTTCGTCTGACGTGCATTGATCGCCGGGAGAAGCGCACCGACCTATTGAAAAGACAGTTTCATCGCTTAATGCTGGAGCGACCTGGGGAATCAACGCATGTTGTTTGCGGCGATGTATACGGATACGTCCCTTCACATCACCGATTTGATGCCGTAACAGCGAGAAGCTTTGGACCTCCCGAGGCCGTGCTTCGTGCGACACGTACGCAACTTCGACCCGGTGGTCTACTCCTCGTTGCGGAGCCTCCGACTCCCCGCATTTCCCGGTGGGAGCCCCTCCTCCGCGATATTCCGGGTGCAACACAGCAACGTATTTCGGACACCTCCGGATCGATCACCGTGTTACAAGGGGTTTCGTAGGGATTCCCAGGAAACATATACTGTGGATAACATGGGTGAAATTCCACAAATGTAACTGCGCGCCTCAAGTTGAGAGTCAGAGTTTGTGGATAACTCAGTGTTTCCCGGGAAACATTTCACAAATTTGAGTTGCGCTTCGGGCGCTCCGCGCGGCAGAGTATGAGGAATGAGTGCTGATTTTGAGCATCAACCAACAACGTTGCCTCCTGTAACAGGACGTACGTTGCCGCGTGTCATCGCCGTTGCGAATCAAAAAGGTGGAGTGGGCAAGACAACGACCTCGATCAACACCGCGGCAGCCCTCGCAACCTTGCATCAACGGGTACTCCTTATCGATCTTGACCCACAAGCAAACGCCTCGAGTGGACTCGGCCTCGACGTGCGAAGCCTCGAGAACACAATTCTTGACGTGCTCATCGATGAGTTGCCACTCACTGATGCAATCACACCGACTGAAATTCCAGGTCTCAGCGTCGCAGCGTCGAATCTTCGGCTAGCCGACGCTGAAATGTCGATGTACTCGATGTTGGCCCGTGAAACACGCCTGAAAAACGCCGTTGACCAGGTACGACACAACTTCGACTACATCATTATTGACTGTCCCCCGTCGCTTGGACTGTTGACACTGAACGCGCTCTGTGCCGCCCAAGAGGTACTTATTCCTATCCAGTGTGAATACTTTGCCCTTGAGGGGGTTGGTCAACTTCTCGAGAATGTGCTTCGGATTCGGCGGAGTGGCCTGAATCCACACCTTGAAGTGTCATCAATTGTCTGCGTCATGTATGACGGACGCACAAACCTCGCTGAGGAGGTAGTGACAGAAATTCGACAGCACTTCGGTTCCACCGTATTGAAGACTGTCGTGCCTCGAAACATCCGCTTGTCAGAGGCACCGAAATACGGGATGCCAATCATTACCTACGACCCAACCTCTCGTGGGGCGATTGCATACCTTGATATCGCACAGGAGGTGCACGATGGCTCGCAGCCAACGACCAGGTAGGGGTTTAAGTTCACTTATTCCCACAGGGATGGACGAAGTCTTTGGCCGTGCAGACGCCGGTCCATCGCTTCGAGAAATCCCGATCAACTCAATTACACCGAATCCACATCAACCGCGACGTCATTTTGACGAGGATGGCCTTAACGATCTCTCTGCGTCAATTCGTCAACTTGGGGTGCTGCAGCCAATTCTTGTTCGCCCAGTAAACGATGGCTTTGAACTCATTGCGGGCGAGCGTCGGTGGCGAGCGGCGACTCGTGCCGGGCTTGTGCTGATTCCAGCGGTGATTCGAACAACCGATGACATGTCATCGATGGAGCAGGCGCTTGTTGAGAATCTCCATCGTGCAGATCTCACGCCTCTTGAAGAAGCTGCTGCATACAACCAACTCATTGACGACTTTGGACTGACCCACGAACAAGTCGCGGAACGCGTGGGAAAGAGCCGCTCAGCGATCACGAACAGTCTTCGTCTCCTCGGCCTCCCCACCTCAGTTCAGGCGTTCGTCGACGAGGGCCAACTGACTGCTCGCCACGCTCGAGCGTTGTTGTCCGTCGACAATGCGTTACAACAAGAGCAGCTTGCGGTGGTGGCGGTGCGCAATGACCTCACCGTTCGTCAACTTGAAGCGCTGATCGCACCACCGCAGACACCAGATGTACCTGAACGCGAAAGAGAACTCATTGACGGTGCGGGGCTTGTTGAAGGCACCCGCCTTCGAGATGCAGGAGTGTTGGAACTCGAGCGACTACTCAGCGAGCAACTCTCGACGCGGGTTCGAGTCGCACTGGGCGCCACCAAAGGGCGTATCAGCATTGAATTTGCTGATCGGGCAGACCTCCACCGAATCTTTGACGCACTTGCCGACGTTCATCGATCCGAGGTCGACATACCCTCAACCTCAACCTGAGCGACACCACACGTCATTCATAGGTTGAGGTTGATACCTATGCACACCTCAGGGATAACCCTGTGGATAATACACAAATAATGCATAAATATCCCATATTGGTCGAAAAAACTGCATAAAATGTAGAAGTTGCGCTGTGAGCGAACTATCGGGACACGTGAGGCGACTGCACCCAACGTTCGACGCCAATGATCACCCCACGGACGATCGTCGGCGTAAGTGAAACGACATCGCTCGTCGGTCCAACCTTCCACAGCACTGCCGGCATGCGCGTTTCACGAAGAATTGGTAGCCGCGTGCCGATTTGACTCGTCGCACGTTGATTCCACGGATAGATCGACGATGCGACGAGTTCATCCGATAGTGCTCGTCCGAGCTGTGACTCAAATCCTGGTACTGAATAGTGGTGAAGGTGCGAAATATCTTCAGCAGACGCTTCGAAACCGATGTACACGTCGGCTCGGTAGCGATTCGCGAGTTGAGCATGCGCGTATGGGTCAGGACCCCCGACACTCGTTGCCGCTGCCGAATGCTGTCGCAATGCGGTCGTGATCTGTCGCGCGAGTGCACCGAGGCCGCCAAATTCACCGATGACGATTCTCAGATGGCCAAGTGTTCGCCGACCCGTGGTGAGCCCAGATGACTCTCGAACCATGACAACTCCGGGACCTGCGCCGGTCTGCCTTCTGAAAATTTCTAAGGCAGCAACGGTGTCGCTTCCACACACACCATCATCGGGGAGGCCGGCATTCCGTTGAAAATCGCATAAGGCCGTTGCGGTATCGGGTCCGAAGATGCCGTCGACGCGACCACAATCAAATCCGAGTCTCGCCAGCAGTCGTTGAAGTTCAGCGACGTCCTCGCCACGAACATTTGGCGCCGTCACCATGAGAAGACGGTCACCGAGCGTCCATCCTGCTTCGATGAGTGTCGACCAGGTGACCTCGTCGCAACTACCCGTTGCTGGAAGGCCATGTTGCTGCTGGAAATCGAGCACCGCAGCAGCAGTTGTCTCGCCGAACCAACCGTTCTCGGTGGCGCGAATCGAGAAATTGGCGTGAACGAGGCGTCGCTGTAAATCGCGAACAGCTTCGCCGCGTTGGCCAGATTTCAGTGGGAATTGCCCAGAAATGTTCCGAACTCCTCAAGGAGAGCGGACTTGCTCTTCGCTCCAACAATGCGATGCACGGCCTCGCCTCCGTTAAACACGATCATTGTTGGAATGCTCATGACCTGGTAGCGCATTGCGATGTCAGGATTCTCATCGACATTGAGTTTTGCAATCGTCATTTCACCCTGACATTCGGTCGCAATCTCGTCGAGAATTGGAGCGACCATCTTGCACGGTCCGCACCACTCAGCCCAGAAATCAACAACGACCGGAACACCCGATGCGCCAATCGTTTCATCAAAGGTGCTCGTTGTCAGATTGATCGATGCCATCTTGATCCTCCTTGGCCGCGGTCATATTGCGATTACATCTTCACGTGCAACCTGACACTACCGTCGCAACACGCGGACGAAGAGCAATCAGCGAGGTCGTTGGCACAAGTTAGTGCTGTGATTCGAGCCAACGTTCGGCGTCGATCGCGGCCATGCAACCCGAGCCTGCCGCAGTAATCGCCTGGCGGTAGGTGTGATCCTGAACATCACCGCAGGCGAAGACCCCCTCGATATTCGTTCGCGACGAATTTGGTTCAGTGACGAGGTATCCGTTTTCATCACAGTCGAGGGTGCCGTGAAAGAGATCGGTGTTGGGACGGTGCCCGATCGCAATAAATACACCGGTGACCGGCAACTCAGAAGTTGCGCCATCGACGGTGTTCGTCACCTCGATACCAGTCACCGCAGTGTCACCATGAATCGCGGTAACGGTGTGGTTCCACAACACTTCGATCTTCGGATTTGAAAACGCTCGTTCCTGCATAATTTTCGACGCCCTGAACTCATCGCGTCGGTGAATGAGCGTCACTTTTGACGCGAACTTTGTAAGGAAGGTTGCTTCCTCAATCGCTGAGTCGCCGCCACCGACGACTGCAATGTGATGGTCACGGAAGAAAAAGCCGTCGCAGGTCGCGCAAGTTGACAAGCCGTGACCAATGAGACGGGACTCTTCGGGAAGACCAAGCATGAGTGAGCGAGCACCGGTCGAAACGATGATGGTGTCTGCGGTGTATTCAGTGTCGCGAACCCACACGCGGAACGGTCGTTGCGAAAAGTCGACCCTGGTTACTTTCTCGGTCAAGAAACGGGCTCCAAATCGTTCCGCCTGCGCTCGGAAATTTGCCATGAGTTCGGGACCCATGACCCCCGAAGGGAAACCAGGAAAGTTCTCGACCTCAGTCGTGAGCATCAATTGACCGCCAGGCTGATCACTCGTTGACGACGGCTCACCTTCGATAACGAACGGGGCCAGACTCGCTCGCGCCGTGTAGATCGCAGCCGTTAACCCGGCGGGACCCGAGCCGATGATGATGACGTGTTCATGTTGCGTATTCATGGTGACTCCAAATAATTGCTTAGGCAGCGGAATCGTCGGAGCGGCCACGGCGCTTCATGCACAGCGCCCCGGCGACAACGAGGATCGCTCCAAGTGCGAGGTACCCGAGATACACCGATCGCCCATGCCCGACCCCTGTATTGCCCGTTCCGAGGCTGATGAGTGACTGAACACCACGAGTAACGAGAATGACTCCGAGGATGGCGACAACGATGCCGAGGATGAGACCGATTGTCCCAAACACAAGTGCACGAACCGCTCGTACTGCGTTATTCGTGACCCGATCGCGGACGGCGCCAACAACACGATCAATCTGGTCGGCAGTCTCCGCCGCCCAGTCGTCGTTGGTGAACGGATTCCCGATCATGCAACGGACTGTAGTGGCTGATCAGGTGACGTACACCGTGCTACTTGTTGAACGGAACCGTCGCAACAACCGCGCAGTCTGCCGTGGTCACGGCGACCACGGTCGAAGCGACATCGTCGACGTACACCGCAACCTCTTGACCGAAGTACCCCACCACCGCTACTGGCACAAGCCCACCGACCAACACACAGTCGACGGCTGGTGGAGATACATCCCCTCGTTGAATTGACGATTGCGTCTCCCTCGCTACCGAGACAAGGTCATCGTCCGAGGTGACATCGAGCAACTCGGTGGGCTCCGATGCGGCTTCCTCCATCTCAGCGACGTCAGACATCTCAGCGATTGCCGGCGCGGCGGCATCGGCGACCATCATCTCGCTTTGCGCCGAAACAACCTCCTCGTCTGCAGCGCTGTCAAGCGACTCGTGTGACGAACCAGCAGCATCAGCTGCAGGGAGGTCGCCTTTCACGCGCAGTTCTGCACTGTCCTCCGCAACCATCGACTCGGTCGCCGCCGAGTCGAATGATGAACCTTGACGATTGACGAACAGGCTTGCACCTGCGACGACAAGCAGAAGTCCGGCGGCGATGGAGAGCGTTGATCGGGCCCATCGACGTGTACGAACCGAACTGAGGTCAACGACATCGCGATGCGTCAGAGTGTCACGCTCGGCAAGAGCGGCCTGAATGGCGCGTTGTCGCGCCGATGCTGCAACCTGCACGTCGTCAAGAAACGCGACTTTGAGCACACGCGTGAGGTCGTCCAGTGGCTCGTCGCCGTCTGCACGCCCGAGGTCGTCGGTGTGATCGGTCATGGGTTTTCTCCACCGGTTGGACGTTCATCGCCCGGCGTTTGGTTCCCACGCAGACGCTCGGCAAGCATCCCGCGCCCGCGGGCGATACGTGATTTCACTGTTCCGGACGCGACGCTCATGAGTTCTGCGATTTCGTTGTACTCGAGGTCAAGCACATCTCTGAGGACGACAGCCTCTGCAAACTCGCGAGGAATTGCGTTGAGCGCGTCGGCGATATCGGAACGAACATCTGACCACTCGATTCCGGCGAATGCCTCGGTGGAGTGAGGCTGCTCTGGATCCACTGAAACGCCCTCGTCATTCACGAGCGGTGAGGTGGCTGGCCGACGTCGACGTCTTCGCATTTCATCGAGGCATGTCGTCGTTGCGACGCGGTGGCACCAGGTTGAGAGCGATGCCCTGCCGTCAAAGGTGCTCAACGAGCGCGTGATGCGAATGAGTGTTTCTTGGGCCTGATCTTCCGCCGTATGGCGGTCGCCCATCATGCGAACGCACACCGCAAACACCCGGTTGTACTGGGCTTCAAGAAGCGCGCTGAGCGCTGCTCGGTCGCCGCTCTGTGCGGCTGCAACAAGTTCTTGTTCGCTTAACTGCTCGGAATCCACTGCAACTCACCGATTCGTCCGCGATAGGGATTCGCTGAGGAGCATGCGTCGTCAGGGCCGAGTTCGGTGATCCAAATGGCGACGTATGTTGCCGCAGTTGTCACCGGTACGGAGACTGCGCCCGGTTCGCTGTTGTAGGTGGTGTTACCAAGTTTCGTCCAACCGCTTGGATCGGCAGGTGGCTCGGCTCCATCAGTGGCGAGCACCTCAAGTCCGAACGGACCATTGAGACTCTCAAAATTTAGTCGGCCAGTGCTTGCGGCTGGAAGTGTGATGACGAGTCCAACTCCGCCCTTCGCCCCGAGATATTTGTCGCTGTAACACTCGGTCGACCACGCCGTATCCCGACTTCCATCAGCGAGAGCGAGCGGTGCTTGAGCATCGTTCTCGGAACCGTTGTCGCCACGGGGGTCCCACGCAGCCACACTCACAGATCCTTCACTGACGATCGGTTCCTCAGGCGTTGTGAGCACGTCTTCAACGTCATCGAGGATGATCGGGTCGGTGACATTACGGTCGATGATTGGCGCGGCAGTCACCTCAGGAAGTGGTTGGACCGAGCCTGCCGGATCGTCTTGTTGCGTCGAAAGAATGATGCCGAGCACGGTGATTGCGATCAAGGTCGCGGCAAGTCCAACGGCGACCCATGGCCGAGTTGACCGTCGAGGAATTGCGGCTGAGGGGTTATCAAAAAGCTCAGGACTCGGTGACGGTGCGATCGTTTCTGGTCGAGCAAGTCGACCCGATTCGCCGGCCCGTACCGGACGTTCCCGCGGAGTTGGCGGTTCGATTGGCGTTCCGTCAATGTGCGGGGGCGTGGTATCGACGTTCATGAGTTCGCGTCGAAGTTCGGCGCCGGTCGCAGGCCGGTGAGCAGGGTTTCGCGCGAGGGTGCGGTGAATGAGGTTCACGAGACTGATCGGCAACGTTGGACGAAGGTGAGCGAGATCTGTTGGGTCGCGCTGTAGTCGAGCGAGGGCGGTGTCCGCATCGGATTGACCAAGGAACGGCACACGACCTGCAAGACATTCGTAGAGGACAAGCGCAAGGGAATACAGGTCGGCACGACCATCAAGTTTGTTGCCGCGAACCTGCTCGGGTGACAGGTACTTTGCGGTTCCCATCATCACGTTGTCGCTGGTGAGGTCCGCTTCGAGCCCATCAAGACCTTTTGCGATACCGAAATCGGTGAGCAGCACCCGGCCGTCTTCGGTTACGAGAATGTTGCCCGGTTTCACATCGCGGTGAACAAACCCGGCGCCATGTGCAGCATCGAGTGCCGCCGCAACTGACGCTCCGACGTGAATGGTGAGTTCTGGACCGAGACGTTTCTGGCTATCGAGAACCTGTCGAAGGCTTCGGCCTTCAACGAGTTGCATGACGACAGCTTGTCGACCATCGTGCTCGAACACATCGTGCACCGAAACAATGTTTGGGTGATTCAAGCCGGCGACGGCGATCGCTTCACGTCGGAAACGTTCGGCGACGACAGCATCGGTTGCAAGATTCGGTTTGAGCCATTTCACCGCAACTCTGCGGTCCAGTTGTTCATCAACTGCAACCCAGACTTCGGCCATTCCACCCTGACCAATGCGACGTTCAAGTCGGTAGCGGCCAACAAGCAACGGCGCGTCATCGACGCGTCCGGAAGCGGCTCGGGTGTCGTCAAATGAGGTCATGGACGTAACGAAACCTAGTTGCGTTCACTGGTCGGAGTGAGGCATTCACTCGCCGGGCGAATGCGTGTGTCGTCAGCCGAGAGCGGCGGGTCGTTCTTCGTCGGGCTTCGGTTTTCGAGTTTGACGAATGTGGCTATACCACCAACTCAACAACACGAGTATGAGTCCGACACCAACAAGACGACCGAAGCCCGACAAGGTCATCGACTTTGCTCGTATCGAGACCGCTTCGACAACGACGGTTCCTTTCGGGGAGAGAACTTCGACCGTCACATCGAATGTGCCATTCGAACGTGGCTCGACAGGAATGCGAACGGTTGTTGTGCCCGGTCGAAGGGTGACAGGTATCGGTGCCTCAGGAACGATAAGTCGCGGCGCGTCAATTGACACGAGCACATTGAGTGGTATCGATCCAGCGTTTTCGATAAGTAACGGCAGTGGTGTGTCGCGCCCGGTGAGGTTGACGGTGCCGCTTGCAGGAAGTGAGATGACCTCTCGTGGTGCCGATGTCGCATCGTTGATCCAGGCGGTGACCTCAGCGATGTGCACAGCGGTGGTGCGACTGTCGTAGAGGTCATCGATTGCGGCACTCCATTCACCAACCCGTGCATCGTTGATGGGAAGCATCGATGCCGTGTCATCGACGACTGCATGAAGCTCGGCAATTGCGAGCTGTCGAATGATCAACTCTGTTGCTGCCGGCATCGGCGTTGCGATCGATCGATTCGATGTCTCGACGAGCGTGACATCAGAGATCCTGTTCGTCTCCGTCGTGGGGTCGCGTTCGATCATTCGTTCGAAGGCACGCACAGTGGCGGCATCAGGAACCCCGAGCCACTCGTCACTCATGACGAACCAGCGGGTGAGTGCAGGGGACTGTCGCCGCAGGTGCGTGATCGCTGAGAGCATCTCGACGGCTCGTTCGGTTGGCGCAGCCTCGCTGTCATCGTTCACCCGAGAGATGGGCCCGGTGATGACGACCGGCAATATCGTCCCGTCGACGTCGTACATCCCAAGTTGGGTGCTGTCGACGTTGGAGGTGGCGCCGTCAAAGCCCATGTATGTCGATTCAGACGTGATGAGTGCCGAAAGTCCTTCACGTGTGAGCAGGGTGAGACCATCGGGAGATAACGACGACTGGGCGACCGTGTCGTCGAGCAACCAGACCGATGCGGTGGGGGTTGTACTTGGAGCGATCGAGTTGAGGTGTTCTGCGCCTGATGCGCGCTCCTCGTTGAAGAGCGTTTCAAGTCCTGCCTCGGCAGCGGCGGATGGATCAATTCTTCGATTCGGCAACGCAATTAGCTCACCACCGTTTGATGTGACGAGACGATCGAAATCTGGATCTGCGAGCCCCTCGGTGAGCGTGCCGTCGGAGATACCTGCGGCAAGTTGTGGGTCAATCGCGATTGTCGCTGGTATTGCTGATTCGGCGAGGAGTGAGGTGAGTTGTCCGAGCTCATTTCGAATTCGAAGGCTTTCGTCACCTGAAAGCGTTGAGTCGCCGACGATGGAAACTGGTGTTGAACGACCGATGGCGGCGAGGACACTGACATGTAGCGGTGCGACGTCGAGTTCGTTGAATCCAATATCGACGAGGGTCACATGGCTCGCGATTTCGACACCAGATCGAACGACGCTCACGGACACCGGCGTAAGTCCAGGGTTGACCCATTCAAGAACATCATCTCGCCTCGCTCGAAGACTTGTGCGACGCATGAGCGGTGTTGCGAGATCGATTTCGACGCGATTCGTATCAGGGTCGCGCCGCGAAACTTCTGCGAGGGGGCGTAGGACCACGTCGATGATGACGCCGGCCTCACCGCCGAGGGCTGTCTGCGGCGTTGTCGCGCCAAGCGGCCGATGGAGGGCAACGCGGACAACGAGATCATCGTTGAGTGGACTCGGTAGTGGCAGCGTTGTTGGTGTCGACGTAGTTGACGTTGCGCCATTTGCGCTTGGGGTCGGTGTTACTGATGTATCGGTATCGTCCGGCACTGTCGTCGTGGTTGTCGTCGTGGTTGTGACGGGCGTCGGCTCGGTGATTTCTGGGGCGTCAGACGTGAGCACATAACTCAGGTCAATTGAGGTGTCGACGAAGAACTCGGCGGCAACAAGCGTGAGTCCGTTGTTTGGTGATGCGGCGTACACCGGTGGAGGAGAAACCGGTGCTCGCAGCACGACGACCGATGCGGTGGCGACAACGCCACAGATCACGAGCCGCCAACGACGACTCATCATGTGTCGAGCTCGCGTTCTGCAACAACGAGATACTCGCCGAGTCGTGTAAATCCGAGAGAGGTGTAGAGCGCCAGGGCCGGCTCATTTGTCACCGACGTATTGACGAGCGCTCGTGTGGCGCCCGTCCTTGCCATCCATCGCAAGGCATCGACGATGAGCAGGCGGGCGTGGCCGCAACGCTGACGGGGTGGCGACACTGCGAGTCGTTGGATGTACCCCGAACCGTTCGAGAGTCCTGAGATTGCGTATGCGCAGACACGCTCGCCGTTGGCGGCGACACGACGCGAACGCGAGACGATCGTCGCTGATTGCGCTCGAAGAAGGGAGGCTTCGTCATGACTCCACAGGGGTCCAAACGCTGCGAGGTCGACAGTTGCTGCGTCGGTGAGGTGGCGCGCAGCGAGGCGGCGGGTTCGATGTCGAGCGCCTGTTGGTGCGACGCGACGCGGATCAACCCCGAGTAACTCAAGCTCATCGATGACGTGAAACTCGAGATGTGCAACGACTGTGGCAGATCGCGATCGAAGAGCGCCCGTCCGAACTCGACGAAAGCCCATCGATCGTGCGACGTCAATCGCCTTGTTCACGTCGGTTTCGCTGAAATCGGTGTTGTAGTCAGTGGCATACAACAGTGCGATCGATTGGTCATATGGCCATTTGGTGAGACGAATACTGTCTGGCAGCAACAGATGCGCGCGCGTCGAGGCGCCATCGTGTCGATCGACACGTGCTCCACTCTTTCGTTTCGTCAGCACCGGCGAAGACGGTAGCCGCGCCGTGCCCTTCATGTCTGACGGTCACCGGTAACCTCGCCCTCGTGATACCCGCTCGATTTGGACCCGTGCTCGAGGAACTTGCACCCCTCGCGAATCGGTTCGCCGCCGCGGGTCACCGGCTCTACGTCGTCGGTGGAACGGTTCGTGATCTTCTCATCGGCGATGGGTCCTTTGGGACTGCCGACGACATTGACCTCACGACCTCGGCTCGCCCGGAAGACATTCACGAGTGCGTGCGCGACCTTGCCGATGCCGTGTGGAATCAGGGTGAACGATTCGGCACGGTGGGTGCGCGTATTGGTGAGCGAATCCTCGAAATTACGACGTTTCGCGCGGAGTCATACACCGATGACTCACGTAAGCCGCATGTCGTCTTCGCTGACGATGTCGAAACCGACCTCGCTCGTCGCGACTTCACGATTAACGCCATGGCGCTTGAGCTCACAAGTGACAGCCCGACGCTCGTCGATCCGCATAGTGGTGCAGTCGATCTCGTGCAACGGGTGCTGAGGACTCCACTATCCGCCGAGGAGAGTTTTAGTGACGACCCGCTGCGAATGTTGCGAGCGGCACGATTCATCACCTCTCTCGACCTCGTTCCCGTTCCTGAACTTGTAGCAGCAGTGCAGCAGATGGCAGGTCGGCTCGAGATCGTTTCGGCCGAGCGCATTCGCGATGAGTTTGAAAAACTCATCTGCACGCGACACCCAACGAATGGATTGTGGTTCCTTGTCGAAACTGGACTCGCTGACCAGTTTCTGCCCGAACTCCCTGCGATGAGACTCGAACACGACCCAATTCATCGCCACAAAGACGTATTGACACACACGTTTGCAGTGGTGGACAACGTTCGCCCACATGACGAACTCGATGAGGATCACCGAAACTTTGATTTTCGAACGGTGCGACTCGCAGCGCTCTTCCATGACGTTGGAAAGCCGCGCACGCGCGGATTCCAGAAGGGCAAGGGCACAACGTTTCACCATCACGACGTTGTTGGCGCAAAGATGACCCGACGCCGGCTCACGGAATTGCGCTTTTCCAGCGACGACGTTTCATCAATTACCGAACTCGTTGCGTTGCACCTGCGCTTTCACACCTATCGACTCGGATGGAGTGACTCGGCGGTTCGTCGGTACGTGCGCGACGCCGGAGACCTTCTTTCGGAGCTCAACGTGTTGACCCGCTGTGACTGCACGACACGCAACGAGAAGAAGGCTCGAACGTTGTCGCGCCGCATGGATGAACTCGAAGAGAGAATCGCTGAACTTGCTGCAGCCGAAGAACTCGCCGCGCTTCGTCCTGAACTCGATGGCTCTCAGGTCATGGAGCATTTGGGTCTGCGTCCCGGACCGGAAATCGGTCGAGCACTCGCATTTCTTATGGAAATTCGGCTCGAGGAGGGACTCATCGGCGAAGAGGCGGCTCGTGCACGTCTCGACGAGTGGTTTCGGGGAGAGCAAGAGTCCTGAACTCGTCGTGTGAGAGTCGATAGCGTCGATACGTGGGTTCCATGACGCCATCGGACATGCTCATGCCGATCCTCATTGCGGTCGCAGCCATTTCGGTTGGCGTGCTCATTGTTCGTCGCGATCATGGAAAGGTTCGACAGGGCGACGCCCCGGCGTCGCGGGCGCTACTCGATGCCATCGAGGATGCTCTCGTACATGTCGATCACGAGGGTCGAATTCTTGATGTCAATCGGTCGACAGCAGATCTCTTCGGTGTGAATGTTGTCGACGTCGTCGGCACATCGATTGACGGTTGGTTTCATGACGCCGACCAGGGTGTGCTTCGGCCGTGGATCGATCGTCGCGCGGACGAGGTTCACGGCGGTGCCCACGCCTCTGTCGATGCGTCGGTGACGACTGCTGATGGGCGGGTGCTCCCGGTCGAAGTCACGGTGCAACGCCCCGACGACACCGGACCTATTTTGTTACGACTCATTGACCGAGATCGAGTTGCCGACCAACGCCGCGCGCTCGATCAGGCGCGCCGTCGGTTTCATCAGGCCTTTCAGTCGGCACCAACCGGCATGGTGCTCGTGCGACTCGATGACGGTCGCATCGTCGATGCCAACGGAGCCCTCGCCGCAATGTTGCAGCGATCACCCGATGAGATGGTTGGGCGGACGCTTCGTGAGATCACTCATCCGGAGGATGTGCGCGCGGCACAGACAAACCGTGCCCAACTCGAACTCGGAGTGGTCGATTCGTATCTCATCGATCAGCGCTATCGGCGGCGCGATGGCTCATATGTCATGACTCGAACGCGAGTCGCGGTCTCAGAAGATGATGGAATTTTGCTCGCCATTCATCACATCGAAGATGTCACTGAACAGCGACGAACGGCGGAGTTGCTCACTCACGCTGCTCGTCATGATGAACTCACTGGACTTGCGAATCGCTCGTACCTCATGCAGGTACTCGAACAGCGGCTCACGGGTTCCCGTCCTGGTCTCGTGGGCTTGCTCTTCATTGATCTCGATCACTTCAAAGTGGTGAACGACTCGCTCGGTCACGCCCGCGGTGATGATCTCTTGCGGCAGGTTGCTCAACGTTTGGCGGGCGCGGTTCGCGAGGGTGATGTTCTCGCACGCTTTGGCGGCGATGAATTTGTCGTCGTTCTTGATGGTCGAGGCGGGCCGGTTGATGCAGCAACCGCTGCAGAGCGCCTTCGCACGGCAGTTCACCCTCCGGTGACGGTTGAGGACCACGAATTTTTTGTCACCGTGAGTATCGGTTGGTCAACTAATCATGATGCGGGCATGTCGCCCGACGAAATGTTGCGCGATGCAGACGCAGCGATGTATCGCGCAAAGAGCCGTGGACGTGACTGCGTTGAAGCATTTCAGGTTGGTAGTCACGAGTCGGGAATGCAAGCCCTTCGGACGGTGGGCGAGCTGCGCCGAGGTGTCGACCGCGGCGAAATTGTGCCGTATTTTCAGCCGATCGTCGATCTTGGTTCAGGTCGCGTGCTCGGGTTCGAAGTCGTTGCCCGATGGCTGCATCCGGATCGAGGACTGTTGGCCCCGGGGGAGTTTTTGCCCTTTGCTGAAGAGTCGGGGCTGCTCGTTGCGTTGGGTGCATCAATGATGCGGAATTCGCTCTCACAGATGGCACGTTGGCGAGCGGCGGGTCATGCATTTGCTGATGGCTCGGTCGCCGTCAACGTTGGGAGCCGCCAGCTTGTCGACCCATCGTTTTTGCCCACGGTGATCGAAGTGCTTGACGAAACGGGCATCGATCCGGATTCGGTGTGGTTCGAAATCACTGAGTCTGCGTTGCTTGCTGACGCCCGTGCGGCGAACTCGACGCTTCGCGAGGTGCGAGGTCTCGGCATTCATCTCTCTGTTGATGACTTTGGAACTGGATACTCGTCACTGACCTATCTCAAACGTTTTCCAGTTGAGGCGATCAAGATTGATCGCAGTTTTGTGAAGGGTCTCGGCATCGAAGACGAAGATTCGACCATTGTTGAAGCGGTCATTCAACTTGGTCGAGCACTCGGACTTACCGTCGTTGCTGAAGGCGTCGAGACCCCACTGCAATTGCAAAAGCTTCGAGATCTCAGGTGTGATCGTGGCCAGGGGTATCTCTTTGGTCGTCCTCGACCAGCAAATCTCATCGAGTCAGAATTGGCTGACCAACGCAACTGACCTTGGCGGCCTTGTCCGTAAGACCGCTAGTGTCATCCCATGTCGATGACGGGCTCCTTTTCGGTTGGAGCGATACGCGGCGATGCTGGGCAGGGTGGCATTGTTGATCATCGACTCGCCCGACGAATGCTGATCAATCAGGTCCGTATCGGAAGATTGCGAAGAGACGAGGTGTGCGATGCACATCCGGAACTCATACGTGCGGCGTCGCACGTGGGCACTCAGACTGAGGCGCGCTGTCCAATTTGCGAAGAGGACAATCTTCGCCTTGTGACTTACGTGTTTGGACACCGGCTTCCTTCGCATGGCAGGTGTGTGTCGTCAGCAAAAGAACTTCGGGAGTTGTCTGCACTTGGTCGTGAATTGCGGGCCTATGTCGTTGAGGCGTGCTGCACGTGTCGATGGCACCACCTCCTTCGTGTTGTCCCGGTGTGACTCCTCGTCGGGCATTTGTTGCGTTGCTCGCCGCCGGCTGCGTAACTGCGTGTACGACAGCGACGTCCACCTCGTCGATTGCTGATCTGCCGGAGGGCGAGCGAGCACCAGCAGGGTTTGATCGAAGAATTGGACTCCTCACTTCACCGAGTGGCGACGTTGTCGAACGTTGTCTATGGATCGCCGACACGACCGACCTGCGAATGATCGGCATGATGGGCGCAGACACATTCGGCAACGCAGATGGGATGGCGTTTGTCCAGAAAGGACCGACGACAGGCCAATTTTGGATGAAGGACACACTCCTCGATCTTTCGATCGTCTTCTATGGCGACACCGGTCTATTTCTTGATTCGTATGACATGACCGTGTGTACGTCGGCTGACTCGTCGGCATGCACGCGTTACCCGACCCCATCGTCGTACCTCATCGCCGTAGAAACGCCGAGCGGTGCGCTTGGCGAACTCGGGTTTGTTGCTGGCTCGACCTTCAAGGTCACCAACAGGTCCTGTTTGGCGGCGACTCACAATTGATGTGACACCCCTCGGACATCATGAGGCCCGTGCATAAGTTCACACGAATACCGCTAGCCTCCACCTCTCCATATCCACCCTGCTCCAATGCTGTTGGTTTCGACCAAGGCAGAGGGGCCACGGTCACGAAGGTGACCACGTCCGAAGGGAGTCAAATAGCACATGAATCGTGCCTATGAACTCATGGTGATCATCGACGGTGACGTCGAGGACCCAAAGGCCCAATCCTGGGTAAAGACGGTGTCTGAAGGCATCGCATCTGCTGGTGGAACAATCCACGGCAAGCCTGATTGGTGGGGGAAGCGAGCATTCGCCTACCCGATCCACAAGAAGGAATCGGGGTACTACCTCGTCGTCGAGTGTGTTGCTCCATCGGGCTCGCTCGATGAACTCGAGCGCACCCTGCGTCTCGCGGACGACATCGTTCGCCACAAACTCATCCGCCTTCCACACGCCGAGGCCGAGCGCCGCGGTATGGCAGGCGCGGCTGCCTGAGGGCAGTTGACGAAGGGAGTGCCAGATGGCAACAAACACCATCACCCTCATCGGAAACCTCACTCGAGATCCAGAGTTGCGCTACACGACCGGCGGTCGTGGCGTTGCAAGTTTTGGGCTCGCCGTGAATCGTCGTTACCAAGTGAACGGCGAGTGGCAAGAGCAAGTGTCGTACTTCAACGTTGTGTGTTGGGGCGACCTTGGTGAAAATGCCGCCGCGACGCTCACGAAGGGAAACCGCTGCATCGTCACTGGTCGCATGGAACAGCGCGACTACGAAACGAACAACGGCGAGAAGCGCACCGTCTTTGAGGTTGTCGCCGACGAAATCGGACCGAGTCTTCGCTGGGCAACCGCGCAGGTCGAGCGCACCGAGCGCTCGGACGGCGGCTTCGGTGGAGGAGCGCCGGCGCGATCAGGTGGACAGGCCGCATCCGATCCCATTTATGGCGACGAAGAACCATTCTGACGCCACTGACCAACACTTAACGTTCGAAATTTCGTCCAGGAGGACCACACAATATGGCGAAGAGCCCAGCCCGCGGCCCGCGTACACGTGACGCCGCACCACGTAAATTTAAGAAGAAGACGAGCCCGCTCATCATCGACAAGGTTGATTACGTTGACTACAAAGACGTCGACCTTCTCACCCGGTTCATTAGCGATCGAGGCAAAATCCGCGGCCAGCGTCTGAACGGAAACGACGTCCAGCAGCAGCGCGAGGTCGCGAACGCCATCAAGATCGCTCGGGAGATGGGCCTGTTGCCGTATGCCCGGCGCGTCGCCTCAGCATCTCGAGGTCGCCCGTCACGAGACGGTGGTCGCCCACGAGGTGACGAAAAGGTGATGGAAAGTGCTGACTTCGAGAACGATGACGTCGATGCCGACGACATCGAGGAGATGGACGGCGTCACCATTGAGTCAGCAGATGACGGCGAGGAGGACTGAGATGAAGGTCATTCTTCGTAACGACTTGCAGGGTCTTGGCAAACGAGGCGACATTGTCGATGTTGCCGATGGCTACGCCCGCAACTTTCTTCTTCCCAAAGGTAAGGCGATCATCGCAACTGACGGAGCGGTCGATCAGGCCGCAAAGATGCGTCGAGCACGTGATCTTCGTGATGCGAGCGACCGAGATGCAGCGTCAACGGTCGCGTCGGCGCTCGTGCCAAAGGTCATTCAGGTGGCTGCACGTGTTGGCGCTGAAGGCCGTCTCTTTGGTTCGGTCACGGCGGCAGACATCGCAGATGCGGTTGAGGCGCAGACATCAATCGTCATCGATCGACGAAAGATTGACGTCGCGGAGCAGATCAAGACGTCGGGCCAGCATGTGGTCACTGCGACGCTTCACCCCGAGGTGTCGTTCCCGATCACCATTGAGGTTGTTGCATCCTGACGTGTTGCGCGTCGACGCAGAGTATTCGAATGGCCGACCCGGCTCTTGCTGGGTCGGCCGTTTCGCGTGTGGCGTTGCGACATCGTTGTCCCCAATGTTATTCACAGGGCAATTCACAAGGTTTTCCACAGAGTTGTCCCTCTTCCTACCCACAGGGAAATCATGGGAAAGTAATGGTTTATGAGTGACGCGTCCCCGTTCCCCCCACTCCCGCCAGACGAGTTAGCCCCAGAGGGGGCGTTTTCGGGGCAACCATCGCGCGGCTCACGAGGTCGGCGGGATCAAGGCGACGGCAGGCGGCGTCAAGGCTCGGCCGGTCGCGTTCCACCTCACAACCTCGAGGCCGAGGAGTCGGTGCTCGGAGCACTTCTTCTCTCCCGAGACGCAATCGGCACAGTCTCGGAAATGAGCCTCGTGCCTGACGACTTTTATCGTCCGTCCCACCGACACATCTACGAAGCAATTCGATTGCTCTACACGAGCGCTGGTCCGGTTGATGTCGTCACTGTCGCTGACGAATTGAGGCGCGCAGGACTCCTCGATGAAATCGGAGGTTCCGAGACACTCCACGAACTGCAGAACATGACGCCGGCTGTGTCAAGCGTCGGCCACTACGCAAAAATCGTGCAAGACACCTCGCTGCTTCGACGGCTCATCTTTGTTGCTGGCGATATCGCCGAGCTCGCATACGGCGAACCTGATGACGTCACAAAAGCACTCGACGTCGCTGAGTCGAAGGTGTTCGCGATTGCTGAAGATCGTGTTGCGGACACCACTCGAAACCTCGAAGATCTTCTACCTGAACTTTTTCAGCAACTCGAGGACACCTTCCATCGAGGCGACATCGTTACCGGTACACCAACAGGCTTCACCGATCTTGACGAGTTGCTTTCTGGTCTGCAGCCAAGTGCGCTCTATATCGTCGGCGCTCGCCCAGCGATGGGCAAGAGTGCGTTTGGGTTAAACATTGCCTCGCATGTTGCGATGACGTCAGGTTCACCGGTCTTGTTCTTCTCGCTCGAGATGGGTCACAAAGAACTCTCACAGCGAATTCTTTCGGCGGAGGCTCGGGTTGACTCGGTCAAACTTCGAAATGGAAAGTTGCAAGACAGTGACTGGACGAAGATCGGTAAGGCGATCGGTCGACTCGAGGTGCCCATGTTCCTCGATGACAATCCACGGGTCACCGTCATGGAAATTCGAGCGAAGGCACGACGCATTAAGGCTCGCTACGGTGGGCTTGGCCTCATTGTGATCGACTATCTCCAACTCATGACCTCGGGTGGATATGCCGAGAACCGGCAACTCGAAGTGTCGGAGATCAGCCGAAACCTCAAGATTCTCGCGAGAGAACTCGAAGTGCCGATCATTGCTCTTAGCCAGTTGAGCCGTCGACTAGAAGAACGTGCAGACAAGCGACCGATGTTGTCGGATCTCCGTGAATCAGGTTCGCTCGAACAGGACGCTGACGTCGTCATGTTCTTGTACCGGGACGAGGTGTATCACCCCGAAACAAACGACCGGGCGAGCGCCGAAGTCATCATTGCGAAGCACCGCGCCGGGCCGATCGGCACAAAGAAACTTGTCTTCCTCGGACAGTTCACGAGGTTTGAGAACGCAGCACGTGGTGGTGTGTAGCCCGCAGTAGACGGGCATACTCCTGTCGTGAATTCCCCCCTTGCCATCGAAATGGATGGCGTCGCGAAGCGCTTCGGTGACACTGTTGCGCTTGACGGAGTGAGCCTCGCGGTGCCCCGTGGCGCGGTGTTCGGCCTGCTTGGTCCAAACGGCGCCGGAAAGACGACATCAGTCAAAGTCCTCACCACGCTCATTCGTCCGGATGCCGGGAGTGCGCACATCGACGGCATCGATGTCGTCGCCGATCCGAACGCCGTGCGCAGTCGAATTGGGTTGACCGGACAGTACGCAGCGGTGGATGAACGCCTCACGGCTCGTGAGAATCTCGTTTATGTCGGTCGTCTCTTTCGGCTCGGCACTTCCGAGTCACGCGCAAGAGCAGCGTCACTACTCGACCGCTTCGATCTCGTCGAGGCAGCCGATCGTGTCGTCAAAGGCTTCTCCGGCGGGATGCGTCGTCGACTCGACATTGCAATGAGCCTCATTGCGCAGCCGTCGGTGCTGTTTCTCGACGAGCCAACGACGGGGCTCGATCCTCGTAGCCGGCTCGCAATGTGGGACGTCATTGCTGATCTCGCGGCGGACGGAACGACGGTGTTGTTGACAACGCAATATCTCGAGGAGGCCGACCGTCTTGCCGAACGGATCGTCGTCATCGATCATGGGCACGTTATCGCTGAGGGTTCGCCCGATGAATTGAAGTCCCGCACGGGTGGGGCGCTACTCAATGTGGCGATTGCAAAGGTCGAAAATCGCGACCGGGCGTTGGCAGTGCTCGAGCCACTGTGCTCGGGGCGAGTTGACGTAGGCGACGACAGTCGCTCGTTTAGTGCGCCGATCATCGCTGGCGACCGAGTCGTGCCCGGTGTGATTCGTGCCCTCGACGATGCCGGTATCGATGTGCTCGATGTTGTTGTTCGTCGCCCGTCACTCGACGATGTGTTCCTTGCGCTGACCGGTCATGCCGCAACTGTTGAAGAGGAAGTGGCGTCATGATTGCCCGTTTACGGTTAACGATTCACGATTCGTGGGTTGAGGCAGAGCGCCACCTTCGGATCATTCCCCGAAATATCGAACTGCTCATTTTCGCAACCATTCAGCCGATCATGTTTCTCGCGCTGTTCGCGTACGTGTTTGGCGGTTCGATCTCAATTCCAGGATTCGCTGACTACAACCAGTTTTTGATGCCGGGAATTTTTAGTCAGTCGCTCGTCTTTGGTTCAGCGTTTACCTCGATTGGTCTCGCCGAAGACCTGTCGAAAGGTCTCGTTGATCGCTTGCGTTCGCTACCGATGAGTCGATCTGCGGTGATTATCGGTCGCACGGTGAGCGACCTCGTTCGCAACTTGTTCACCTTTGCGGTCATGTTGACCGTTGCCTTGCTCCTTGGATTCCGGTTCAAGGGATCAATCCTTGATGGTGTGATTGCGACAGCTCTCTTGGTGCTCTTTTCGTACGCGTTGAGTTGGGTGCAGGCAGTGATTGGTCTCGGGGTCTCATCGGTCGAAGCGGCGAACTCAGCAGGCTTCATTTGGATGTTCCCACTGACCTTCGTGTCGTCGGCGTTTGTCGACCCGTCCACGATGCCGAGTTGGCTCGAGGCGGTTGCGAACGCGAACCCGTTCACTGTCGTGACGAATGCCGCTCGTGCCTTGTACAACGGGTTGCCAGTCGGGAACAACGCCTGGTGGTCACTCGCTTGGTCGATTGGGCTCATCACCGTCTTTTCGTCGCTTGCGACACGTAAGTTCTCGAAGTCGACCTCGCGCTAAGTCGTCCTGTCGCAAAGTCGAGCGAACGGTGTCGAGTGCTTCTTGGGTCGATCGCCTATTGACGGCAACAAGTACGGTGCGTTCATGGAAATGACCGCACGGGATCTCCTCGGCGAGATTGACTTTGACCCGGCCGCGTTAAAAGAGCGCTACCTCGCAGAACGCGATAAGCGCGTGCGACCCGACGGCAACGATCAGTACGTCGAGATCAGCGACCGTTTCGCGCATTTCGGTGAGGACCCGTGGGCTGACCGCACCTTCACACGTGCGCCGCTGAGTGATGAGGTTGAAGTTGTCATTGTTGGTGCCGGATTCGGTGGACTGCTCGCTGGCGCACGTCTACGTGATGCTGGCTTTAACAGGATTCGTCTTATCGATGCTGCCGGAGATGTCGGCGGCACTTGGTACTGGAATCGTTACCCCGGAGCGGCCTGCGATGTGCAGTCGTATGTCTACCTACCGCTGCTCGAAGAACTTGCGTACATGCCCGAGCATAAGTACTCATTTGCACCAGAAATCATGGGGCACTCGCGCCGTATTGCTGAGCACTACCGACTTTACGACGACGCATGCTTTCAGACCTCGGTGACCTCGATGTCGTGGTCCGAACAGTTGCAACGATGGACGATTTACACCGACCGCGGCGATGAAATGCGAGCGCAGTTCGTTGTGCTTGCGACTGGCCCGCTGAACCGTCCGAAGCTGCCTGGTATCGCTGGCATCAATGACTTTGAAGGACATACGTTTCATACGAGCCGATGGGATTACGACTACACCGGCGGCGATACCTACGGTGGGTTGACCGGTCTGGCCGACAAACGCGTCGGAATCATCGGCACAGGTGCAACCGCCGTGCAATGCATCCCTCATCTCGCTGAATGGTCGAAGGAACTTGTCGTCTTCCAGCGCACACCCTCATCGGTCGATGTACGCGATAACGCTCCGACCGACACCGATTGGTTCGGATCGCTTGAGCCAGGTTGGCAAAAGCGGTATATGGACAACTTCACTGCGCTCGTGTCGGGCTACGACGAACCCGAGGACCTCGTCGGCGATGGCTGGACCGAGATTTTCCGAGGCCTCACTGGTATCGCTGCACGACATGCCTCCGAACAACTCGGTCGTCGGCTGCTCCCAGACGAGAAAGAGGACCTTATGGAGGTGCTCGACTATCGAAAGATGAACGGCGTGCGGTCGCGCGTCGATCAAACCGTCGACGACGACCACACCGCCGATCTCCTTAAACCGTGGTACCGACAGTTCTGCAAGCGACCGTGCTTTCACGATTCATACTTGCCAGCTTTCAATCGACCGACCGTGACGCTCGTCGACACCGACGGGCGCGGGGTCGAGCGAATCACGCCGAAAGGCGTCGTCGTCGACGGTCGCGAATATGAGCTCGATTGTTTGATCTTCTCAACCGGGTTTGAAGTTGGCACCGCATACACACGGCGCGCCGGATTTGACGTCACGGGACGAGACGGCATCCGCCTTGGCGACAAGTGGTCGATGGGTGCGCGAACCTTTCACGGAATGCATTCTCACGGGTTTCCGAATATGGCGTTCATCGGGTTTCTTCAGACGGCGACAACAGTGAACATTCCCCACGCGCTTGCCGAGCAGGCCTCACACCTTGCGCATGTGCTGCAGACGACGCGCGAACGCGGATTTTCGGTCGTTGAAGCTTCCCAGCAGGCCGAAGATGAATGGCAGGAGGTTATTGCTCAGAGTGCTGTCATGGCGCGCAAGTTCTACGAAGAATGCACACCTGGGTACTACAACAACGAGGGTCATGTCACCGACGGCACCGGCTTTGCGTCCGGACTCTATGGCGGGGGCCCCATCCGATTCTTCAAATTGCTTGATGATTGGCGGGCGACCGGAGAGCTTCCCGGTCTCGTATTGCGCTAGAGGGTTACGCGGTCGGGGCAACGATGGTTTTTGCGCGATCGCGCAACTCGGTCAAACGAATTTTGACGCCGTTTGGGCCATCAGTAATTGGAAATTCGTTGATGGTCACGACGCGAATTGGAACTTTGAACTTAGCGAGGCGTTCGCTGCAATGCTGGATGACCGCTTCTTCGTCGGCCACGGTGCCGTTCTCGGTGATGACAAAGGCGACCGGACGAGACCCAGTCGGAAGTTCGACTGACACGACCTGTGCGTCGGAAACATTCGGTGCAGAACACAACACTTCGGTGATCTCGGCAGGCGCGACGAGAAATCCGCCGAGGCGCAGGACATCACCGAGCCGCGAAATGTAATGAAACGTGTCGCTGTCATCCATTTCGGCGAGATCGCCGGTGCGAAACCACGCAACACCGTTGTCGTCGGTTACGAAATGGCGTCCGGTGAGTTCCGGGTCGATCGAGTCCCCGCCCTCATGCAGGTAGCCATCGAACAGACTCGGACCGCGTAGCCACAATTCGCCGTCGACGACACATGCGCCAGCCGCCGAAGATACGAGCGTTCCTCCGGCGCGGGCGCGGTTCGAGGGTTCGGCGGAAGGGTCGCGAAGTGAAAACAATGCTTGTACCTCACTCATGCCATACAGACCGGTAATTTTTCCGCCGACTGCGTCAACACGCTGACAGATGTCGGTGAGCGATGCATTGAATTGAGCGAATCCACCGATTCGAATGTGCGAGAGGTCCGCCTGCGCCCCGAGCAGCCGGTGGAACATGTCATCGCTTCCGTTCATCGCAGTGATGTGCTCACGATGGCTGAGCGATGTCGTTCCATCAACGGTGAAGTTGTGCACGATCACCCGAGCATCGGCCGCAACGGCCGCGATCAGCGAGGCGAGACCGAACGTGCCGCAGAGTGGTAATGCCACGACGATCGTGTCGTCAGAGCGGTATCCAAATTGACGGACGACGTCCTCTGCGTGGTCGACGATCGAGCGTTGCCGGTGGAGCACCATCTTTGGTTTTGACGTCGTACCTGACGTCGTGAAAATGACAAACGGATCATCACGTCGGTCGTGGGAGACATCGTCATCTGCACGTCGTTCGGTAGTGGTGTCGAGTTCGGGGTGGCGTGCGCCGGATCGAGTGACGAGATCGTCGACCTCGCGCGTCGAATAGCGAGTATTGACTGCGACGGCGACGAATGACCCGAGCGATGCCGCAAGAAGTAACTCGACCGCCGTGCGATCGTTTGCACGATGGAGTGCGACGCGATCACCTTGCTGGATGCCTTGGTTTCGAAGCTGCGCAAGCACCTGACGTGCACCATCGATGAGGTCATGCGTCGATCGTTCAACGCCGTCATCGAATACAACTGTTGCTGATGACCGTGCGAAGAGGTCGATCACGCCCATGTAACCCATTTCTCCAGTGTCGCACGGCAGACTGGTGTGATGTTCCTCGGAGAGGATCTCATCGCGTGGCTGTTGCTCGCGCTCGGCGGAGCGCTGTTTGTCGGCAATGTGCTCGCGCTCGTTCGCCCTCCGACCCCGCCGGCAGGTTCGGTCGAGGCGGCTGTTGAAGGCCCGATGCCGCGACCTCCACTTGTTCGAAGTCTCACCTACGCAGCGCTTGGACTCATTGCGTCGGTCTGGTCGCTCGCGACGCTTATTGCGAAATGAGAGACGATGGCATCTGACCCGCTTCGACTTACGTTCGTGCAATCTGCAACTCGCACGCGTGACCTGCCTGAACTTGGCCCCGAGGTTTCCTTCGTTGGTCGCTCGAACGTTGGGAAGAGCTCTCTGATTAATGCGCTTGCGCGGCAGCGGCAACTCGCTCGAGTGTCAAACACACCGGGACGAACCCAGCTCATCAATGTGTTTTCGCACAGCGATGGTGGTGCGGTTGTCGATCTTCCTGGATATGGATACGCGAAGGTGCCTGGCAGAGTTCGCAAGGACTGGCCTGAGATGATCGAGGGGTATTTGCTTGACCGCGAAACCCTGGTGATGGTGTTTGTGCTCGTCGATGGCGAGATTGGCCCGACCCCCCTCGATGTTCAAATGCTTGAGTGGCTGCGTTATAACGACGTGCCGCACACCGTTGTTGCAACGAAATCGGACAAGGTGAAATCGTCAAAGCGCCAGCGTCGAAAGCGCGATCTTGCGGAGGGTTGCATGCTTGAAACTGGCGACATTGTCTGGGTGTCGGCCGCCAAGGGCGATGGCATCGATCGTTTACGAGATCTCGTTCGCGTGCACCTCGCGCAGTAATCATCGCCAATACTGCAGGGGCTCAATCGACCAGCCATGATGGAGGGATGTCCTCCACGCTCATGCAGCATTATTTGTCAACCTGGAATGAAATGGCCGCGGCCGGCGGACAGTTCGAGATGACCGACATCACTGTTCGCGGAATTCCCATGCGTGTGTTTAAGAATGCCCCGCCGACAATGCGAGCCTTCTGGGAACTCACCGCCGGATACGCCGATCGCGATTACATCGTCTACGAGGATGAGCGTTACACCTACGGAGAGGTCGCCGCACAGGTACGAGCACTTGCACATCTCTTGCGCGACACACATGGTGTGGGCTTAGGCGATCGTGTCGCGATCGCGATGCGTAACTACCCCGAGTGGATTATCACGTATTGGGCCACGGTCTCGATCGGTGCGGCTGTTGTCGGCATGAATGCCTGGTGGACAACTGAAGAAATGGAGTACGGGCTGTCCGACTCTCGCCCGAAGGTCATCGTTGCCGACGACGAACGCGTGGAACGCGTGCTGCCGGTTCTCGAAGGGCTTCGCAGCGCGGGTCCGATGCATCTCATCGCCGTTCGTACCGATCGTCAACTCGTCGATGACTGCTCTCGTTGGAGCGACGTCGTGAACGCCGGGAACGCTCCGGAGTCCTTGCCAGCCGCCGACATCGACCCAGACGATGACGCGTGCATTTTCTACACCTCTGGAACAACGGGATTTCCAAAGGGCGCCCAGTTGACCCACCGCGGTTCAGTGCACAACGTGATGAACCTCGTCTTCATGAGTTTGACCGCAGCAACCGCTGAAGGAAAGGCGGTGGCGGCTGGTGACCTCGTCGCCAAACAAACCGCGGCCGACGATGCCGCACCGGCACAGCCGGTGTACATGGCACCAACACCGCTCTTTCATGTCACGGCAAACAATTGTTTGTTGCAGCCATGCACGCTTGTTGGCGGACGAATCGTGCTCACGTACAAATGGGATCCAGGCCGAGCACTCGAACTCATCGAACGCGAACGTGTGACGAACTTCTCTGGTGTACCAACGATGAGTCGCGAACTCATTTCGCATCCTGATTGGGAGCGACGCGACACGAGTTCGATCCAAGGAATGGGAGGCGGCGGTGCCGCCCTACAACCAGACCTCGTCGAGAAAATTGACAAGAGCCTTTCCAGGGGCGCACCTTCAACGGGCTACGGCCTGACCGAAACACATGGCATCGTTACGGCAAACGCGTCGAAGTTCTTCGTCGAGAAACCCACCTCGTGCGGACGGGCGGTGCCGGTATGCGATGTGAAGCTCATCGACGACGAGGGCAACGACGTGACACCAGGCCCGGAAGCACGCGGTGAACTCTGCGTGCGTGGTCCGATCGTTGTGAAGGGCTATCTCAATCGTCAGGAAGCGACAGCGGACGCGATTGTCAACGGCTGGTTCCGCACCGGTGACATCGCAGTCATTGACGAGGACGGCTTTATTCACATTGTTGATCGCGCGAAGGACATGGTGTTGCGCGGCGGTGAGAACGTGTACTCCGCAGAAGTTGAATCCGCGATCTACAACCACCCGGCCGTTGCGGAGGCAGCAGTCTTCGGAGTACCCGACGACCGCCTCGGCGAGGAGGTTGGCGTCGCGATTCATCTTCGAGCTGGGGAAACCCTCGACGCCGCAGCGCTCCAAGAGTTCCTTGCCGCATCCATTGCGAAGCACAAAGTGCCGCGTTACTTGTGGTTCCTTGATGAACCGTTGCCACGAAACGCAAATGGCAAGTTCGTGAAACGTGAACTGAAAGAACGGCTTATTCCGACGCTGTCATCGTGAGGCGAGTGTCGCCGTCATCGGTGCGCACACCGATTGTGACTGAACCGCCGTCATTGACGTTGCCGTCAAGAATCATGACTGCGAGCCGGTCGCCAATTTCACGCTGAATGAGGCGCTTCAACGGTCGTGCACCGAAGTCAGGGTCGTAACCGACCGCAGCGAGGTGATCGAGCACCGCGTTGTCGACATGAAGCGTGATGCGCTTATTCGAAAACACACGTGCTGCGAGGTGGGCGAGTTGAATATCGACGATGCGTCGAATATCGCCTCTCTCGAGCGCATTGAAACGAACGATGTCATCGATTCGGTTGATGAACTCCGGCTTGAAGTATGAGCTCGGGTCACCCGGCAGGTTTGAGGTCATGATGAGGACGACGTTCGTAAAGTCGACCGTTCTTCCTTGACCATCGGTGAGGCGACCGTCGTCGAGCACTTGGAGTAAGACGTTGTACACGTCGGGGTGCGCCTTCTCGATTTCGTCGAGGAGAATGACTGCGTAGGGTCGGCGCCGAACTGCCTCGGTGAGTTGTCCGCCCTCGTCGTATCCGACGTATCCGGGGGGTGCGCCGATGAGTCGACTGACGGTGTGCTTCTCCATGTATTCGCCCATGTCGATCCGCACCATCGCCCGTTCGTCATCGAAGAGGAACTCTGCAAGCGCTCGAGCGAGTTCAGTCTTTCCGACACCGGTTGGCCCGAGGAACATGAACGAACCGACGGGTCGGTGTGGGTCAGAAAGTCCAGCGCGACTACGCCGGACTGCGTTAGCGACGGCCGTGACAGCGTCGTCTTGTCCGATCACGCGTTCGTGCAACGAGTCTTCGAGATGAACGAGTTTTGCCATCTCGCTCTCGAGCAACTTGGTAATTGGCACGCCGGTCCACTTGGCGACAACCTCTGCGATGTCCTCGGCGTCGACCTCTTCTTTCAGCATTCGTTGTTGCGACTGCAGTTCGTCAAGGTGCGCAGTTGCGTCATTGACGCGACGTTCCAACTCGGGTATTCGCCCATAACGAATTTCTGCGGCAAGGTTGAGGTCAGTTTCCCGTTCGACTTGGCTACGCAGTTGCTCAAGTTCTTCTTTGAGATGTCGAATCGCTTCGATGGCAGCCTTTTCTGACTCCCACCGTTGTTTCATCTCGGCGCGTTCAAGATTGAGACCCGCAAGTTCGTCATGCAAGGTGTCGAGTCGTTCACGGCTTGCTGCGTCACTTTCTTTCTCTAATGCAACCTGCTCGATCTCAAGTTGGAGAATGCGTCGCTCAACAATGTCGATTTCTGTCGGCATTGAGTCGATTTCGATGCGCAGTTTCGATGCAGCCTCGTCGACAAGGTCGATTGCTTTATCGGGAAGGAAGCGGTTGGTGAGGTACCGATTCGACAGCACGGCGGCGGACACGAGAGCCGAATCTTGTATGCGTACTCCGTGGTGTACTTCGTAGCGTTCTTTCAGTCCGCGCAGAATGCCGATGGTGTCCTCGACCGTTGGCTCACCGACGTACACCTGTTGGAACCGACGTTCGAGGGCTGGGTCCTTTTCCACGTATTTTCGGTATTCATCGAGTGTGGTTGCGCCAACCAAGTGAAGTTCGCCGCGAGCGAGCATCGGCTTGATCATGTTGCCGGCATCCATCGCTCCCTCTGACGCCCCGGCACCAACGATGGTGTGAAGTTCATCGATGAAGGTGATGACCTCGCCGTCGGAGTCCGCGATTTCTTTCAACACGGCCTTGAGTCGCTCCTCAAACTCGCCTCGGTATTTTGCGCCTGCGAGCATCGACGCCACATCGAGAGCGATGAGCCGTTTGCCCTTGAGCCCTTCAGGGACGTCGCCATCAGCGATCCGGCGTGCGAGTCCCTCAACGATGGCGGTCTTGCCGACACCTGGCTCGCCGATGAGCACCGGATTGTTCTTTGTTCGGCGACTGAGCACCTGAATGACCCGCCGAATTTCATCGTCGCGTCCGATGACAGGGTCGATCTTTCCGGCTGCAGCACGTGCCGTGAGATCTTGCCCGTACTTTTCGAGAGCTGCGAACTTTGCTTCTGGGTCGGGGTCCGTGATGCGATGGTTGCCACGCACCTCGCGTAGTGCGTGGAGCATCTCCTCGACCTCAACCCCGAGTCGTTCGTGCAGCGCGAGCAAGAGGTGTTCCACGGAGAGGTACTCGTCGTGGAGGTCTCTGCGGTGACCATCGGCATCGCCAAACATGGCGTTGAGGTCTCGATCCATGCGCGGTTCGTCGCCACCGTGAGCCCGTGGGAGCTTGTCAATGATGGCGATTGCCCGATTTCGAACCATCTGCGGCGGTTGCCCGAGTTTTGACAGCAGGGCGATGGCGACGGTGCCTTCTTGCTCTGCTAGGGCGGCGAGCAGGTGATCTGGTGTGATCTGGGGGTTTTCGCGCTGGCGAGCACTATCGACCGCGGCTGCAACGGCCTCTTGGGTCTTTGTCGTCCACTTTTTGGGATCGAGTGCCATGTGGAGAACCTATCGACAAATGAAGGGCTTCCTACAAATCCTGAGTCGATTTGACTAAAGATTTATGAAATACTTATAGAAGGATCGTATCTCCGCTGCCAAACTCCGGATCCGGCTCAGAACTCGTCGGCGGCGATTGCAAACAAATCCTCGTCACTCGCATGCACCGCACCCGACCAGCCTTCGGCTGCTGGCAAAATTTGTTCGCAGAAGAACCGTGCGGATGCGCGCTTCCCGGCCGTATGGCGAGTATCGGTTCCGGCATGAAGGCTGGCCCCCGCAACTAATGACGCGCAAACGGTCGTTCCGAGCAGTTTGAGGTATGGCGTCGACGCAGCGAGCAGTCGAGATGGATCCTCAGCAGCGACACCAACGAGATGGGTAGTCGCCGTGCGGCAGGTTTCGATTGCCCGCTGCAGATTGCTGGCCGCGACTTCCATGCCTTGCTCGCCAGCGAGTTTCTCGGCGATCGAACCAAATCGATCGAGCTCGTCGAAAATGACGCCGCCGGCCCTCATGCCAAGCTTTCGACCGGCGAGATCTGCCGCCTGGATGCCATTCGTTCCCTCATAGATGGGAAGAATTCGAGCATCGCGATAATGGCGAGCAACCCCGGTCTCCTCGACATATCCCATTCCACCGAACACCTGAACGGCCGCCGACGTGCACTCTTGCGCAACGTCGGTACACAGTGACTTCGACATCGGAATGTAGAGATCAGCCTTCTCGCGCCATGAACGGGCGGCATCGGGATCAGTCGCTGCCTTCGCCATGTCGAGAAACGCGCCATTCGTGTAAGTAAGGGCGCGCATTGCGTCAATCCAGGCGCGTTGGGTCATGAGCAGTCGGCGGACATCGGGATGTTCGATGATCGGACTCTGCTCGCCAGCGGGTGCTCCGATTGCACGCCCCTGACGACGCTCGTTCGCGTAGAGCACTGCGTCTTGATACGCCCGCTCAGTGATCGCAAGACCTTGGAGGCCGACCGAGAGACGAGCGTTGTTCATCATCGTGAACATGTTTCGCATGCCCTCGTTTTCTTCGCCCACCAGCCAACCAATTGCGCCGGTGCCTTCACCGTACGAGAGCACGCAGGTTGGCGAGCCATGAATGCCGAGTTTGTGTTCGATCGAGACACATGTGACGTCATTGCGTGCGCCGAGCGAGCCATCTGCGTTGAGCAGAAACTTGGGTACGAGAAACATCGAGATGCCTTTGGTACCTGGGGGAGCGCCGGGGGTGCGGGCCAGCACGAGGTGCACGATCTGTTCGGTCATGTCATGTTCACCGAAGGTGATCCAAATTTTTGTTCCGGTGATTCGCCACGATCCATCGCCTACCGGTTCAGCTTTTGTTCGCACGGCGCCCACGTCGCTGCCCGCCTGCGGTTCAGAGAGGTTCATCGTGCCGGCCCACTCACCGGTCAGCATTTTTGGAAGGTAGGTGTCCTTCTGCTCTTGCGATCCGTGAGCTTCGAGTGCGTCGATCGCACCCTGAGTGAGCAAAGGGCACAGCGCCATCGCCATGTTTGCGCTGTTCAACATTTCCTGCACGGCCAGCGCCGTCACCCATGGGAAGTGTGCGCCGCCGTATTCAGGGTCGAACGGCATTGCACCAAACCCTGACTCGACATATTGGCGATATGCAGGTTTGAACGAGTCTGGTGTGGTCACCGAATGATCTGAATGCCATTGTGCTTTGATCGTGTCGCCGTCGACATTTGTCGGCGCAACGACCTCGCTCATAAAGCGGCCGACTTCTTCGAGCACCCCTTCAACGGTGTCGGTGTCGACGTGTGAGAACATCTCGTTGCTCAGTACGTGGTCGATACCTGCTGCGTATCGGAGCGCGTACATGATGTCGGCGATCGGTGCCTTGTAGTCAGCCATGCCTCATATTCTGGCAGGCATCTCGCACGCCTGCCTCAGAGTTCGTTACGGGCGCGACACGTTGGTGGGCTCGTCGAGTTCATCAAGAAAGCCGCTGATCGTTCCTCCGACGCGTTGCATCCGTCCGTAGAACTGTGCGATCACGACGCCGTCCTGATTCGTGACGACAGCATCGTGAAGACTCGGCCGGTTGCCCTTCCATCGAGTCGTGCCGACGGCGGTGATGACGTCCCCGGCGACCGCTGACTTCATCCACTCGATTGTCGCTGTCGTCGCAAGTGCCATTTCGTCATGTGTGCTTGCTGACATCGCCATCGCAGTATCGGCGAGCGTAAAGATGATGCCGCCCTGACACACCTTTGCCCCATTGGTCATCGCGTCGGTGACGGTCATGCTGATGACGGCGCGTTCATCGGTTATCTCGACCACTTCCATTCCGAGCATCTTGAACACGCTGTCGTACGTGACCAGGCGGCGGATCAGCGCGTCGGGGTTCGGCGCATCGGAATTCGTCATAGTCGAAGACTAGACAGCGGCGCTTACGCCGACCGGAGCCAGTTCGCGATGTTCGTTCCTGTGATTCGCAACTGCTTGTAATCAGCGATCGGATCGGGCATCGACTCGATTGCTGCGGCGAGTGCTCGGGCCGATTCCGGCTTTAACGCAACGAGATCGGTGAGTGGAAGTTGGTGTGTGCGAATGGTGAACAGCACACAGTTCGTCCTCGGAAAGCGCCGCAGCGTTTCACGCTCAACCCGCAGATAGTGCGCAGCCGGAGGGGCATCAACGGGTCGAGGGGAGGCGGTGCCGTCTAGTGGCTGGTAGAGGTCATCGGTATCGATAACGCCCCAGCCCAGTCGCCACACTGGTCGATCAGGTGTGAGGCGGGCAAGAACATTGTCAACGACCGGACCCAACTGGTCGTTGAGCAATGACACCGGCTCGTGAACCTCGGCCATCGTCTGACCAAGTTTGGACCGAAGGTCCCAGCGGTTTGGAAAGCACACACTTCCGGCACCAAACACGAGTTGACCTTCGCGTTCAACCATGACGACGAGATCTTCTTGGATGACACGACCCGCTGCATCAAGCGGATGCAGCGAATCGTCGAAGCTGAGGTCTGCGAATCGATCTGGAAAATGATGAATGAGATGGTCTCGAAGCGCCTCAGCCACTTCAGCACCTTCAGCCTCGGTGTTGTCGAGGGCGCAGAAAGCGGTGTGAGGGTTCGACGCCATCACGTGCTGCTTCTCCGCGACCTCGGCGTCAAACTCTTCATCGATCTCGATCCACCGATCAAGATCGAGAGGTCGGATGCCGAGACGCCAACGAAAGACTCCACTCACCTCAGTCCACGGTTCGTAAGGCGGAGTTTTCATGTGGATCAGTCAGCGGTGCGGCGTCGAATCGCTGCGGCGTGTGCAGGAAAACCTTCGTGGTCGGCGAGCGCGATGATCGATGATGACATTCGCCGCAACGCGCGTTCATCGGCGCGGGCGATTGCAGTTCGTTTCAAAAATGCTTGGGCGGTGATGCCTGACGACACGTGCGCAAAGCCTGAGGTCGGAAGCGACGCTGGGCAACCGATGACAAAATTGGCTGCGCTAAATGGCGTGTGCTGACCGACAAGAATTTCTCCGGCGTGCTGCAGTCGGCTAACGACATCGTCGGAGCGCTGTTCGTCAACCGCCACTTGGAGATGTTCTGGCGCGTAGTCGTTGGCAATTTCGCAAGCCTCGTCGAGGGAGGCGACGATGATGCACCCGCCGTTTGGTCCAAGCGCAGCGCGCGCCGCATCGGAACGTGCGGGAGGAAGCGCGGCAATCTGTTCACCGAGCGCAAGTTCCGTTGATGCCGCCAACTCGGTTGAGTTCGTGAGTAACACCACGGATGAGTCGGTGCCGTGCTCTGCCTCGATAAGGAGATCCGCAGCGAGCCGGTGCGGATCGGCTGAGTCATCGGCGATGACAAGAGATTCAGTTGGCCCGAGCAGCATCATCGTTGACACCCCATGACGTTGCATTTCGACCTGAGCGATCGTCACTGCCGGTGAGCCAGGTCCGACGATCTTTCGGACACGATCGATTCGTTCGGTCCCAAATCCGAGGGCGGCGATGCCGGCAGGCCCGTTGACTCGGAAGATGTTGCGAATGCCGAGTGTTCTGCAGATATGAATGACCGCTGGATCAATCTCGCCTGAGCCGCCCGGCACGGGCGGGACAACGACGGTGATTTCGGGAACGCCGGCAACGATGGCGGGGACTGCGAGTTGATAGGTGACGCTCGGGTACGACGCTTTGCCAGATGGCGTGAAAAGCCCACAAGAGGTGATCGGAGTGATCTTTTCGCCGACGATAAGCCCTGGTTCAGACTCGGTTGTCCACCCTGCGCTGTTCGCCATCTGTGATTCATTGAAGATTCGCAGGTGACTGATTGCGTCATCGATCGCGTCGGCGAGCGCAGCGTCGATCGACGCTGACTCGTATTCGTCGTCGCTGACCCGCAGTTGGTCCGGGGCGAGATCGATGCCGTCAAATGCTTGTAACGCGTCGCAGATTGCCTCGTCGCCCCGCAAGCGAACATCATCAATGAGGTCACTAATTGCTGCACGCAATTGTGGGTCAAAGATCTCGTTGAGACCGCGATCAAGCACCGCCTGCCGCGCTGACTCACTCATGTCGGCCCAATGTTGCACCCGCAGCACTCCCACCCGATCAACCTATCGACGGTTCGGCGGCGGTGCGGCGACGCGATGACCGCCGATAGATTCTCGGTGTCTACTCGGGCGAGTGGCGGAATGGCAGACGCGCTGGCTTCAGGTGCCAGTGTTCGCAAGGACGTGGGGGTTCAAGTCCCCCCTCGCCCACGGAGTTTCGTGTTGCGATGCGCTCAACACGGTTGCGTTGAATTGCCGCAGCAATCAGTCCGCCACCTGCGAACGCTCACTACTCAATCGGTGTAGAGCGCTAGGGAGTATTTCGAAAATCGATCCGTCGTGAAGATTCGTGCGTAGTCGGCGTTGACGCTTGCCGCGTGAAACGGTGTCTTGAACTCGGCGACCGACATTCGATGGTGCTGGGTTCGTCCGTTGCGCAAGACGGTCGTCGTCACGTTGTTGTCGATGGTTAATCGACCCCGTTCACTCGAGAAGTATTCGCGTCGGTAACTCACCAGCGCGACGGGGGCGAGTAACCCACGCCGCGTGTGCAGGTGGGTCGGCATTTCAGAGCCGACGGGAAGATGATGCACCGACTTCAGTCGTGAAAGTGATTCCGATTGTTTGATCTCGATCGCTAACGAATCCTTAGCGTCGTCGTACCAACGGACGCGGTATTTCATGCGCGGGTTGATGCCTTCTTCCGCTTCTTCAAACAACAGAAGTCCCGGTGTGTCGAAGTAGATACTGTGCACGCTTCTCGTGGGAAATTCTCGAGTGAACGATGTCGACAGCGCTTCTTCAAGTTCGGGGATACCCACACGGGGTGCTGCAAATTTCAGCTCCAGCCGTCGATCAAAGATCGGAGCAATCTCGGTAAGCCGTGAGTTGCTGGTCATCCACTCGAGTCTGTTCATGAGGAGGCCGCTGAGTTTCCGTCGCAAGTCAGCCGGGCGACCGCAAGGTTGCCGGGGCCGAAGATTTCTTTCTTTTGGTAGGTGTCGGTGCACCGTGAGTCTGTCGCGATTTGCGCAATACCAACGCGAAGATCGGCAAGGTCTTTTGCCACGAGCCCGAGATTGCCGGTTCCTTCGACGAAAAGAAGCTCGACAGTTGCTCGTTCACCGATCGAGACCATCTTGTCGCCGCAATTCGTGAGTGAGGCGATGTCAACTTTGATCACGCTGTCTGAGAAATCGAGGCAGTCGTTTGCGGCAACGTGCACACTGGCGGTATCGAACTGAATCTCTGAACGGTCGATATCAACGGCATCGGCAAGGGCCTGGTCAACGCTCAACGTGTTGTGTTCGCCAGTCGAGTTTGCGATATGTATTCCGTCTTCACAGGTTGATCCAACGAGACTGATCGACGTGTTGTTGATTGTGCTGAACAGCAACTCAACGCAGCCGGTGAGTCCAAACTGATTGATCTCATGTTCAGCGGGAGGGTTCTTCATGAGCCCACCCATCGATCGCACCTGAATATCAACGTTGTCGAGGTTTGATCCCATGAAGACGACGCGGGCGTTTTCGTCGCGTAATTCAAAGTTCAACGACCTGCCGGTTCGCTCATAGCCGACCGAACCGATGGTGTAGAGACCGAAGTCGGTATCGCGCAGCGTGATTTCAGGGGTGTCTTCAATGGTCACTTCGACGAATTCCCGCTCTCCTCTTCGGTCGGCAAGCAAGTTGGGAAGTTCGGAGATCTTGACCTTGATGTCTTCGCACTGGTCGACGCCGGAGCAAGAGACTGCGGGAATCCGCCTGCCTGACCCAAGGATCTGCTCGCTCAAGGTGAGGTGAACGACGTCGTATGCGGCAGTGTCGCTGGGCCAGTCTGCAGGATTGAGATTTTTAAGCGGCTCGAAATCGATCGATGATGATTCGCCGATCGCGGTGAGGTACCCAAGCATGCTGTCGATCGCGCGGTCCACATATTCCTCGGGTCGGTACCCGCTACCAAAAA
>JALRBS010000014.1 GCA_023262325.1 Ilumatobacteraceae bacterium | reverse complement strand
CGATCTTTCCAAGTTCCGAAACGCACCGCGATTTGACACTAACAACAAAACCAAACCCATGATCATCGAAACGATCGTCGACCACGTCCAGCGGTCGCCGATACGCGACGATGACATTGAGGACTCAACGAAGGAAGGGCCGGTGTCGACAACTCACGAGTTTCTCTATGCGTGGAGTGCGGTTCGACACGACGACATCGTGGTTCGGGCACCCGAGGGCGAACTGAGCTTTGGCGCGCTTGAACATCGAGCGCGCCAACTTGCCAATGGGATCGAGTCGCTCGGAATTGTCGAAGGAGACGCGTTTGGCATTCTCGCTCGAAATCGACTCGAGTGGCCCGAGTTCGTGCTGGGCAACGCTCGAGCCGGAACTCGATTTGTTCCGTTGAATTGGCATTTGACCGCCAGTGAAGTCGCCGAACTACTGATCGATTCGGGAGCGAAGACGATTGTTGTTGGGCCTGAAGATCTCGCAGTCGGGCGCGAGGCCGCTGCACTGGCGGGCGTCGACTCGGTTCTTGTGCTTGGCGATGAATACGAGCGGTGGCTTGAAGGTCAGTCCGACGCTCCCGGTCCCGATCGACAGTCCGGACGACCACTCATGTACACCGGAGGAACAACGGGCCGCTCAAAGGGTGTGACCCGAAGCGACATGAACGTGCCGGTGGCGAAGTACGCCGAGGGCGCGGCGAAGTGGGGCGAACTCGTTCGCATGCCACGCGATGGCCGTGCCTTGCTCTGCACGCCGGCCTACCACGCACTCGGGTTCAGCCTCATTCAGACGGCGCTCGCTCGAGGTCATGTGCTCGACATCATTCCGAGGTTCGATCCTGTTGAGACCCTGCAGACGCTCGAGGAACGTCACATCACGACGACGTGCATGGTGCCGACCCAATTCATTCGAATGTTGAAACTCCCCGAGGATGTTCGAACACAGCACGACCTGAGCGCCCTTCAGTGGGTGCTTCACACGGCCGCCCCATGCCCACAATGGGTGAAATTCGCAATGATCGAGTGGTTTGGCCCAGTCATCATCGAGCTGTATGGGTCGTCCGAGGGCACCGGTCCGGTCATCTGCACGAGCGAGGACTGGCTCGCACATCCGGGCTCCGTCGGAAAAGCATCAGCCGCACTGACGCTGTCGGTCGTTGACGAGGACGGCAACGACCTTGGACCCGGCGAAATCGGCACCATTTATGTCAAACGGGTCGATGGAACACCGACGTATCACGGGGATCCAGAAAAGACTGCGTCGATTCAGATGGCGGACGGTCGTTTTACGGTCGGCGACATCGGCTGGCTCGATAGTGACGGGTTCTTGTACCTCGCAGATCGCCGTACCGATCTCGTCATTCGCGGCGGGACGAACATTTATCCTGCGGAAATTGAGGCAACGCTCTCGGAACATCCCGGCGTCGCTGACGTGGCGGTGTTCGGAATTCCTGATGCTGAACTCGGGCAAGCGGTGCACGCCGTCATTCAGCCGAGCGATCGAGCCGACCGAGCCACGCTCCTCGAGGATGTTCAAACGTTCGCGAGCGAACGCCTTGCAAAATTCAAAGTTCCGTCAACCTTTGAAATTCGCGACGAATTACCGCGAGAGGCGAGCGGCAAATTGAAGAAGCGGTTGTTGCGCGAACCGTTCTGGGAAGGTCGCACCTGACTCGACTGCGAAGGTCATGATGGCGACTCGCTACGGTTCGGCAATGGCAGTGAACGCTGGTGGTCCGCTTCAAGGATTTCGTGTCGTCGAACTCGGTGTCTGGATCGCAGGTCCCGCTGCCGCGCTCAT
>JALRBS010000195.1 GCA_023262325.1 Ilumatobacteraceae bacterium | reverse complement strand
GTTGGTCGTGGGCCCTCATGACCCGATGGAATTGCAGCATCTCGACCGTCAGCGTGACGCGCGTGGGCGGCGGCGATGAGGTCCGCCGAAATCTCGATCTCCGCCCGTCGAACTCCACCGTTCGCTTCGAGCACGGCGACCCGGTGGCTCGCCTCGGTGCCGATCAACCAGAACCTGGTCGGCATCGGCGTTCCGTCGTCGAGAAATGGTGCATTCTCAATGACGACGGGGTCGCCGGCAAGGTCTCGGTGCACGACCTTGAATGGACCCATCGGCGGCCGACCGAGCAGAGCCTCGACTCGGTCACGGTCGTTCGGATGGGCCTCAGTCACCGCCGGGCGCGCAGGATGAGAAGTACGACGAATACGACAGCGACAACAGCGGGAACAGCACGCTTGAGCACAGCGGGGCCTGCGAGTCCTGCAACGTCGATGGGTTCGGCGGCCGGACCTTCGATCTTGCGTACCCTTGGACGTTCGTTATTCCCAGTGTCATCGGTCGAGTCCGCCGCTGGAGATGCACTCTCTGTGGCGCCTGGTGTCGCTGCAGGGGTGGCGTCGAGCATCGTGTTGAGGTTGCTCGAAAATTGGTCCATCAGTTTCTTCGAGACATCGCCCATGATGCCTCGGCCGAATTGGGCGACCTTGCCACTGATGTGAAGTTCGGCGGTCACCTTGCACAATGTGCTCGTTGGAGAGAGCGCGGAGGCTTCGGCCGTCACATCGGCGCTTGCGTTTCCGCGCCCACCGGTGTCACGTCCAGACGCCGACAGCACCGCACGATGGTTGTTGTCATCACGTTCAACAAACTTTGCTTCACCTTTAAAGTTTGTGTTGACGGCGCCGAGTTTGACCTTGACGACACCTCGGAACGTTTCGCCTTCAACTTCTTGGAGTTCTGCACCTGGAAGGCATGGCGCGATGCGTTCGACGTCGCAGAGCACGGCCCAGGCCTCATCGATTGGTCGGTTTACGGTGAATTCGTTGGTGATTGTTTCAGCCATTGTTCAAGATCCTCAGTTGTGTCGATGTCGAGGGGTGACCCGGGGCAGGGTATCCGCTCTACGAGGTGTGCGTACGTACTGAGCACGGTTCTTGCACCAAGATCACCGGTGCGCGGAATGTCGTTCCAGTACGACCGGCTGAGCCGAACGGGGTGAGCAAAAGTGCCGTCGTACTCAGCGGTGGCGAGGTCGCAGGTTGCCGCGGCGACCCGGTTCCAGGCTTCGGGACTAATTCCGGGTTGATCGGCGAGCCCAACAACGAGCGCAGTGGCGTTCACCTGTTCAGCAAAGTCGATCGCAGCCCTCAGCGAGGTCGATTGTCCCTGCTCCCAGTGCTCGTTGTGCACGACGTGCGTCCGTTCGTCGCGTGGAATTGGCAGGTGCTCAGCCCCGGTGACGACGACGATGCATTCAATTGCTGAGGCCCGGAGATTGTGTAAGGACTGCTCCCAGACCGTACACATTCCCAATGGGGCGAGCAGTTTGTGGGTTGAGCCGGCAAAGCGTGATCCGGCACCACCGGCGAGCAGGGCGCCGACGACGGTGCTGGAGGGACTCATAGGTTGAGTCTTGCGGAGAGTGGCGGACAAATTGTGTCAAATTGATGACGGAAATGTGTCAGACGCGTT
>JALRBS010000100.1 GCA_023262325.1 Ilumatobacteraceae bacterium | reverse complement strand
CCGCGACGCGGTCGTGGTGCTGCGGGCGCTGGCCTGAGACGCGGCGCCGGAGGCGGCGGCAGTCCATGGCCGGAGACGGCGAGGGCGGCCTGGAGGCTCGATGACGCTGCAGCACGATCCCAATCCGCAGCGACCACGACGCAACAACGACATAGTGGGCGTGCTTCTTGTTCACCGCCACGCAGACGACGACGCATCGCTCGGTGCCAAATACGCGTGGATTGACAAGGTGGCAGTGCTGCGTGACCACCGTGGTCACGGCATCGCCCGCGAGCTCATCATTTCGGCAATGCGCGACATGCAACGTGACGGCCTCGAGCGGGTCGCGCTTGGCGTCGACAGCGACAACCCCACCGGCGCTCACCGGCTTTACACCGCGCTGGGTTTCACGCCATGGACTCGATACGTCATTCACCAGCGCCCGCGATAAGCGATGCAAACTCCTCAAGAAAATCTGCCTGACGATACGTCTGCGGACCGGCACCCAGTCGTGCTGTCGCAACACGATCGAGAGCCTCTTCTACGTCACAGCCGGCGGCGATGAGCACCGCACATGCGGTTGTACCGGCGCGTCCGATGCCAGCGGCGCAGTGCACGATGACCTGACACCCGGACATCAATTTCGCGTCGATATCGCGAACCAACTGCGCAAAAGGAGCGATAGGCGGCACGTGAAGATCCGAAATCGGAAACCAACGCGCCCGCGAATCACGCTGCAACCACGCGACGTAATCGGGGTATCGATCGGCAAGTTCGTGCTCCTCTGTCAGACACACGACGAGATCGGCGCCGACGCGACCAACAACCTGCTCGACACCCGGACCGATCTTGTGTTTGCCACATAACCACAGTGAGCCATCACGCCCCGGGACACGAACCTCATCAATGCCACCATCGCGCTGGCGTTCCGTCAACCAACTCACTGCGGCACGACATCAGGTGCTGGCCGATGCCACACCGCGGCGGTGGCAGTACAGAGAACCTCGTCATCGCTCGCCGACACCGAAACGTCCACGATGAGCGAGTACCCCTCAAGCTCTCCTCCAGCGAACGGTGCAAAGACGAGCGTCGCAGATCCGTTCGTCAACGAATTCTCACGACCACGACCCCCGGTAATCCCAAACACCATGTCGGATCCGGTTACCCAGCGTGGTCGAAGCGAAAGCACGTGCGCACCCGTTGGTCCATAGGTGACGAAATAACACCACGCATCGTTCGGAACGGTGGACGACAACTCAGAGACCGGAACCCGGATGCTCACCTACGAAACATTACTTTCAACACACACGTCATCTCATCGGCTGCGGTCGTCAAAGCGCCCTGAGAACGGGCACACTTGACCTGTGAGCACCTCCCAAGAGTCTGTCCTGCCCGCAGCGCGCCTTGTCGACGGCGTCAAAACATACGGATCGGGTGACGCCGCCGTCACCGCACTCGACAACGTCAGCGTCGACTTCCAGCCCGCCCGGTTTACCGCGATTATGGGACCAAGCGGCTCCGGAAAATCAACCCTCATGCACTGCATCGCCGGTCTCGACTCACTGACCTCGGGCGACGCATACATTGGCGAGACTCGACTCGGCGACCTAAAGGATCGCAAACTCACCGAGCTTCGCCGCACCGAGGTCGGGTTCATCTTTCAGGCCTTCAACCTTGTGCCGACCCTCACCGCCGAAGAAAACATCGTGCTCCCTCTCATGCTTGGCGGCCGAAAAGGTGACCGCGAGTGGATCGATAACGTCATCGACACCGTGGGCTTGCGCGACCGGCTCACTCATCGCCCAAGCGAACTTTCCGGCGGTCAACAGCAACGCGTGGCAGTCGCCCGCGCGCTCGCAAGCCGACCAACGATCATCTTCGCCGATGAACCAACCGGCAACCTTGACTCAAACTCGGGTAGCGAAGTGCTTGCATTCATGCGTCGCGCCGTCGATGAATTCGGTCAAAGCATTGTGATGGTGACCCACGATGCATCAGCGGCCTCGAACGCTCATCGGGTGCTGTTCCTCAACGATGGTCACATCGTGCACGACATGTCAGACCCGACCGCAGATCGCATTCTCGACACAATGAAATCCATCGGGAGCTGAGCATCATGCTTCGGCTTGCATTGAAAGGCGCACGCGCCAACCTTGGTCGACTCATTCTCACGCTGCTCAGCGTCGTGCTCGGAGTCGCCTTCGTCTCTGGCTCATTTGTTCTCGCGGACAGCTTGCGGTCAATTTTCGATCAGGTATCTGAAGACGCGTTCGCTGGCGTCGACGCACAGGTGCGCGCCGTCGGCAACGACCTCAATTCATCGAATGCCGAAGTACCGCGGTTCTCCGACGAGTACATCTCCTCCATCGCCGATCTTCCAGAAGCAAAATACGCCGAAGGTGGCATTTTTGCCTTCGAGCGCGCCTACACCGTCGACGCCAATGGTGAGGTAGTACGACCCACCGGGCCACCAGTGTTCACCGGCTCATGGAGTGGGCCCAGCCCAGTGTCGTCGTTCCGAATCATCGACGGAGAAGCACCAGTCGGTCAACAGGTTGCGATCGACCCGATCCAGGCCGAACGAGGGGGGTTCACCGTCGGCGAGCCAGTCACCGTCAGTCTTCCAAGTGGTGAACTCGAGACATACACGCTCTCGGGAACAATTGACTTTGGCGAAGGAGGCACCGGCGGAGCGTTCTTCATTCTCTTTGATCTTCCAACAACCCAACATGTGCTCGAACTCGAAGGTCTCGTCGACTCGATTGTCGTCGCTGCCGCCGACGGAGTTTCACCCGAAACGCTCGTCGCAGCGATCGCTCCCGTGTTGCCCGATGATCTCGAAGCGGTGACCGGCGCAGTCGTCATCGGCGAACAGAAAGAAGACTTCGGCACGTTCATCAACATCTTTGGCAACATCCTGCTCGGTTTCGCCATCGTCGTACTCTTCGTCAGCACCTTCATCATCAACAACACCTTTGCAACGCTCGTTGGCCAACGAACGCGTCAATACGGCCTCATGCGATCGATCGGCGCAAGCGGGAAACAAATCATGCAGATGGTGTTTCTCGAAGCCGGCGCCGTCGGATTCGCTGCATCAGGAATTGGTCTCGTCGGAGGTTTCGGGGTTGCGGCCGGGTTGAAGAAACTCTTCTCCACGGCTGGTGGCGAGTTTCCTGAAGGTCCGCTCGAAATTCGACTTCGCACGCTCATCGTTGTCGTCGTCGTCGGCATGGGTGTCAGCCTCGCCTCTGCCGTCGTTCCAGCGCTTCGAGCAGCAAGGGTTGCGCCGCTTGAAGCATTCCGAACCGGCGGTCAGCCCGTTCGACCATTGAAAGTTCGCATCGCGTTTGGAAGCGCCGTGCTGATTCCTGGAATCGCACTGCTGTGTTGGGGCATGTTCGGCGATCCGGGCGGAACCTCTGCCACGCTGTCGGCAATCGGTTTCGGTGGCGCACTCACCTTCATTGGCGTGTCAATGCTGTCCGCCATGTTTGCAGGTGCCGTCGCCTCGGTGATCGGTGCGCCGGTAGCGCGCCTGCGCGGTGTGACCGGCCAAATCGCACAAGGAAACGCACGACGAAATCCAAAGCGAACAAGCTCGACAGTGACGGCGCTCATGATCGGACTTGCCCTCATCTCAGGTGTCGCAGTGCTCACACGGTCAATTCTTGATTCATTCGACGAATTCCTCAGCGAATCGATTTCTGCAGATCTCTTCGTCTTTGAATCGAACCAGAATCTTGAGTTCTCCGGAGCGCTCGTCGACAAATTGCAGACCCTCCCCGAAGTCGACCAGGTAGCCGGATTCTCCCCGCTCGAAGTACGCGTCGACGGCGACCAGGTGCGCGCAACCGGATTCGACTCGGTGACCGGCACCTCGGTCGTCAACATGGGCATCACTGAAGGAACCGCTGCGATCGGAACGAAAGGACTGGCCGTACTCGATACCACGGCAACGGAGCTCGGCCTCAACCTCGGAGACACGGTGACCGTCGAATTTGAAGACGGCTTCACGACCGATCTCACCATTCAGGGCATCTTCGACGATCGATCGGTTATCGATGCCGACTGGTTGTTCGATCGCGGACTCACCCGCGAGCACCGAATCACCGACGCAATTACCTTCGCCGGAATCACGTTCACCCCAGGAACCGACCCAGCAGTCGCTCGTGCAGCAGTTGAACGCGTCACGGGCTCATTCCCGCAACTCGCCGTCCAGGACAACACCGAATTCAAACAGCAAGCAGAAGACCAGATTGCTCAGCTGCAAATCGTCATTAGCGGCCTGCTCGTGCTCTGCCTTGTTGTCGCATTCTTCGGCATCGTCAACACGATGGTGCTCTCGGTCCTTGAACGAACTCGTGAAATTGGATTGCTCCGTGCAGTTGGCATGACGCGACGTCAACTTCAATCGAGCGTTCGCTGGGAGGCAGCAATCATCAGCGTGTTCGGTGCATTGCTTGGAGTGGTACTCGGTGTCATTCTCGGGTGGGCCTCGGTCATCGCCATTTCGGACTCGTTTATTTCAAAGACTGGGATTCCTTGGGGTCAACTTGTCACCTTCGTCATCGTCGGCGGAATCCTCGGCGTGGTTGCAGCCTGGTTCCCGGCGCGACGAGCAGCCCGACTCGATGTCCTCGAAGCAATTTCAACCGATTGAGGTCGAAACATGAGCCTTGACATTTCCAGCCTGCAGCCCGATGTCCTCGAATTTCTCCGTGACCGCCATCTCGCAATGCTGACAACGCTTCGCGCTGATGGCTCCCCTCATGTGGTTCCCGTCGGCTTCACATACGAGCCCGAAACCCGCCGTGTTCGCATCATTACGGTGGACAACACGCAAAAGGTTCGCAACGCCGAACACGGCAATCGAGCTGTCGTCTCACAAGTCGATGGCGGCCGGTGGCTTTCACTTGAGGGTGTCTCGAGTGTGTCACGGCGACGTGACGAGGTTGCTGACGCCGAACGACGCTACGCGCAGCGATACCGAACGCCAGCCGAACGTTCAGATCGCGTCGTCATCGAAATTCAGGTCGACCGCATCCTCGGTCGAGTCTGAGGACATTCCCAGAATTGTTCGCCCTAAACCGCCGGGCCGATGCCGTTACGGCACCCACTGTTCAGGCTGATCGAGCGCCGGCTGGCGGCGTGTCGTCAAGCAAGCGCCAGTCAAGACGCGTCTGACAACCCGGGCACCAGTAGAGCGGTCGATCATCGGGTGGCGCAGTGGTGAGACCAATCGAGTCCTTGCACCGCGTGCACGCACGACCGTTGCGGCCATACACCTCGAAGGGGATGAGTCGAACGAAACCTTCGTCCTCCAGCGCGTCGAGGTGATCGCGGAGAATTCGCGAGGCGTAATTCACGAGCATGATCAGATCGGAACGTGCGATGTCGCCAATGCGAGCCCACGGGCTCAAACGTGTCGCCCACATCGCTTCAGCGGCGTAGACGTTGCCGAGCCCGCGCACAATTCGCGGGTCGAGCAACGCCTCTCGAATTCGAGTCGACGGGTCATGATGCTCAATGATCGCGTTCACTACAAGTTCTCGATCAACGTAGGGATCCGAAAGATCGGGACCCACACGCCCGCGGGAAGGGTGCCGATCGATCGGTTCTGATCGGAATGTCTCTACCTCAGCAGCGTCGAAGCACACGGCAATCCAATCGGTCGACTCGATCAGCGCCGTCGCGTCGGATTGCTTCCGTCGCCACCGATCACCGACCCGATAGAGGTCCCAGGAACCAGTGCGCTTCAGTTCGGTTCGCAAGACAAGCCCGTCGTCCCACACGAACTCGAAGTCGCGACCCGAACGTTCAATCTGCTCGATGACGCGACCGACGCTTGGGGCAGGTCCGTTCAACCGTCGCGACGAAAAACACACCGTCTGCTGACCGATCAGAGCAGAACGCATCGCACTCGTCGATCGTTTGACGGCGGACGCTTCAAGCACAATGAAATCGTAGATCCACGGCGCGCGCCGGTGGTGGAATTAACCACTTACAAATTGTTTACGGAAGTTGACCGACATGGGCAAGGGCGAGACGAATGAGGCGATCGTGACCGCTCGTCATCTGCTGACGTACCGCCTGCGAGACAGCCTCCGCCGGCGAGAACCACGCAAGATCGAGTGCCTTTTGCGTCGGCTGGCATTCACCATCGACCGGCACAACGTACGCGAGGCTCACCGCGTGTTGACGCGGATCGTAGAAACCGCTGCGATCAGGATCAGGAAAATATTCAACGACGGTGAACGGCGACGGGTTAACCGGAAGCCTCGGCAACGCCAACGGACCGAGATCTTTCTCGCAGTGTCGCAGGAGCGCATCGCGAATCCTCTCCCCGTACAGCACCCGACCACTCACCACGGTGCGCGAAATATTGCCATCGGGTGCAACACGCAGCAACATGCCAACTTCGGTGACGTTGCCACGATCATCAACACGAACCGGCACCGCATCGACATAGACGATTGGCATGCGCGCCCGTGTCGTATTCATGTCGTCTTCTGACAACCACGCGACGTCTGTTGCGACGTTTTCACTCGTTCCGATTTCACTCACCCCCCTAGTTTCTCAGATCGCACGCCTCTACCTTTGGCTCTCCCGGCGCGCCATGATGGTTTGATGAACGGTGCAGCTCCTCGCGTCCCACTGGGGTCGAAGACATGGACGAGCATTTCTCGTGCACCGATCGTGCTCATTCCCGTCGGATCCTTCGAGCAGCATGGCCCTCACCTTCCGCTCGACACCGATACCCGAATTGCTGAAGCGATCGCAAACGGTGCGGCGCGCGCATGTGAGCAGTGCGAGATCGGACCAACCATCACCGTGAGTTCTTCAGGTGAACACCAAGACTTTCCGGGGACATTCTCGATTGGTCGAGAACTCACCGAACAGGTTCTCATCGAACTCTGCCGATCAGCAGATTGGGCGGCTCGCGTCGTGTTTGTCAACGGTCATGGCGGCAACCACGCAGCAGTGACGTCAGCCTGCAGAATCCTCGAAGCCGAAGGTCGTCCCGTGACGTCGTGGTGGCCACAAGCAGCAGAAGGTGACCTTCATGCCGGCCACGTCGAAACCTCGGTCATCTTGCACCTCGCACCCCACCTCGTCAACGTCGACGCCATGACCGCAGGCCCAACTCCAACGCTGCGCGAACTCCAAACAGATGGTGTCCGAACCCACTCGCCAAGCGGAGTGCTCGGGGATCCGCACGGTGCGACCGCCGAGGCAGGTCGCGACTGGCTCGATACATGGGTCGATGAACTCGTGGACCACATCCAAACGGATCATCGATGAGGTACTCGATCGATCCGAGCGTTCGCGTTCGACCGCGCCGAGTCATTGGCGGTTCACCTCCATCGGTTCTTCGGCTCTCCGCCGTTGGCGACGCAACAGTACGAAGGATCAGCGAGGGTGAAGACGTCGACTCGACGCCACTCGTTAGCCGACTTACCCAACTCAATTGCATTCACCCAGTCGCTCCTCTCGCGACGACGAGATCCCCTCACTCAGTCACGATCGTCACCCCCACATTTGGACCGCCCCGACACGTTCTCAACGATTGCTACAACAGGGTGCTCATCGTCGACGATCATTCGGATCCGCCAGTAACCACTGCGCAATTGCGAACCGAGCACAATCTCGGACCCGGTGGCGCCCGCAACCGCGGCCTACAAGAAGTCGACACCGAATTCGTCGCATTCATCGACAGCGACGTCGACTGCTCCGACGCACCGAACTGGATCGAAGCGCTGCTCTTCCATTTCGACGACCCGAGTGTCGCTGCGGTCGCACCCCGAATTACAAGCCGATCCGGATCCAGCGCACTCGCGAACTACGAACACCGATTTGGCGCGCTCGACATGGGAACCCAACCGGGGGTCGTTCGACCGGGGAGCAGAATCACGTACGTCCCGGCGGCAGCAGTCATTTGTCGCACCTCGGCAATCAGGGCCTGCGGGGGCTTCGACGAATCGTTACGCACCGGAGAAGATGTCGATCTCGTGTGGCGCCTCGTTGATGAAGGTCACACGGTTCGATACGACCCGAGCGTCACGCTCACCCACGAACCCCGCCGCTCTTGGCACGCGTGGTTTGCACAGCGCGTCGGGTACGGGGCATCGTCAGCACCGCTCGCGCAACGCCACCCACACATCAGGGTCACACCGCTTTCAGCCTCCTCATGGAGCCTGGCCGCGCTCACCACAGCCATCGCAATTCGATCACGACACCGCTCACTCGTGCTCACGACGCTCATCATTCACGCTGCCTCGCGCAAACTCCGCCACGACATCCCTTCGCTCACGCCGAGAGAATCACACGAGTTTGTTACACGAGGCACCTATCGAACAGGAGTTGCCCTCACGCGCGCCGTGCGGCGCGTGTGGTGGCCGGCGCTTCTCGTCGCAGCACCCATCTCGCGCGCGGCAAGGCGACTGCTCATCATTTCATTTCTCACAATTCGACACCCGTTCACCATCGCTGACGACATAGGTCACGGTCTCGGTATCTGGAAGCGCGTCATCGCAGAGCGGTGCGTAGCACCAGTGGTACCAACGGTGACGACGACGCGACCACGATTGCGTCGCACGAGCACTTAGCATCGAACCATGACTGTTCGACTCACCGTTGAACGAACGAGGTGGTTTGACCACGTCGACTCGACGCTGCAACGAGTACGTAACGTCGCCGAGCCAGTACCCGTCGTCAAGGGCAACGGCTACGGATTTGGTCGACAGCAATTGCTCGACATTGCGTCGACACGTGCCTCTGTCGTCTGCGTGGGTTCAGTGCACGAGATCGACGGCGTGCCCGATGCTCTCGATGTTGTCGTGCTCACCCCAAGCCTGAGCGGACCAGACGAGCGAGCAATCCTCACCATCGGCTCCGCCGAACACATCAGCCCGATCAAGCGTTCAGCACAGCGTGTCATCGTCAAATTGCAATCGTCGATGAACCGATACGGCGGAGCGGCGACGCTCGTTGACGAAGCACGTGCCGCCGGTCTCGTCGTCGACGGGGTCGCCCTGCACCTACCACTCGAGGGCTCAGAAGACGAACGTGTCACCGAGGTCACCCAACGACTCAACGGCGTGCCGACCGACGTGGACGTCTGGCTGAGCCACATCGAACCTGAATCAATCCCCTTGCTGCCGACGGAGTATTCATACCGATTGCGACTTGGCACCTTGCTCTGGCATGGATCGAGAACGTCGATGCACCTCGAAGCCGATGTGCTCGATCTCAGGCAACTCAGTGGCGGCGATCGTGCCGGATACCGCCGAACACCGATTGAACGAGACTGCACCGTTGCTCTCATCGGTGCAGGAACAGCAAACGGCGTACACCCGCTCGCCGACGGTCGTAGCCCATTCCACTACCAGCAGCAACGGCTGGACCTCGTTGAACCTCCGCATATGCACACGTCGATGGTTCTGATTCCTTCCGGCAATCCTGTTCCAGACGTCGGAACGTTCATTGATCTACAGCGACCACTCACGACGACCGCTGTTGATGAAATCGTGTGGGCTGACTAACCGGCGGCCATCGCGCGTTGTTCGCGCCGCGCTTGTCGAATTGCAACCGCCCCAGCACCGATCAGAGGACCACGGTCGCCGAGCCTCGTCGACGTAATTCGTGGCATAGGCAGACCCGAGCGACGCGAATACTCATCAAGCTCGAGTTGGGCCGAATTGAAGAATGTTGCGCCGAATCCGAGTGCCACTCCACCGCCGACGACGACAAGTTCAAGGTCGAGGCTGTTGCACAAGATTGCTGCGCCACGCCCGACGTATCGGCCAGTTCGCTGCATGATCTCGTAGGTCGGCTCCGAGGGGGGACGACCTGTGATTGCCTCGATCGCAAGACCAGATGCTTCCGCCTCGAGACAGCCACGCGCACCACAGCCACAACGTCGTCCACCTGGCTCCACGATGATGTGTCCGACATGCCCTGCGTTTCCTGAATCACCGTCGAGCAGATCACCGTCGATAAACACCCCGCCGCCAACACCGGTCGAAACCGTCATCGCACAGAAATTTCGAACACCTTTTGCAGCGCCAAGCCAGCCCTCTGCAAGCGCAAGCGCCTTCGCATCGAGATCGCCATAGACCGGCAGCCCAGTCAAGTCAACGAGGAATCGACGCAGAGGAAACCTGTTCCACGACGCGATGTTGATTGGTGAGACGGTTTCGCAGTTTCGTTCAATCGGCCCCGCACATCCGATACCAATCGCGCGAACCGTCATTCGGTGATGCTGCACGGCTCGTTCCAATTGATCCGTGACGATTCGTGCGAGACCCGCAAAATGAGATTGCGGACCAACATCAGGGTCAACCTCGACACGAGCACGGTCGATGAGTTCGCCACGCAACGTCACCAGGCCTGCCTCAAATTTCGTACCGCCGATGTCAACTGCACAAATCACCGATGGCGCGGCGCCCTCATTCACGACAATTCACGCTAACGACTCGTTCCAAGGTTCCGTGGGGCTCCATCTGCAGCAAACACGCTCGGGGTACCTCCGGTGTGGATGAAGACGACGTGTTCGCCTTGTGCCCAGTCACCCATTGCGTCTCTGCCAAGCAACCCCGAGAGACCTTTGCCCGAGTACACACGGTCCATGACCCAACCGCCACGGCGTGCCGCCCAGACAATTGCATCATCTGCTTCGGTCGTCGGAACTGCGTAGTCGGCACCCATCCAGTCACCGTCAATCACCACATCGTCCTCAGTGACCACGGCCTCCCTACTCGCATGCGTCAGTGAAAGCGTCTCGTTTGCGAGAGCCACGACGTCCGGGCTGCCGAGCACGACCCCTTTCGCAACGCCAATCGCACGCACAGGAGGCGCTGGCAGACCAGCAGCCCTTGCGATTGCCTGCCCGGCGACGAGACCAGCGTGGGTGCCACCGCTCGAGGAGGTGTGCAGAATTGCCTTCGCCGTCACACCTGCATCGTCGAGTTGCGCAACAAGTTCGAGATAGCCCGCGACATAGCCGAGCGCACCAATCGCGGTCGAACCACCGATCGGAATCGAATATGGCCGCGCCCCCGAACGTTCAAGTTGCACAGTGACATCTTCACGGACGAGCTCGAGCGCTCCCCAGTGGTGCTCGGGTTCTCCGGTGTAGTGCAGTTGTGCGCCAAACAACAGGTCGAGTAACTGGTTGCCCGCAGGGTCCTGAGGTTCATGGCCAGCAAGCACGAGGTGCACTTCAAGTCCGAGTACCGCGCCAGCAGCAGCGGTCATTCGGCAGTGGTTCGACTGGCTCGCGCCAACCGTCACAAGCGACCGCGCGCCGGCCGCCTGAGCGGCGCCGCACAAGAACTCGAGCTTTCGAACCTTGTTGCCACC
>JALRBS010000078.1 GCA_023262325.1 Ilumatobacteraceae bacterium | reverse complement strand
ACCGCGATCGCAACGAACACAAGTCCGACGACGATCTGAATGCGTCGCCGCTGGTTACCGATCTGAAAGCGACCTTGCGCGACCTTCGTGTTGATCGTTCGAAGTCGTCGACTTGGAGCCGACTGCGTGCGTGGGCTCGATTGGCGTGGAGTGGTGGACGACCTGCTGTTCGTCGATCTTGGCGAAGAAGTCCGCGTCGCCGTTGCGCGTGCTGTCCCCTTTCGCGATGAGCTCGTTGATGATAGAGATGACGAACGACCTCCAGCGGTTGCTCGTGCACTGGAGCCAACGGAACGAGTTTTGGTCGAGCCACGGGGGTTTGCGGTTCGTACTGTCGATGCCGCACGACGGGTCGTTCGTTTTGGAATTTCGCGACGACTCATCGCCCGCTCGATCCCAAGATCTTCACCATTCGGAACTGATCGAGCGGGTCAAGGTAGTCAGGTACGTCGCCTGCGTCGTCATTGCCGCCGGTGCTTGCCGTCGTCATTGCGAGCACGAGGGGATCAACCGCAAGGAAGCTGCTCGAGGTTGCTGGCTGCATTCCAAGACTCCGCGCCGCCTCGTCGAGCCGCGTTGGCGCGCGAAGTTCGGCTCGCACCGCACGCAGCGTGTCGAATGAGTCATTTTCCTCGGCGATGAGTCGAGTGATGCGGTCGATGTGCGCTTGGCGGGACGCAATCTGCGTGTGGATGACGGCGATGCCGGCAAGACCACCGGCAACAATCGTCGCCGCGAGCACGAAGAGTCGCGTGGTACGGCGCCGGGTTGGCACCACGTTGAGTCGAGGGCGAGGCGAGCGACGTGCCTGCACGTTGCGAGCCGGACGATGCGACAGCGCGAGTGCCATCAGTGGCCGTTCCTCGCCGTAACGCGCTCGGCAATTCGTTCGACTACACGCAAACGGGCGGACGACGCCCGTCGATTTCTTGCTACCTCGTCGACGGTTGGCCGTTTCGGGACTCGGCGAACGACACGAACCGTCTGTATTGCTCCGCAGACGCAGGGCAACTCTGCGGGACATTCGCAGGGACTCGTCGCGGCAATCATCCGGTCCTTGACAATCCGGTCTTCACCGGAGTGGTATGACAACACCGCGACCCGACCGCCTGGCACAACCTGTTCAATTGCCCGATCGATCGCGCCAGGGAGAACGTCAAGTTCACCATTCACTTCGATGCGAATTGCCTGAAACGTCCGCTTCGCAGGATGCCCGCCAGTTCGACGCGCTGGAGCCGGAATTGCGCTGACAACTACCTCTGCAAGTCGATTTGTCGTCTCAATAGGGCGATCAGCAACGATCGCTTGAGCGATTCTTCGGGCAAATCGTTCGTCGCCGTGGCGTCGGATGATGTCGGCGAGTCGATCGAGGTCGTACCCATTGACGATGTCGTGAGCCGACCACTCGGCATCGGGTCCCATTCGCATGTCAAGCGGACCGTCGTGACGGAAGCTGAAACCGCGATCGGCGACATCAAGTTGATGAGACGAGACGCCAAGGTCGAACAGTGCCCCACTCAGTTCCTCAACTCCGTGGTCTGCCATTCCATGTTCGAGCTCGTCAAAGCGTCGCTGACTGCTGCGGAAACGATCACCGAATCGCGAGAGACGAATCGTCGCCGCCTCGATCGCTCGGGGGTCGCGATCGAGACCGAGCACGTTGAGATCGGGCCGAGATTCGAGAATTGCTTCACTGTGGCCCCCGCCACCGAGCGTTGCATCGAGAATCGTCCCACCCGGAACAACCGAGAAGAGCTCAACGATCTCGTCCCTCATGACCGGGTCATGGTGAAAATCGATCGGTTCAGCGGCGGACATTGTCAGTCCTCCCACTTGCGGGGTTGTGACTCGTCGCGGTCCTCGGATTCGACTGTGTCGTAACGGCTCGGACGCCAAATCTCGATCGAGTTGAGGTTGCCGACGATCATCGCCTGCTCACCAGCGACGAGTCCAGCAAATTGTCGAGCCTTCTCCTCGAGGGTGAGTCGTCCTTGCTTGTCGATCGTCACCGCAATCGTGTTTGTCGCAATCGAGCGGCGCTGCGCACGAGTGAGGCGACCGTCTTTCACACCCTCGATGACCTCTTGTGCGTCCGACTCGAAGACGCCGACAGTGCGAAGCGTGATGCATCCCTGGGGGTCGAGGGTTGCGTAGCAGCGGTCACCGAGTTCGGTTCGAAATTGGGATGGGAGTCCGAGCCGACCACTGTCGTCGATGCTGCGGTCGTATACGCCGACAAACATCTCGCACCCCTCCTCTCAATTCCGCTCCGCCTCGATCCTCAGGTTGCGGATTCCTGAGAACGCCCAAGTATGTCTCCCAATTACCCCCAATGTCAACCATTCCATCCCAAATACCCCCAACACAGTGCCGTTGATCTCACAACCGGACGACGAGGAGAAGGACAAACTTTTGACGAATCGGCATGAAACGCGGCAACCGCCGCGTCAGTAGCAATGCGGAAGACTGCTAATTCGCGGCTGACTCAGCCAACGAAGAGGCGATTCGCACTCGGTCAGCGTGATCGAGATTCACGCCCAACACCGATGGTCGACGAATACCGCCTGGCGCAAACATCGAGGGTTCATCGACACCCAGCAGAGCGAGAATCTGGTCGGTCGGGTCAACCGAATGAACCTGGCACTGGACTCGAATCATCGTCCGTGATCGACGCTGGCTACACCCGACAAGCTTTGCATCGCCCTCAAGCACTTCACCACACACCCGACCCGCGAAGCACACCATCGCCCCTCGGCCCGCATCATCGTCGTTACCTACCGCCAGACGAAGTTCACGACTTCCACGTAACTCCCGATCAAGCACCTGCTTCCACCACGACCCGACACGGCGCATCGTCGCCACAGGTTCCGAATCCCAACAGGGCCCTCCGGCAGCGATGTAGACGTCAATCCACAACGAGCTGGTTGGATGAACGAGAACTGCTCCTCCACCGGAACGACGTCGGACGACATCGAGCGATGCCCGCTCACACCGGACGACAAGTTCGTCAGTGACGGGTTGACGCGAACCGAGAACGAGCGCCGGTCTGGTCGGTTCGCAGAGCGAAATGAGCACATCATCAACAACTGGCTCTCGCACCCTGTGCAACTCCGCAGCAGACGCGACGCGAATCTCAACTGCTGCCATCAGCTTGCAGCAGGTAGGTACGCCCGCCACTCATCAGGCATTCGCGACGCGCCGACAACAACCCAGGCAGGCGACCGAGGTGCGAGACACGGGCGAGCAAGACTCATTCCGGCCTCCTCTGGCGTTCGGTCGCGTTTTGCAAGGTTGCACGGCCGACATGCAGCAACAAGATTCTCCCAACTATGTGCACCGCCTTTTGACCGCGGCACGACGTGATCAATCGAATCGGCAGGCTGGCCGCAGTACTGGCAACGATGATCATCCCGTGCGAACACGGCACGACGCGACAACACGGCACGACGTCGCCTCGGCGCACGCACCATGTACCGAAGCCGCACCACCAAGGGAACATCGATTGAGAACGACGGCGAGTTAAACCTTTCCTCGCTCGCCGCAACGATTTCCGCCTTATCGGCGAGAACGAGGCACGTCGCTCGACGTGCAGACACAACACTCAACGGCTCGAAACTGGCATTCAGAACGAGCACGTTGCGCACGGCTCAAAACCTCGCCCGGTTTGTCATCGTTGGTTCGCCACACGGCGCATGTCTTTGCACCACAGGAGATAGTCCACCACATCGGCAACCTCCACACGGTGATTCTCATCTCCGTACTGCGTCAACGAACGAAACCTCAGATACGCCGACGACGGCATCGGCATATACGGTCTCGTACTCCACCAGCGCCGAGGTGCAAGTCGTCGAGCCTGGCGAATCGCAACGAGCCAAAGCTGGGGCCGAGGTACCACTGCAACGAGATAGACGACAGCCGAGGCGAGTCGTCCTGACCTCGCGTTCACGCTGGGCGCGGCTCCTTTGGCAGTCCGAGCACCATCTCGCCAATAATGTTTCGCTGCACCTGCGAAGAGCCGGCGTAAATCGTTCCAGCACGTGCCGACAGGAACGTCCCGACCCATGATGCTGACGAGTTCGGAGCGCCCGTGTCGTCGGTCTGAAATGCCGAGGACGGCCGTCGACCCGAAGGCACCATTGCATCGGCGCCGAGGATCTTCGTCGACAACTCGGTGATGGTCAGGTGGTACTCGCTCCAGTACAACTTCGAGATCGCTGCATCGGGTCCCGGGTGATGACCTTTAAGGAACTGCGTGAGTACGCGCATGCCGTTGAACCGCATGACTTGAACTTTCGAATACGCCTGAGCGAGCGCTTGACGTATGACCGGATCTTTCGTCAGTCCGCGCTCCGCAGCGAGCATGAACAACCGATCAACCTCAGATTGAAAGCGGATGGGCATTGTCGCCGCCGATTCGCCGCGTTCGAACCCGAGCAGCGTCATTGCAACCGCCCACCCATTGTTCACTCCGCCAACAACATTGTCCTTGGGGCACAGCGCGTCGGTGTAGAAGACCTCGTTGAACTCTGAGTCGCCGTTGAGCATCTTGATCGGCCGAACCTCAACGCCCTTCTGCCGCATATCGACAAGCAGGAATGAGATGCCCTTGTGCTTGGGCGCCTCTGGGTCGGTGCGTGCAAGCGTGAAGATGTGGTCGGCGAGATGGCCGGCCGACGTCCAGATCTTCTGACCGTTCAACACCCACTGGTCGCCGTCAAGTTGGGCACGCAAACCAAGATTGCCGAGGTCCGAGCCGGCATTCGGCTCCGAGTAGCCCTGACACCAAGTGTCCTCGCCCGAAAGGATTCGAGGCAGATAGTGGGCTCGTTGCTCCTCGCTGCCCATGATGAGCAACGTGTTACCGAGCATCTGGATACCAAAGGTGTCGTTCGGACCACCGGTTGGCACGCCTGCCATTGCGAATTCCTCCGCAAGGATGACCTGTTCAAGCGCAGAAAGTCCTGCACCGCCATATTTGGTCGGCCAACCTGGTGCGAGATATCCCGACTCATACAGCGTCTTTCGCCACTGGCCAACAAACTCGGCAACTTCGTCACCATCGAGGGTGCCGATTCCCTTGAAACCAGCGGGAAGTTTGTCAGCAAGGAAAGATTTGACTTTCGCCCGATAGGCGTCAGCATCAGCGTCATACACAGGGAGCATGGAAAGAGCGTAGCGAAGCGGCACTCACCGACTTCAGCGCAGCGCCTACATTGACGGAGTCGACGTGGCCACAATCGAGCGTGCAATGGCTGACGCACCAGCGAGCACATGAAATTGTGCAACCTTGAGGTCAATCTCTGCGAGATGCGGCAAACGCAGTCGCTCCTCTAGCTCCGTGTTGAGCGATTCGATAAATCGCTCACGAAATGCCTCAACAACGACACCGCCAATACGAATCGACCTCACGTCAGTCGTCGCTACCAACGAGGCAACTGCCCTCGCCACCATGATCCCCGCTCGCGTGACGAGCGCGGACGGCGTCGAAACGAGCCCTCGACCAGTCGATGTCTCGATCGAATGCACGCCCGCATAGGCCCCAAGGCACCCGAGGGCACCGCATACACACGACACACCATCGGGATCCACGAGTAGGTGCGCAAAACCACCTGCCCGATGATGCGCCCCGTTGAGCAGTCGCCCACCTACGACAACTCCACCATCAACTTCGTCACCGAGGTGAAGCCCGATTACCGAGTCAATGCCATCGCAAGCCGCGAGCGCATAGGCACGGCCCGTCGTTTCAAGAATCGTCTCTAATTGAGTCGTCTGCTGCAAGGTGTCCCTGATCGGCAATTGCTGCCAACCTGGAATACCCAACGGTGCAAACGCCCCCGCCGCATCGTCGATGGGGCCGGGACCTGTAACGACACAAATCGTGGGTCTACTGGACGCAGGGGTTGCCGCGAGCACCCGGTCGACGAGTCGCTCCAGCGCAGTCAGGCGATCTTTTGGTGGCGTCGCGATGCGGTCTCGCACGCCGACGACCCCATCAGCGTTGACAACGCCAACTGCGAGGTGGCGCTCTCCAAGATCAATCGCAAGATGACGGAGAACCTCAGTCACGACTGCACCACGCGTGTCCGGAATACGTGCTCAGCCCTGACGACGTGCACGGGCTGCTGCCATCCATGCAGCAATTGGTGCACCACGTAGTTGCTCGCGACCAAGCACGGCAAGTTCGGTTGCAACGAGCGACCCGAGCGCGAGCGCGCACATGAAGATGAGGAATGCGAGGAGATAACTCACGGCCAGCGCAAGCACTGTTGCGATGAGTCCGGTAACTGCCCCAATCATTGAAAACACGAGTCGACGTCGTGAGACCGAAACTCCGCGGGAAGCGAAGGCAGGGTCGCCCTGAAGCTCCTGCTCAATCTGGCGCAGAATTCGTTGTTCTTCTTCTGATAAAGGCATCGTCGTTCCGCTCGTTATTCGCTCAACCCTTAGTTTCGCACGTTCGTGCGTCCCGCTCAACGCGAGCCCCGGTTCGGCCCATCATTCGATCGACGCAGCGTGCTCGCTCGTTGCAGGGCCGAGCGCCCAAAACGATCACGAATTTCGTCTATTGCACGGTCACGACCCGAGGTCGCCTCGTTCTCGTGCGAGAAGAAATCGAGTTGTTGGCTCATCGGTCCGAACCCGGAAGCACTCACCCCAAGGAGTCGAACCGATCGACCTGCCACTGCCGCATCCAATAATGGTGTGAGCTCTCCGATCACCGTTGCCGATGAGTCGACCGGCGTCTTCCAGGTTCGCGAGCGGGAAATCGTCGAAAAGTCGGTAAATCGAATTTTCACTGTCCATGTGCGTGCGCCTCCTTCCGATCGTCGAACTCCCGCAGTGACGAGATCGGTCATTCGCAGCAGCTCGCGGTGAAGGTCTTCTCCGGCAGCGACGTCATGGTGGAAGGTTTCCTCATGACCGATCGATTTCGCGTCTCGGTCCGAGATCACCGGGCGGTCATCCCGCCCATACGACACCTCTCGAAGGTGACGGGCACTTGCGACGCCGACGAGCGACTCGAGCACCTCAACAGGAACCGCTCGAAGTTCGAGCACGCTCCGCACACCAATCCGGCTCAGACGTTCTGCAGTCTTTGGACCGACGCCCCATAGTCGTCGAACTGCGAGTGAGCCAACGTAAGCATCCTCGGTTCCGAGCGCAATCGTGACGACGCCCGGTCCCGGGTCAATCGCTTGACGGGTGGCGACCGGTTTTGCATCCACCGACGCAAGTTTCGCAACGAATTTGTTCGACGCAACCCCGACGGAGCAGGTGAGATTCAAGTGTTCACGTACTTCGACGCGAATCGCGTGGGCGAGCTCGCCCGCCCGTTCGAGAGTCGGTGCAGCAAGTGTGACGTCAAGGAACGCCTCGTCGATTGAGATCGGTTCGACGAGCGAACTGTGGCGATCAAAAATGTTTCGCACCTGGGTGCTCACTTCGGAATACTTCTGGTGGTTCGCCGGCAGAAACACCGCATGCGGGCATCGTCGAAGGGCCTCGGCCGAGGACATCGCGGAGTGAATTCCGAACTGACGGGCCTCGTAGGAGGCCGCTGCTACAACACCTCGCGCCCCTCCTCCCCCGACGACGACCGGTTGTCCTCGCAGGTCCGGACGATCAAGCAGTTCAACCGACACAAAAAACGCGTTCATGTCAACGTGCAAGATCGAGCGGCTCATCGACAGTCTCGTCGTTTGTTCTTCGGCCGCTCCATGTCGACCGAAGTCTTTCAGACAATCGCTACTGGCGCGAGCAATCGAACTACGTTGATCACAATGCCGCAGCATGCGACCACATCCGCCAATGATGAGAATCTCTCCGCTCTGCCGTCGCGCGCTGCTCGTGCTGTCGCGTTCATTGCAATTCTCGTAAGCGGCGCGTTGGGTGGCGCTCTCGGATTTGCAATCACACGTGCGAGTTGTGCGGATGAATGTGTGACGGCGAGCGGAGTGGGCTTACTTGTAGGTGCCGTGTGCGCGGCAGCGGGATGTGCGGTGCTTGTGGTACTTGCGCTTCGGGCGATGGGTGAATGGCATGAAGCGCGTGACCGCGAACGTGCTGGCCACGGACTGTGACGGGTGTGCGAGGTAGCTAATGCGCGACGAATCAGTCGACGACGACGTCTTTCGCAGGTTGTGTGACGAACTTTCCCGACTCGGAGGAATGGTTGCATCGTCCGGTCGCGCTGGCATGAGAGAACACGATCACGCGTCAAAATCGTCGGTCACCGACCTCGTTACCGTGTGTGACGAGAACACCGAACGGGCGCTTCGCCAACGTCTTGCGGAAGTACGTCCAGACGACGGAGTTGTCGGTGAAGAAGGCGGAACCTCAGCAGGTACGAGCGGTTATGAATGGATCATCGATCCAATCGATGGCACGACGAACTTTGTCTTCGGACTTCCATGTTGGGGATGTTCGGTTGCGGTAGCCATCAACGACGAGGTCATCGCGGGAGCGATCTATCTGCCCGATCTCGACGAACTCTTCTCGGCGGGTCGTCGCTGTGGCGCAACTCGAAATGGCGAGGCAATCATCATGCCGGACCATGCCGCGCTCGCGACATCGCTCATTGCCACCGGGTTTTCCTATCAAAGTGAGATCCGAGCGATTCAGGGCGCTCGTGTCGCCCACCTGTTGCCGCAAGTACGTGATATCCGCCGTTCAGGTTCGGCTGCATACGACTTGTGCGCAGTCGCATCAGGACGGGTCACGGCGTATTACGAAGACGGGATCTCACGTTGGGATATCGCCGCTGGTGCTCTGATCGCTCTCGAGGCAGGAGCAACGATTTCGACAATGCCGGGCGCAGTGCACGGCCCCGAAAGCATCGTGGCGGCAGCGCCCGGCGTATTCGATGCACTCTGCTCATGCATTGCGCGCGAGGTATGACAAACCGTCGAGATGCGACAAAACGTCGAGTAGCCCCTCGCGTGCGCGTCTGAGCACGAATTACGGCACAATATGCCTGTGGGCACGCGCATTCTCAGCGTTGAAGACGACGAACGTATTCGTCAGGCCGTCAAACTCGCGCTCGAAGACGAGGGCTGGACGGTAGATGAAGCAGGAAGCGGCGAGGAAGCGATCGAGCTCTTCACGCGGCAGCCCGCCGAGGTCGTGCTCATCGACATCATGCTTCCCGGCATCGACGGGTTTGAATTGTGTCGAACAATCCGACGAACGAGCGACGTGCCGGTCGTGATGGTGACTGCCCGTAATGACACGCACGACATCGTCGCCGGCCTCGAGGCGGGCGCTGACGACTATCTCACAAAACCATTCGCTCCAAAAGAACTCTCCGCCCGTATTCGGGCGTTGCTCCGCCGAACTCGCCCATCGTCGACACCTCATGCTCGACTCGCGCTCGGCGATCTTGAACTTATTCCCGATGAAGGAAAGGTCACCCGCAGCGGCGAGGAAATTCATCTCACGAAGACCGAGTTTCGATTGCTGTGCGAACTTGCCGACAACCCGGGAAAGGTATTCAGTCGAGAAGCCCTGCTCGACAAAGTATGGGGCTATGACTACTTCGGCGATGGCCGACTCGTCGACGTCCACGTTCGCCGCCTGCGAACAAAAATTGAGGCTGATCCTGCAAATCCGCGCCACGTTGTCACCGTTCGTGGGCTCGGATACCGACTGCAAACGTGAACAACGTGCCCTCGCAATCGCCCACCAATAGCGAGGACACACAGCGCCAACGACGCGGTCGACGACGTTGGGGGCTGCGCAGACGAATTCTCGCCACCTTCGCAACCGGCGCCCTCTTCATGGCTGCTCTTCTTGCCCTCACGACCTACGGTCTCGCCCGTTCCAATGTTGTACAGCAGCGAGAGCAGACGAGTATCGATACAGCGAAACGTAACGCTCAGACGGTGCAGGCAAGTTTGCGCGGACCGGCGGCGACCTACCAACCAGCACTCGACGCGCTCGAAACCTACGGAGTCGACCAAGCGTTAATTTGGTATTCCGGCCAGTGGAGTCCAGGTTCTGGTAGGTACGTATCGACCGCGCTGCCCCAAGGTCTGGTCGACCGCGTTATCGAGGATGTTGTGCCGGCACGAATGATCGTGCAGATCGGTGGTGAACCTCATGTCATCGTCGGTTGGCCGCTCGCGAACGATGCTGCGTACTTTGAGTTCTTCAGCCTCGGCGAGGTCGCCGACACACTCACAAGCGTTCGACTTTCTCTCATCGTTGCAGGGACAATCACAATCGTCCTCAGCGTGTTCGCCGGCATCCTCGCGGCGCGGCGCGCCGTGCGACCTGTTGCCGAGGCTGCCCGTGCCGCAAAATCGATCGCTGGAGGCCGGCTCGACACCCGGCTCGAACCAGAAAACGACCCTGATCTCGGCGTGCTTGCGAATTCATTCAACGACATGGCGGCAGCCTTGGAGCAACGCGTCGAACGGGACGCGCGATTTGCCTCTGATGTGAGTCACGAGCTTCGTTCGCCCCTCATGACGCTTGAGGCATCGGTCGAGGTCATCGAGGGCCGCCGAGCGGATATGCCAGAACGTGCCCAAGCGGCGGTCGACCTATTGCGCAGTGATGTCACCCGTTTCCGCACACTTGTTGAGGACTTGCTCGAAATTTCTCGCTTTGATGCTGGCGCGGTTCGACTACATCTTGAAGAACTTCTCGTATCGCAATTCGTTGAGCAGGCGATCGCAGTGAGCAGCCTCCCGCACACTCCGTTGACGTCATCGGCGCGTGCGCAACAGATGATCATCACCGGCGACCGGCGACGGCTTGCCCGAGTCGTCGCGAACCTCATTGACAATGCCCGCATTCACGGTGGCAGCGAGGCGCGTGTCTCGATTGAGGTGCCGACGCACGAGGGAGCCGCACAGCAACTCGTGCACATCATCGTTGAGGATGGTGGTACCGGCGTCCCGATCGATGAACGACACCTCGTCTTCGAACGTTTTGCGCGAGGTGGAGGCGCGGGCCGACGGTCATCGAATGAGGGGTCTGGTCTCGGACTCGCGCTTGTCGCCGAGCACATTCGACTGCACGGCGGACGGGTCTGGGTAGACGATCGACGTGACGGGCATTCCGGTGCCGCATTCACCATCGAATTGCCTGCAGAGGAACTCGAGGAGGCCTGATGCGCGCTTCTTGGGTCCGCAGCATTCAGCTCGTCACGCTTTGTGTTGTCGCGGCCGTAGCGAGCGCCTGCGGCGTTCGACCCGATGCCGCGCCTCGAGACATCGACGACACCGATCGGCTGCTGTCGGTCGCAGCCGACAGCACAGCCGATCAGGCGTCTGGGTCCGGACTCGTGTATCTCGTTGCCCCCGGCGAAACACGTCTGCTTCGTTCGGTACGGCGCGATGCTGCGTCCCAACTTGACCTGTTGAACTCTCTCGTCGCAGGTCCGAGCTCGGACGAATCGGCCGATTTACTGACGACTGCCCTTCCGGCCGACCTCAAGGTGCTGTCAACTCGCAACGTGGGATCGGTCGCATACATCGATCTCTCGCCAGAAATCTCAGAACTGACCGGCGAGGCGTTGCTCTTGGGAGTAGCACAACTCGTCCTTACAGCGACCGCAGTTGACGGAGTCGAAACGGTGCAACTCACGTCTGCAGGTGAACGATTCCCGTGGCCCGTCGAAGATGGTGCAACAACTTCCGGCCTGCTTCGAGTGTTCGACTTCGCGGGACTTTTCGAGAGCGCGCAGCCCGACTATCCGGCGCTTCCGCAGCCGGCCTAGCACTAGGCGAAAAAGATTTCCGCGACGTCGGTAAACAGGCTGAGGTCGACCGGTCGGGTCCGTCCCGCCGCTTCGTGCAGTGGAACAGCGACAATCTCGGTGCCGCGCAACGCCACCATGGATCCCCACCGGTGTTCGTGCACCGCATCGACTGCGGCAACGCCGAACCGTGTCGAGAGCACTCGGTCAAAGGCGGTCGGTGTGCCGCCTCGTTGCACATGTCCAAGCAAGACCGGGCGGGTTTCGAATCCAGTCCTTTGACCAATCTCAGCGGCGACAACGCTGCCGATGCCGCCAAGTTGCAGATGTCCAAATCGATCGGTGGTCTGCTCGGGCAGGTCAATCGTTCCGTCGAGTGGCTTCGCTCCTTCGGCGACGACAACGATTGAGGCAAAACGTCCACGTCCGTGTCGGCGAATGAGCCGTCCGCATACTTCGTCGATATCGAATGGACGTTCCGGGATGAGCACTACTGAAGCGCCTCCGGCGATACCGGCGTGTGTTGCAATCCAGCCGCTGTGGCGGCCCATCACTTCGACGACCATGACTCGGTCGTGGCTCTCCGCCGTCGTGTGCAACCGGTCGATCGCGTCAGTTGCGATTTGCACTGCGGTGTTGAATCCAAACGTGAGATCGGTGCCGACGATGTCGTTGTCGATCGTCTTTGGAACACCCACGATTGGAAGCCCGTGTTCGCGAGCAAGAATTTCTGCGACGGTAAGCGAACCATTGCCACCCACAACGATGAGCGCGTCGAGCCCCATGTCCGACATCGTCGCCTTCATGTCGCGTACACCGTCAGGCGAGTCGAGGGGGCTTCCTCTGGTCGTGCCGAGGACAGTCCCACCCTTCGGGAGCGTGCCTCGCATCGACTCCACCGAAAGTGGAATCGTGCGGCGGTGTTGAACACCTTCCCAGGCGTCGAGAAATCCGATAATTTCGTCGCCGAACACGCGCTCGCCCTTTCGGACGATGGCGCGAAGGACAGCGTTCAAGCCGGGACAATCGCCCCCGCCAGTTAGGACTCCTATTCGCACCTGTCGAAGCCTAAGGGGCGGTACTGATAGAACGAACGCATGTCCTGGGATAGCAAAAGACCGGTTCCGTGGCAACGACTCATGCGGGAGTGGCTCGTGTACGTGGCGATCATGAGCGTCTTCGTGTTGCTTGTCATCGACCCGTCCGGCCGAGTAGGGGCCTTCACGGGCTTACTCATCAGTGGGCCTGCATATCTCGCATTTGGAGCGGTTCTCGCAAAGTTTGGATACCGCCGCGAACGCCTCCGACGGGCGCCGCGCCCGACACCTTCGGTCTCGCAGGCGCGTCGTCCGGCGCCAACGAAACGAACTGGTGGTGGCAGTCCCCGTCGACGCAAGTGACACGGCAGCGGGTGACGAGCGGCGGGTACTCTCGCATCATGAGTGCAAGTCCTGTGGTGATAGCAATCGATGCCGGAACGACCGGGGTTCGCGCAAGATCGGTTCATGTCGATGGACAGGCACCGCAATCGGCATACATGGAATTCACTCAGCACTTTCCACGTCCGGGGCTCGTCGAACACGATGCAGACGAAATTTGGCGGGCGGTCGTGCACACGACTTCGCAGGTCATCGAACGCGTTGGTCGCAACAACGTCGTTGCGATCGGCATCACCAATCAACGTGAGACGGTTGTTGCATGGAGTCGAAGCACCGGCAACCCTCACGGCTCCGCAATCGTTTGGCAGGATCGCCGCACAACTGACGATTGCCTTCGGCTTGAGGCCGATGGCCTTCTCCCTGTTGTTCGTGAGCGAACCGGACTCGTGCTCGATCCGTATTTCAGCGCAACAAAGTTCGCATGGCTCCTTCGCAATCGAAACGTTGCGGTGTCAACGGATCTTGCGCTTGGAACGGTGGACAGTTGGCTTGTATGGAAACTCACCGGCGGAGCGGTGCACGTCACAGATGTCACGAATGCGAGCCGAACGATGCTCTACAACATCCGCGATGGCGGTTGGGATCTCGAACTTTGCGAGACATTCGGCGTACCGATCGACGCATTGCCCGAGGTTCGACCATCGTCGGGCACGTTCGGCGTCACATCATCGGGTTCAGGGCTACCCGAAGGTATTCCGATCAGTGGAATCGCTGGCGATCAGCAGGCAGCGCTGTTCGGTCAGGCGTGCTTCACCGCTGGCATGACAAAAAATACCTACGGCACCGGAAGTTTTATTTTGATGAACGTTGGCACGACGTGCCCCGATCCGACCGATGGCATGCTGACGACAATTGCGTGGGATCTCGGCGATGGCATACCGACCTATGCGCTTGAAGGCGCTGTGTTCGTTACCGGCGCCGCGATCCAGTGGCTTCGTGACGGTCTCGGCATTATCGACGAGGCCGCGCAGATTGGACCGCTTGCCCAAACGGTCGAAGATAGTGGTGGCATCATCGTTGTTCCAGCGTTTACGGGGCTCGGATCACCATGGTGGGATCCTGAGGCTCGAGGCACGATCTGCGGACTTACTCGAGGTTCGACTGCAGCGCATCTCGCTCGAGCAACAATCGAGTCGATGGCATTTCAAACCCGCGATGTCGTCGATGCGATGGCGGCGGCTGCCCGTGTCTCGATCGAGGAACTCAGAGTTGACGGCGGCGCATCAGTGATGAATCTTCTGCTGCAATTTCAGGCTGATCAACTTGGCGTCACCGTTCGACGTCCCGTCGACCATGAGACGACGGCGCTCGGAGCAGCCCGTCTCGCCGGACTTGCTGAAGGAGTCTGGTCCTCGCTCGAGGAGTTGTCGACCCATTGGGAACTTGACGCAGAATTCACTCCGAGCGACGAACGCTCTGCGAGCGACGCGGCGTATGCGACGTGGCTTCGCGCCGTCGAACGCGCTCGCGGGTGGAACTAACCGAACGGTTCTCGTGTCCCCATCATGAGGGATCGAAAATTGCCCACTTACCCGAGCTTGGTGAGGCCACGCTTGAGATTTCGCATTGCCTGTTGAATTCGCTGTTCGTTCTCGATGAGCGCAAATCGAACGTAACCCTCTCCCCCAGGACCGAAACCGACTCCCGGTGACAAGGCAACCTCACATTCGCGAACAAGCATCGAGCAGAACTCGACCGAATTCATGTCTCGATATGGCTCCGGAATTGGCGCCCACACGAACATTGTGCCGCCCGGCTTCGGAACATTCCATCCAAGTTTTCCGAGACCATCGATGAGCGCGTCACACCGCGACTCGTAGATCGAACACATCTCTTTTGGATAGTCAGAGGCCTCGCGAAATGCGACGGTGGCTGCGATCTGTACGGGCTGAAACATGCCGTAATCCAGGTAACTCTTGAGTTTCACCAAGGCCTGAACGACCTCTGCGCTACCCACCATGAACGCGGAGCGCCATCCTGCCATCGAGAAACTCTTCGTCATTGAGTACTGCTCGACTGCCACTTCTTTCGCACCTTTGGCCTGAAGAATGCTTGGTGGGCGTACGCCGTCGAATCCAATGTCGGCATAGGCGAAGTCATGCACGACGATCATGTCGCGCTCGCGGCAGAAGTCGACGACGCTTTGCATGAAATCGAGATCGACACACGCGCCGGTCGGGTTGTGCGGGAATGAAATGACAAGGACACGCGGTTTCGGCCATCCGATGTCGTAGGCGCGATGAAGGTTGTCAAAGAACTCGCCGGCGAAGTTCGATCGTTCCTCGTGATGAGCGAGTCCGCGCATCGGCAACTGGCGCAAGTCGGCTCCGGCAAATAATGGGCCGTACATGTGAATCGGATAGCTCGGTGTCGGGACGATCGCCGCATCGCCGCGTTCGAGCAGCACCCACATGAGGTGCGAGAAACCTTCCTTTGCCCCGGCGGGCACGTCCTGCTGGAGGATTACCCCGGCCTGGCAAAGACTTTGATTGCCAACAGCTTTGCCGCTGCACTGGGCATGGATTTCAAGCGCATCCAGTTCACCCCCGACCTGCTGCCTGGC
>JALRBS010000036.1 GCA_023262325.1 Ilumatobacteraceae bacterium | reverse complement strand
GTGCGGGGAAGATTCGTCGGGCGCGACGTTCGTAAAAATTCCGAATCGTAAACGAACTCGATTCCAACCCACTGACGATGTTCGTCGTGATGAGAAATCCCGAGATGACAAAGAACACATCGACACCAACAAAGCCCCCAGGCACAACAGTCGCAAAGGCGTGAAAGATGACGACGGCTACGACTGCGACAGCTCGCAAACCGTCAATGTCGCTCCGATAGGTATGGGAAATGCTGCCGGTCCTCCTACTCAGGGGCACATCGCATTGTGCCACTTGCTTCCCGGCAAGAGAGTGCTTCCGTCAACACACTGAACCTCGCAAGGGAAAGTAGGACGAAGGACAATTGCCGGGACGGCACAGTCGATGTAGGTCTGAATGCACTCTCGCATCGTGCGCAGAACTACGGTGATGCGTATGGCAGAAGCATTCATCGTTGACGCAGTTCGCTCACCAGTCGGTCGCCGAGGAGGCGCTCTCTCTACGGTGCATCCAGCAGACCTCGGTGCACATTCGATCAAACACCTCATCGAGCGATCGGGCGTTGACGCCGACGCAGTGGACGACGTTGTGTTTGGCAACGTCAACTCGATCTGGGAGCAGTCAGGTTGCATCGCGCGTACCTCGTGGCTGACCGCGGGGCTGCCAATGCATGTTCCTGGGGTGACGATCGATCGACAGTGTGGATCGGCCCAGCAGGCAGTGCAGTTTGCAGCCCAGGCGGTGATGTCGGGCACGATGGATCTCGTCGTCGCCGGCGGCGTTGAAAATATGTCAATGGTGCCGATTACTGCAGGTGCGCAGGCCGGCAAGGATGACCCAGAGTTCAATCCGTTCACTGGTGCCGATGGTTGGTCATCGAGATTCGGCAATGGCGAAGTGAGCCAGTTCCTCGGCGCTGAGATGATGGCCGAGAAGTGGGACATCACACGTGAGGACATGGAAGCCTTCGCAATCGAGTCGCATGAGCGGGCAATCCGTGCGCGCGCTGAGGGCCGATTTGATAACGAAATCGTCCCGCTAAATGGGCTCGATCACGACGAGGGTCCACGGGAGCCGAATGTTGAGAAGATGAAATCGCTCGCGACGTTACGAGAAGGCGGACGCATCACCGCTGCGGTCGCCAGTCAGATCTCTGACGGCTCGGCCGCACTGCTCATTGCGAGCGAGGAAGCGGTGAAGCGCCATGGCCTCACGCCCCGCGCACGAATCCATCACATGACGGTGCTCGCCGACGACCCAATCATGATGTTGTCGGCACCGATTCCGGCGACGCGTCGGGCTCTCGAGCGAACGGGAATGAGCATCGATGACATCGATGCGGTTGAGATCAATGAAGCGTTCGCACCCGTACCGATGGCATGGCTGAAAGAGATCGGCGCCGATCCGAGTCGAGTGAATCCGAGTGGTGGTGCGATCGCTCTTGGTCACCCGCTTGGTGCGACGGGCGCACGACTGATGGTGACATTGCTGAACGAACTCGAACGCATCGGTGGACGCTACGGGTTGCAGACGATGTGTGAGGGTGGCGGCCAGGCGAACGTCACCATCATCGAGCGGCTCTGACCGTCTCCGCCGCCGTGAACGAACGAACGACACGAGTTGTTGTCACTCTGTTATGCACGGCATTTGTTGTCGCGTGCTCATCTGCGTCGTCCACCGACGAAGGATTGACAAACGACCAGTCCTTGGAGCAGGTGTCGCAGACGACCTCGTCGACACCGAGCCCGACGACGATCGCTGATGAGACGCCGTCGACAACAACGTCGACGTCCACGTCAATCTCGATGCCCACGATCGCCGGTGAAAATTCGTCAACGCTCGTCGCAACCTCGGAGCCGACTGGGTTTGCCTCCGAAGTTGCTCCTGTGATGATGAATAACTGCGCCACCTGCCACAATCCGGGCGGTCCAGGGTCGCTGAAATGGAATCTCTCTCAGGCACGAGATGTGTCAGAGTCCGCTGAATTCATTCGAGATGCGCTCGTCTCGGGGTACATGCCGCCATGGCCGGCGAGTTCTCTCGGAGTCGCGTATAAGAATTCCCTCTCGCTTTCCGATGTCGAACTCGATGCGATTATCCGATGGATTGACGATGGTGCCGCCCTTGATGTTGACGACCAAACGTCGATGATTGGTAGCGAGACTGCCGGGCTCGATGAGGTTGACCTCGTCATTCCTCCAGCGGAGCCGTACGACAACGAGAGCGGACGCTTTGATGACTACCGATGCCTCCTCTACCAGCCAGGCATCGAGACGACCTCGTGGCTTCGTGGTTTACGTTTCGTGCCAGAGCAGACCGAAGTCGTCCACCACGCAATCGGGTACATCGTCCCCGCATCGCAGGCGGAAGCCGCTGCGGCGCGTGATGCTGCCGATCCCGGCAGCGGCTGGGAATGTTTTGGGGGAACCGGTCTAGGAGAGGACACGTTTTTGCTTGGTTGGGCGCCGGGCCAGTTTCCGATCGAGTACCCAGAGGGCACGGGGCTGGCGATCGAGCCGGGTGACTTTTTCGTCATTCAGGTGCACTACCACTACGAAATCGAGGTTGGGCCAGATGCGTCATGGCTCGAAATCGATCTCGAACCGCAGGCAGCTGAGCTTGAGCCAATCACGATCAACCGTTTTCTCACGCCGGCCGAGATTCCGTGTGGTCCGGGAGAGTCCGGACCGCTCTGCGATCGGGAGGTAGCCGCTGAAGCCGCACGCGCAGAATACGGATTTCTCCCCGCTGACTTCATTAATAGGAGTTGTGGTGTCACGCCTGCTGACTTCGCAATGATGACCGACGGAGTTGCTTGGAGTTCGTGCGACAAGGTCATCCAGGGTCCGTCGGAGATCATCTCGGTACTCGGACATATGCACGATCTCGGGGCCCAGTACCGGATGACGCTGAACCCGGACACCGATCGCGAGGTCATCCTTCTCGATATTCCTGATTGGGACTACGACTGGCAGTACTCGTATCGATTGAGTGAACCGATTGAGTTGCATACCGGTGACGTCATTCGGTTGGAATGCACGTGGGAACGTGCGCGTCGCGACCCGGATCTTGAGCCTGCGTACGTGTTCTGGTCATTCGGCTCGGATGACGAGATGTGCTTCTCGACGGTGACGACGCGACCCTTGTCGTAGTCGTGCGGGCGGTGGGACTCGAACCCACACTCCGAAGAACAGGAACCTAAATCCTGCGCGTCTGCCAGTTCCGCCACGCCCGCAACTGATGGGGTTCAGCGTACTGATCGATACACCGGATTGTTCCGGCGCGTGCTCGGTTCAGATGCCGAGTGCGGTGATGAGCGCGGTCGTGATCTGACCGGTGACCGTCATTCCGGTGCTCTGTTCGAAACGCATGATTGTTCGCATCGTTCCAGGACCGAAATACCCGTCGACATCCATCGTGTAACCGCTCTCCGCGAGACCCTGTTGTACGGCACTTACGGTCGCGCCCTGCATGCACGGGGTTAGAGGCAGTTCTCTCGAGGAGTCATCGACGAAGTCGTTGCACCAGTCAGCCCCACTTACTGCTGGCTCGATCATCTGAAATTCAGAATTCCATCGTGCGGCTGGTGCCGATGCCGGTTCGCATGGCAACGGATCACTATCGAGGGGGTAGCGGTGCATGATCATTGACCCGTTGCCACTCATCGATGCGACCGAATCGGCAACGCCGCACATCGTGATGACGGGACGGTCCCACCACCTGCATGTCGAGTCGAGTTTTTTCACGACCGTGCGTGCGCCGTCCGCTGAACTCTCGTCGCGAAGAAGGAGCAATTCGTCGTAGCCGTCGACTTCGATGAAACGAACGTTTGAAAACGCGAACGCGGCAATGCCATCGACAGTTGTTGCGTCGAGGCTGACGTGATCTGTTCGAGTCCACGCGCCGTCAAACGAGAAGAACATCGATTCCGGAATCCTCGGATCAGCCGAACTTTCAAGTGGGCCCCAATCTGTTGGACCGACGAGCACAGCGGCTCGAATGCCACATCTACCCGTGTCGTACGGGCCGATGAGTCGTGAGCTGCCGTATTGCGAACGGAGTTCCTCGAGCGCGTAGATGAGTTCGGAGTTTTCACCCTCTTGTAGTGGCTCGATGGTCGTTGTCGATTCGGGAATAGTTGTTGTCGTTTCCTCCGGTGTTGTAACTGAAGTCGTCGACTCCTCTTGGGCATCTCCGGTGGTGTCACCCTCGTCGTTCGTTGAGGCATCGGGTGACGACGTCGATTCCGTTGTGTCGTCAACCTGACCGGTGGTTGCTGCGATCGTGGTTTGCACGTTCGCCGATTGATCACCAATGGTGAGCGTCGATGTGCATCCCGCGACGCCGAAAAGTGCGAGGAAGCCAAGAATTCGAAAACCCGGTGCCATCCATCCAGTTTTGTCGACCGAGAGGGTTCGATGTCGTCACAAAACGGGTGCAACAGAATTGTTCACCGCAACGAGTGCGCTGTGGCGCCGATTGTCAGCCAAATCGAGCGCGCAATTCGGGTAACACCGACCGGGCAAATCGCTCGAAACTCTCGTTCATCGTGTCCGGATGAAATCCGGGTGGACATCCCCATGTGACGAGATCGGTGATGCCGTACTGCTCAATGAACTCGCTGAGTTCTGTCGTCACTCGGTGTTCGTCGCCTACCACCCAGGTTTGTGGAATCGGCTGATCACCACCAGTGAGTTGCAGCGACACGTTGTCACCAGATGCGGTGAGCCAGTCGGCGTAGATCGCGGCCTTGTAGCGCTCAGCGGCTCGAATCGCCGGCCAGTCTCGGTCGCGATCGTCGGTCACGAACCACGGCCGGATGATGCCGACACGGCGGTCCTCGTTGCGGACGCCGGCCGAAGTATTTGCGAACCGCCACGGATCGAGCACCTCGCTCGCCGCTCCTTGAGGTAAGAGATGTAGGCCAAGTCGGGCCGCTCGTTCGGCGCCAGGGCGACCCATTGCCGCCATCCAGATTGGTGGTCCGCCTGATTGAACTGGTGTCGGCGTGACCCGGACATTGGTGTAGTTGTATCGCCGTCCACGAAAGGTGAAACGTTCGCCAGTGAAGGCTCGTTGCAGCACCTCGACACCTTCTTCGGTGCGCGATACCCGCTGCGGTCGTGGAATACCAAAGCCCTCGAACTCGTGGAGCGCGTAACCCATCCCGACACCTATTTCGATTCGACCGCTCGAAATGTTGTCGAGTACGGCGAGATCCTCGGCAAGGCGTAGCGGCTCCTGAAATGGCATCAGTGTGATATCAGATGAAATTCGTACGTGCCGTGTTCGTGCTGCGACTGCGCCGGCAACGGGGATCCAAGACGGAAGGTAGCCGTCGTCAACGAAGTGGTGCTCGGTGAACCACACGAGGTCGAATCCGAGTTCATCGAGCCATGAAATCTGGTCGAGTACTGCGCCATACAGTTGTGGCCACGTCAGCGGAGAGCCTGGCGGATTGCGGAAGTCGTAGCAGGCTCCGACTCGTAGTGGCGGTCTAGGCGACATTCGTTCATCGTAGATCGCGCCATAGCGTCAAGTCGCAGGGCCTCAAAACGAGCGCAGAGGATGCCAGACTGTGGGTGTGACAACTCCAAGCGCCGTTCATACGAACGCACTCGAAAATCAGTTCGGACTTGCCGATCGCATTGTCGATGGCGAATCGCTTGAACGCTCTGTCCGGCGTTTTGCCGAGCGCAGAATCACGCTTCCAACATTTGGTGAACTTGCCGATCCATCGAAGATCGCACCCGATCGAGTTGGTGATGCCGATCCACAAGGCGCCGACGCGCGGAACCTTTGGCGAGTCCACTGGTACAACGATTTGGCGGGCGGGCGCGTCTCGGTCCCCGAACATGTTGTCCTGCCGAGCGAGCTCACCGGTGTTGCGAGTCCGATCATCGTCGTGTTTGGCGACCGATTCCCGATGATTACGGCACACAAGGTGCTTGCCGCCTACTCGTGTCTTGCGCCTCGTGTCGTCACTGGTCAGTTTGATCCGACTCGACATCGTGCCGTGTGGCCATCAACGGGTAATTACGCCCGAGGTGGCATTGCGATCAGTCGAATTATGGCGAGTCGCGGCGTGGCGATTCTTCCTGAGGGAATGAGTCAGGAACGGTTCGATTGGCTCGACCGATGGTGTGAGAATCCGACCGAGGACGTGATTCGTACCCATGGCACCGAGTCGAACGTGAAGGAGATCTACGACGCGTGTAACGAACTCGCAAAAGACCCCGAGAACTTCATCCTCAACCAATTTTCAGAATTTGGAAATCACCTCGGTCATTTCATGGTGACCGGCCGGGCGCTGGGGCACGTGTTTGAGCACGTGAGGGCTGCCTCTGGGCGTGATCTCACGCTTGCCGCGTTCACGTCAGCAACCGGCTCGGCAGGGACGATCGCCGCTGGAGATTTTCTCAAAGAGTCCTACGGGGCACGGATCGTGGCGGTTGAGGCGCTCGAGTGCCCGACGATGCTCGAGAACGGCTATGGCGAGCACAACATTCAGGGAATCGGTGACAAACACATTCCACTCATTCACAACGTGATGAACACCGATCTCGTCTGCGCGATTAGTGATGCGTCGACCGATCAACTCGACGTGCTGTTCAACACGGAACACGGTCGGGCGCATCTCGCAGAACGACGCGGGTTATCTGCTGATCTCATTGAGTCGCTCTCGCACTTTGGATTCTCGGCTATTTGCAACACGCTTGCAGCGATAAAAACCGCCAAACTTCTCGATCTCGGTGAGAACGACGCGCTCATCACCATCGCGACCGATGGCGCTGCGTTGTACCCGAGTGAACGAGCGAAGACGCTCGTTACCGACTTCGATGGCACCTTCGATTCATCGGCCGCGGCTCGTGTCGACGCAGAACACCTTGCGTCGGTGACGACGGAGAACATCATCGATCTTTCGGAGCGCGAACAGCGGAGGGTGTTCAACCTCGGTTATTACACATGGGTTGAACAACAGGGCACACCGTTCGAACTCTTCGAGGCACGACGCGATCAAAGTTTCTGGCGAGGACTGCGGCGTTACGTCGCAACCTGGGACGACATGATCGATGAGTTCAATTCGCGGGTCGCGCAGGTCTGAGAACCGCTTCCCATGATCGTCGGTCTTCGATGCGCGGTATGTTTCGCAGAGGTCGATATTGGACAACCGTTCACGTGGACATGCCCGAGAGCCTCAACGAACGACCCACACCACCTTCTTCAATTCGTTGACGACGACGTCGATACTGTCCTTGATCTCGCCGATGACCCGAACCCTTTCGTGCGGTATCGGGGTCGATCGGCGTGGTGGGCATTTGCTCGTGCGCGTGGGCTCAGTGATGAACAGTCGGTTCATCTCGCGAGGTCGATTGCAGGCGAATTTGAGATCACACCGTGTGAGATTCACGATGGTCTCTCGGCGGCGGCTGGTATCACCGTCTTCGCAAAGAATGAAACATGCGGCGTCGGCGGATCGCACAAGGCGCGGCACCTTGCGGGGATCATGTTGCACCTTGCTGTCGCCGAACAAGTGGGCGTACTTACGAAGCGAGCGCCGCTCGCAATTTCGTCCTGTGGAAACGCTGCGCTCGCAGCGGCCGTCGTCGCCAGCGGGCAGTCCTGGCCGCTCGACGTGTTTGTGCCTACGTGGATGGACGCTGCGTTCGGAGACGCGCTCAGAGACTTCGGCGTCGGCATTCACCGATGCGAGCGCGCTGGTGATGGCGACGCAGGCGATCCTGCGATGGCTGCGTTTACAGCGGCGGTCGCGAATGGGGCGATCCCCTTCAGCGTGCAAGGTCCCGCGAACGCATGGTGTCTCGATACCGGACGCTCGATCGGATGGGAAATCGAGGAACAACTTGCCACAACCGAAGCAGCACTCGCTCCGATCTACGTGCAGGTTGGAGGTGGCGCGCTTGCGTCATCGCTCGGGCGTGGTGTCGGACCCACGCACGAAATTCGAGTGGTTCAGGCCGAAGGTTGCGCACCTCTCGATCGCGCATTGCATTCAGCAGAACGTCTCGTCGACCCTGGCAGGCATTGGTCGCAGATCATGCGGCCGTGGGACAACCCGCATTCGCTCGCCGATGGAATTCTCGATGACGAGACGTACGACTGGTTGGGAATTTACGAGGTCATGAAACTCAACGGCGGGCGATCCATCGTCGCCTCCGAAGCAGACATCGAACGAGCATACGACCTCGTAAACGCAACGGGGCCTGCCACCTCTGCAACCGGCGCCGCCGGAGTCGCAGGATTGCTCAGCGATTCTGACGCTGGCCGCCTTGAGAGCGGCCCGGTTGTCGTTGTTCTCTCTGGCGTTGCACGCTGACCGCGCAACAATCGGGCGATAGCCTCAAGGTATGGCTCAGGAACCGAATTACAGCCCGCTTGCCCTCGACGGTGGCATGGATCCACGAAGCGACGTATTTAATCGGTTGCTGAAAAATCGGGTGGTGTTGCTCGGCTCCGACGTGAATGACGACATCGCAAATCAGATCTGCGCGCAGTTGCTGTATCTGGAGGGGGAGGATCCCAACAGCGACATTTGGCTATATGTCAACTCGCCCGGAGGTTCGGTCACTGCCGGAATGGCGATCTACGACACGATGCAATTTGTGTCCTGTGACGTCGCAACCGTCTGCCTCGGTCTCGCTGCTTCCATGGGTCAATTCTTGTTTACTGCCGGTGCTGCCGGTAAGCGTTACAGCCTTCCTAATGCGCGAATCATGATGCATCAACCGCTCGCTGGTCTGCGTGGACAGGCTGCCGATATCGCGATCCAGGCGGAGCAACTCGCCTACACGAAGCGACGAATGGCAGAACTCATTGCGCAACACTCAGGTCAGCCAATGGAGCAAATTCAGACCGACTCCGAGCGCGACCGGTGGTTCACCGCTGAGCAGGCACGTGATTACGGATTGTGCGACAAAGTGATTTTGCGTCGCGGCGAAATCGTCTGAACTAATTCTCCACCGCACCGACCGGTGTCGCTGGCTCAGCGGCGTCATGCGGAACAATCGTCGTGACTGGACCGAGGTCGATGCCACATGACGCAAGCACCCATTCGCTAATTCGAACGGCTGCGCCTTCGCTTTCGTAGGCCGCTTGCACGACGCGTTGGAGACCGTCAGCGTCGTTGGGAACAACAGTGCTCGCGGTTTCGACCGCATTAAATAAGGTCGCCCATTCTTGAGATATTGCGAGCGGGGCGAGCTGGTTGAGGCGTGCGTAGAGATCGATGACTGCGGTGACGTCGAGTTGGTTCGCCAACGGCGGGCTAATGACGAGTGAACTATTCGCCGCCAACTCTGCGCAGAACTGGGCCGCGCTTGCTCGGGGCTCGTCGTTGCCGCAGGCGGTAGAGATGAGCACGACGCTCGACGCAGCAAGCGCGAAGTGTCGCAGACGTTTCGTTCGCACGAGCCGAGTGTGACACACACCCGCCACAATCGGTAGGCACCATTCGGGATCGGCTCCCCATCGTTCGTTTCGTTCTGCACGCGATCGGAGGTCGTCATGATTGCAACTGTCGAGTCAGCGACCATAGTTGGTGCTCGAGGGCACTGCGTCACTGTTGAGGTTCACGTCGGGCGAGGCTTGCCCGGCTTCGTCATCCTTGGCTTACCTGATGAGGCTTGTCGAGAGGCTCGAGATCGCGTTCGGGCAGCGCTATTGAGTTCTGGGTTTGAATGGCCTGACCGTAAGGTCACCGTCAACCTCGCGCCCCCTCACCACCGAAAATCAGGCTCAGGGCTCGACCTCGCAATCGCCCTTGGCGTGCTCGTGGCCACGAGCCAAGTTGAGGCAACGACCACCGATCAGTACTGCTTTCTCGGTGAACTTGGCCTCGATGGTTCGCTTCGTGAAATTCCGGGCGTCGCACCGATGGTCGGGGTGCACCCGACGCGCAGTTGGGTTGTCCCTGATGCCTGCGTCACTGAGGCACAGCTCATCACCTCAGGTGTCGTTCGCAGCGCGTCGACGCTCCATGAGGCGGTCGAACGGCTTCGTGGACGGCAACCCTGGGTAACCCATGGGGCTCCATTGGAAACAGCGCATGTCGTCGAGCCTGAGCCCGACCTCGCAGATGTACGCGGCCAAACGGTTGCGCGCTTTGCCCTCGAAGTTGCCGCTGCCGGTGGTCATCACCTGTTGATGCTCGGCTCGCCAGGCGCTGGGAAGACGATGCTTGCGCGCCGGCTCATCGGCTTGATGCCGGACATGGATCCCGATCGTGCACTCGAGACAACAATGATCTTTTCGGCGGCTTCGTTGCCACTTCCTGCTACCGGGCTGTTCACGCGACCACCGTTTCGATCACCACATCACACAGCCACCGCCGCCTCGCTCGTTGGTGGTGGCTCCCATTCAATTCGCCCTGGCGAGATGAGCCTTGCCCATGGGGGAGTGCTCTTTCTCGACGAGCTTGGACAATTTTCGCCGACGGTGATTGACGCCTTGCGCGAAGCACTTGAGACGGGAGTTGTGTCCATCAGCCGGTCGCAACATCACCTCACGTTGCCCGCGCGGTTCCAACTTATTGCTGCGATGAATCCGTGCCCATGTGGAGAGGGCGCTGATCCCTCGGCATGCCGTTGCGACGAACGAACTCGCCGCCGTTACTTGGGTCGTGTATCCGCTCCCGTACTCGATCGGTTCGACCTTCGGCTGCAGATCGGTCGGCCGAGCCCGACGGAGTTGCTCACCGACAACGTGGGTGAGTGCTCGTCGCAAGTTCGACATCGAGTTATCGCCGCACGACAACGTGCGTTCGCGCGCTCAGGTTGTCAGAACGCCGATCTCAACGTGACACAACTCGGCGAAGTTGCCCGCGTCGACGAACACGCACACGCTCGGCTACGGCACGAACTTGAACGCGGCTCGCTAACTGGCCGCGGTCTCGATCGAGTTCGTCGTGTTGCACGTACCATCGCTGACCTCAATCAATGCGACAACGACGTATTGAGCGAGCACGACATCTCCTTGGCGCTCTCGCTTCGTTCCGACATTTTTCATCACGGGACGAACCGGTAAACGAATTGATCAGCGATGAGGTTGCGGCTACCGCACTTGTCGGTTTGCGGTCGATGACGCGAAGGTCGCTCGCCTCGCTGTTACGAAGCGCCTCACCGAGTGCGCTGTGGTCTCAACTGACCGCTTTACCGTCGCCATCGCGGTGGTCCGAGCGCGAATCCCCAAGCGAGCGAGTGCGAAGCGAGGCCCGAGCGGTCGACGTAGCGCTCATTCAACGCTCGTTGCGAGCGGCGCAGGCCACCGCAATTGCCATTGGCGATGATCGGTATCCCGACCCATTGCGGGTGGGGGACGACCCACCACCGGTCCTATTTGCACGAGGTGACATCGGCATGCTCAACCAGCGTGCGGTGGCGATCGTCGGCACGCGTCGGGCGACAGCAGCGGGTCGAGCGACAGCGTTTGAACTTGGTCGAGAGCTTGCGAGCGAAGGCGTCATCGTGGTTTCTGGACTCGCTGCCGGAATCGACGCGCAAGGTCACCGCGGCGCAATCGCATCGGGCGAACGATCGACCGTCGCTGTCCTGGGCTCCGGAATTGACGTCTGCTACCCCAGGCAGCATCGTGAATTGTTCGATGTCATCGGTGATCGGCACTTGCTGCTCAGTGAGTGGCCACCCGCAACCGAACCCGTCGCCTTCCGCTTTCCGCTTCGCAATCGTGTGATTGCTGCACTGTCAACACTCGTTGTTGTCGTTGAAAGTCGTGAGCGAGGCGGAAGTCTGATCACTGCGCAACATGCCCTCGAACGCGGAATCGATGTCATGGCGGTTCCGGCGCATCCGCGCTCGGCAACTTCACTAGGCACGAACCGTCTCATTCGAGATGGTGCGGCACCGGTGACATCGATTGATGATGTAT
>JALRBS010000067.1 GCA_023262325.1 Ilumatobacteraceae bacterium | reverse complement strand
GTCGGCCTCGCTTACTGCCGACGATCGCCATCTCAATCCGCACGGCATGTTGCACGGCGGAGTGCCCTTTGCCATGCTCGATACTGCAATGGGTGCGGCCGTCATGTCGGTTGTGCCTGAGGGATTTTGGTGCACGACCGTCGACATTCACACACGGTTTCTGCGACCCTGCGGTGTAGGTCGAGTAACCGCGACAGCCACCGTTCGACGGGCGGGCAGACGGGTGGTTCACGTCGACGCGACGGTGACCGATGGCGAAGATCGAGAGGTCGTGACGGCCGCAGGGACGTTCGCCGTTATCGAGATTCCGACCGGCGTTTAAGTCGTGCGAGGAGCCAGTCGGCGCAGCGGTTATATCGATTCGTGGCTCGCGGCCAGCGGACCGCAACTGCCTGACCGAGCGTTGGCCGCGGTGCCTCGTCACCGTAGGTGACCTCAGCAAGCCAGGTTCGGGGACCGTACTCGGCGCCATTGCGAGCGGCAGCCGCCTCGCGCGCGTCTTCTTCAGCCTTCCAGCGAGCGAGATCTTCATCGGACGGGGGTTCGACCGCAGCACCGGCGACGACGTACGCGAATAACGTGTGGTGCGGGTGTTGTTCGGTGAACGCGGCATCGGCCTGCATGATGAGATGTAAGTGGGGTTCAAGTTCGTCGAGTGGCTGATTGTGAACCGAATCGTTGTGGGTGAGCAACAGATACCCGATGCCGCCGCCAAGCCGGTGGAGCCGACTGATGTGGAAATATCGAGCGATCGTGTCGAGTACAAGTTCAGAGTGAACGGCCTCGGTCGGATCTTGAGAGAGCATCGTGTCGAGATGCGGGTACCGCATCGTTTGGCGCAGGTGTGTGGGCAGCTCGCGATTTACTGACCATGCTGCTTCCCAGATCGCCGCTGGGTACTGATTTCGATGCGGGCCGACGTAATCCCACGAGATGAACAGACCATTCTCCGACAGCCGATCGGAGACCTGTCGGAATACGTGATCGATATGTGAAATGTGGTGACCGGCGGCGTGATTCAACACGAGGTCGAATGGGCCATCCGGCAACGGCACCTTGTTCGTATCCATTTCGACATAGGTCGCTACGAGCCCCGCATCGGCTGCGCCCTGTCGGGCTAATGCGAGCAGATCTGCGGAGATGTCGATACCGATGACCTCGTCGACAAGACCAACGCGATGAAGTTCACGCTCAACCCACCCGGTGCCGCAATTCAGGATGAGCGCTCGACCGAAGTGGTGGCCGTCTCTTGCGAGCTCTTCGAACCACGTGAGCGTTGGGTCGCCTGTGATCCGCGCGTCGAGGTACTGGCGGACAATTTCGAAATCATTCCAGTACTGCCCGGTGTAATAACGGTGGCTCTCGGCGGGAACGCTCATTCGCGACATCCTTCGAGCGGTCGAGCCATGCGTCCACGCTAACGGGAGAACGTCACGCCACAGGCGATTCTCCCGCTGACGTGATCCGTCCGATTGCACGACGAACACACGGTTTGGTCAAACTCGAGACATGTCATCGTTGGATCACACACGAGTCGCAGTCGTTACCGGTGGCGGTGGCGGTATCGGACGGGCGGCCGCTGAACGATTTCTTGGGGAAGGGTGGTCGGTTCTCGTCGGAGATCTCAATGAAGCCCGCGGTGCGTCGCTACTCGCCGAACTCGATGCCGGAGATCGACTCGCCTTTCTGCCGGTTGATGTTGCGGAAGAGACTGACATGGAGGCGCTTATCGAACTTGCCGTCAATCGATTTGGTCGGATCGACTCGATGTGCAATAACGCCGGCATCGGCGGAGCATTCGGACCAATCACCGAACAGACCGTTGACGCATGGGATGCAACATTTGCCGTCAACTTGCGGTCGGTATTTCTCGGAACGAAGCACGCGGGCCGCGCGATGATTGCTCAAGGCGAAGGCGGCACGATTGTCAATACAGCAAGCGTTGCCGGGCTCACTGGGGGAGGCGGTCCGCAGGCGTACTCGGCGACGAAATCCGGCGTCATTTCGCTCACTCAGTCAACATCGGTCGAACTTGCTGAGTATCGCATTCGAGTGAATGCCGTCTGTCCAGGTGCGATTTACACGGAGTTACTCCATCGGGGCAAGCCTGAGCGCACCGATTCATGGCGGGCAGAAATTCAGCCATGGCCGGATCGTGGCGATGCGACAGCGATCGCCGACGTCATGTACTGGCTGTCAACCGACGAGTCCCGGTTCGTCACCGGCCAGTGGGTCGTCGCTGACGGGGGCCTTCTCGCCGCGACTCCACGACTCATGGCACATGACCTTGCGCATATGAAATCGATGGCCGGGATCGCATGGGGAAACACGGGCAAACCAGCGGAAGTGCGCCGGTTCGTTGACGATGCGAAGAACGTGTGAGCATGCAGCCATGAACGCACACGAACTCATGACGGCCGTCGCTCCAAAAACTGGTGACATCGGAGCGGCGTTTTACTTCACCCCCGAGACGACGGGTCGAGGTAAAGAACTTGGGTTAGGCGGGTTCTATTTCTACTTCATTGGGCGTGGCGGAGTGCTTGGGGACGTCGAGGCAGCGGTCGTCCATTCGGCCTTTGGCTACTTCAATCCCGGCATGGTCGAAAAGATGTGGAATGGAGCGAAGGCAAAAGTCGATCCTCGCACTGGTGCACGTGAATACATTTCGTGTGCGCATGCTCATGGCCGAGCGCACCTGTCCGAAGTGAGTGGTCTCGATGTCTACGCAGCCGCTGCTCAGAAGGTGATCGATGCTGTCGACGATTCGGCGATGGCGCTGTTCGCCGGCGTCAAAGCCGAGCCTGTGCCGAGCGATGCACCGGCGGCGGCGTTTCATCAGGCGATGGTCTTGCGAGAGTTGCGTGGAAGTGCGCACCTTCTCGCGATTGCCGCAGTCGGTCTCCGGTCGGTGACGGCGCACGCGATCAAGCGTCCGAATGATGTTGCGATGTTTGGGTGGGAAGAAGGTTCGGTTCCAACGCCTTCGGCGAGCGACATCGCCGCCCGCGACCGCGCGGAACAAATGACAAATGACATTCTCGAGTCAGCGTTCAGCGTGCTGTCCGACAGCGAGGCAGCAGCGCTCATCGCTGGTACAGATGCGATGCACTCGGCGTTGTTCCCGAACGGGAAGTAGACGTCACATTCCGTCGACAATCCACGACGAGACTGTCGACGTGAATTTCGTATGCGGCGGCACATAAAACGCAACACCATCATCACCGATACCCACGGTGTGTATCGATGTTGTTCGTGATTCACCTGCATACATTCGGACGAGTGCGACGCCTGCGCCAGGAAGTTCGTGCCGGTCTGCTGCCGGCAGCACCGGTTCGTCGAGCGGCGAAACGTCGAGGACATCGAGAAGCAGGTCGACGTTGACTTCCTTTGTCGTGAGGCCGCCGCGCACGACGTTGTCACTGGCTCCCATGAGTTCGATTCCGGCGCCTGAGAGGTAGGCATGGAGGTGACCAGCGTCGAGCCGGATGGCTTCACCCGGGTGGAGCCGAACGAGGTTGAGCAGCAAGGCCGCAGCGACGCTCGGGTCACCCGGGTACATCGACTGAAGCTTGTTGATCCACGTCGCCTCCGGGAGGTCTGAGGACTCGCACGGTGCGATGAGTCTCATGGGGTCCAGATGGCCGCGATACAGATCGCGCACGAGTGTGCCCGAGCCGTGGACGCGGATGCGGTCGGCATACTCCTGAAGTCCGAGCCGCTCGAAGATTCTGATCGTCGGTTCGACCGGCCGGATGCCACACAACGCCGTGACGGGAGTGATGGCACAGAGCAGCTCGGGCTTTGCATGCGGATCGGCGAAGACATCGGACGCGAATCCTGCCTCGGCTTGTTGTCGGTTTGGGTGTGTTTGTAGGGAAAGCGGAGCGCCCGCAGCGAGCACTTTCAGCAGATAGGTCAGTTCACCCGTTTCACTTGCGAGAAGCGAACCATCCTCGAATGTGGCAGGACCGCGAGGATGGGTACCAATCCAATATTCCGCCCACGGCTCACCATCGGGTTCAATTCCGAGCAACCTTGGGATGACCTCTCGATCCCCCCACGGGTAATGCTGAACGACTCCGCTCACTGGTCGCATCGACGTCACCTTATCGGTGCGTTCCACCTCGGTGGCTGAGCGCAAGTTAGAACAGTCGCAGTTCGTCGGGAGCCATGCCGCGCAGCGAGTCATAGTCGATTTCGACACAGCGGAAGCCACGTGATTCAGCGAGTACACGTGCCTGCGGCTTGATGATTTGTGCGACGAACATGCCGCGAATTGCGCCGAGTGACGAGTCGAGGTGGAGGCGTTCGATGTATCGAGTGAGTTGTTCGACGCCATCGATTTCGCCTCGACGCTTGACTTCAATCGCAACAACTTGGTCATCGCGATCTCGACACACCAAATCGACAGGCCCGATCGCAGTTGGGTACTCGCGACGAACGAGACGTAGTCCTTCTTCCATCGTTTCCGGACTTGCTGCGAGGAGTTCTTGAAGGTGAGCCTCGACCCCGTCCTTGGTCAACCCGGGGTCGACCCCAAATTCTTCATTGAGTTCGCTGAGGACTTCATGCAAGGTGATGGTGAGTGTTTCGCCTTTTGGATTTGTGACGATCCACTCAGTTGCCGATTCCTTGATCGTGTTCGGGGCGTTCATCCAGTTGAGCGGCTTGTAGGCACCGCCGTCGGCGTGGATCGCCACGCAGCCGTCGTTCTTCACCATGATGAGACGCGTCGCCTCGGGCAAGGTCGCTTCGAGTCGACCCACGTACTGCACCGTGCAGCGGGCGATGACGAGACGCATTCGTCAATACTGTCAAATCCCGCAGGATGTAAGGCGGGGTGCGCCCACGAACCGTGATTCAGCGGGTGACGTGGTCGCGCATCCGCTTCTGGATCAGTTCGCGTCGCTTCTGGAGGTCGCGGTAGGTCATTCGCTCGGTGTCGTTGCTCACACCCAAACCAGCCTTCACGCTGTCGAGGTTGATCTCCACCTGCGTGTGGTCGATACCGAGTTCACGTCCGAGCCGCTCCCCGTGACGTTGGGCGAACAGCATCGAGATCTGGGCGATTTCGCCCAGCAGGTCGAGGTCCGGTGCGAGTCGTGCGATCGCACCGTCGAGGAACACCATGTTCTTCACGTAGAGCATCAACTCCTTCGGCATCCGCGCGCCGTAGGCCAACATCGCCTTCACGACGCGCTGCACCTCCTTCACGAGTTCCTCACCCGACAACGACGTGGGGTCGATGGTGGGCTGGTCCAATCGGAGATCCTTGATGACCGCGTCCAGGTCGGTGTCCATCGGTAGGGCACCGAGGTCGCGCAGTGCGGTGATCTGGCCCTTCACATCGTTGGTCGTCGCCGACAACATGAGCCGGAGGAACGCAAGTCGACGCACGCCGGTGAGCCGCCCGACGATTCCAAAATCGAGCAGCGCGGTGCGACCGTCGCGCATGACGAAGAGGTTGCCTCCGTGCAGGTCGCCATGGAACACGCCGTAAAGGAGGGCACCCTCCATGAACGCCACCATGCCGGTGCGAA
>JALRBS010000048.1 GCA_023262325.1 Ilumatobacteraceae bacterium | reverse complement strand
TGAAATGCGGTGAGACGTGTCATGTCGGAAGTGCGCCAGCGCACGTGCATGTTGAGCGATCGTCTCGAGACAACGCGTCTCCAGACAGCGCGCCACACAACTCTGTTCGTTGACGCACACTGAGCGATCGACAGTCGCGGCGAACGTGTGCACACCGAGGGCTATCGAACTCTCACACCCGGTGATCCCTTTGTTACCCTCGAGTAACTCGATCGGACCGTGCATTCGGCCCGAAGCACCTAGGGGAAGACATGGCGTTTACTGCTGACATTGCAAACTTTGATTTCGCAGGCGTGCATGAAGGCGCGTTCACCGGAAAACGCGTGCTTATCACGGGCTCCGGAAAAGACGGCGGGCTCGGACAAGGTCTTGCACTTGCTGCAGCAATGAATGGTGCCGAAGTTGTTGGCGTGCACTTCAACAGCAGTTACCGCGACGGGTTTGACCTCGTCGATGCGATTCGGGCGCAGGGTGTTCAGGCGTTCGCACTGCAGGCCGACGTCACGAGCCACACCGATCTGTGGGCCTCTCGCTCGTACACCATCGAACAAATGGGTGGACACATACCCGACGTCATCATCTGCAACTCTGGCCTCACCGAAAGCGGCTACAGGTTTGGTCGTTCACTTCCTGAAATCGATGACGAGAACATGGCGGAACGCCGCGCCCGAGTGCGTTCGGACTTCATGGAGAACCTCACTCAATCTCGGCTCGTGCTGAACACCAAGATCGATGGATTCCTTTCGTGGACTCACCTGTGGGCCGGTGAGGCGATCTACCACAACAGCCCGCTGCAACTCGTCTACGTGTCATCCTCACAAGCGATCGACCCTGGCGTCGCAGTACCGGGGTATGTCATTGCGAACTGGGCGGTACTTCGCCTTCCCGACGTGCTGCGGGTCAATCTCGGTCGATCCGCCGACATGGTGAGCGCCTGTTCAGTGATGTTCCCGTTCATTCGAACCTCAATGACAGAGGAATACGTCGAGAACGACAAGGTGTTCGGACGATGGCAATCACGCATGCTCGAAACCCATGAGGCAGCACTTGCGGTCGCGCAACTGTTGTCGAGACCGGCCGAAGAACTCGATCTGGGATGCTTCCGACTGAACGTGAATGGTGAAGCAGACAACATCAGCACCGAGTGGTCGCGAGTGAGAATCACAACGGACGAAGAACCCCTCAACTGGGGCTAGAACGACGTCGCTTCGTGTTATTTGGTTTGTAACTCGGGAGCTTTGTTGATCGGGTGGCTCCAGTCCCCGTACGGCATGTTGGTTCCGAGAACAACTCGAGTGCGAGTACCGGCGAGCGTGCGGTGCAACCATCCCGCTTGCGCGGTCACCATGCACCCGGGTTCAACGGTGGTCACGGCGCCGGTTTCGTCAGCGAATGAGCCTGTGCCAGAAATGACCATTGCGACCGAATCAAATTCGTGCCAGTGCAACTCCTCGTCGGTCTCGTGGACGTCGTCGAACACAAGTGAGTGATAGCCGAGCGACTCGACATATTTCACCGCTTCGACTTCACTGAACGGCTCGGTTTGGGAGAATTGCATCTCGGGGTTCATGTAACGATTCTACGAAACCGCAGGTCGCACATTCTTCACGCAGCGGGTGACAAACCAACTCGCGTGCCTTGGCCTCGCAACAGGCCTCGTCATTCTCATCAGCACCAGAAACGCAACGACGGCTCGATGAGCGAGTTCAATAGACGACCAAACGGCGTCAGTCGTCGAAACCGCGATATGTCGCAATCTCCGCAACGCTGCGTCGTTCCGAAACAACATCATTTGCCGGAAAGTCATCGGCCGGGAACCCCATCGCAACGGTGATGACAATCAGTTGGTCTTCAGGGATCGAGGCTTCCTCCCGAACGACGGATGATTGATAAATGCCCTGCCCATTGATGACTGCACCTACGCCTCTATCCCAGGCAGCGATCACCATCGCGTAGACGAACTGACCGAGGTCGAAATACGCCTCGGTCGAATCGATGAGGTCACGGTCGATGCAGCCGATCACCGACACTGGCGCATCGAACTGCCGGAACCCGCGCATTGCCCAGTCTTGACGCTGTTCTTTGTCGTCCCAACCTATTCCTGCTGCTTCGAACAGCTGTGCAGCGACTCGTTTCTGACGCTCACGGTGTGCGCCCTCGTATCGAACGTGTCCTCGAATCTCGCGGTCTGGCTTTCCTGTCGCCAACATGCGTTCGGTGTTGCCAATTCGAATGCGATCGAGCACCTCGCCTGTGACGACGTGAACATGCCACGGTTGGGTGTTCATTGACGAAGGCGTCTGCGCTGCGACTTCAATGATCTCGTCGAGTAACGCTTTCGGCACTGGCTCCTGCTTGTATCCGCGAATACTGCGGCGTTCGAATGCCAGTTGCTGAAATTCCATGGTCTTTCACCTCATTTGGTCTCGCCGGACTTTAGAACTCAGTCACCGACGACAACGAACCACGTGATGTCGTCATTCATCATTCGACAATTAGCAGCTGACCTACCGGCCCGTGAACCGACCGGCGTATCAATCGTCTAACGAAGGGCTGACCACATCACGCTCGCTTCATGGGAACACGAGCCTCATTAGGCAAAGCGACTTTCACCGATTCAAGAATGCCGACCGAGGCACCGTGGATTGCCGCGCAAACCCAACATACGATTGGTGTCGAAGGGGGGACTTGAACCCCCACGCCCGTAAGTAGGGCACTAGCACCTCAAGCTAGCGCGTCTGCCATTCCGCCACTTCGACGTGGTTGAGGAGAGGTTATCGGCGCAATCGGCGTCTCCACATCGCCGAATCGTGCTCAGCGAACGTACAGGAAACTCAGCGCAAGAACGGATAACACCCACGCAAGAGCAAACACGGTGGTGATCCTCGTGAGGTTCCGCTCTGCCGATGTCGAACCGAGCGCCGCTCCCCCGCCACCACCGAACATGTCAGAGAGACCGCCACCGCGGCCTGAATGCATCAACACGCCCGCGATACAACCGATCATCGAGACGATGTTGACGACCAACATCACGTAGAGCAATACGTCACGCACAACTCCATCTTACCGGCGGAGCCGTTCGGCTAGACCACTACGTCGTCACCGAAGTTCAGTAACAAACGGCGCTTGTCGAACGAGCGAGGAGTGTGTGAGCGTCAGCCCATCGGCGGTCGCCCAAATTCCGGGAACTGCGAGACCCCCGACTCCGGACCCGTACCAGTCAGTTGAACTGCACACCAGCACGGGGTTCGTGCACGACGGCCACGACTCGACGCCGATGACAATCGTTCGATCTCCGTCAAGATCTTGAAGATCGGACAGCGCATCAAGGCTCCACGAACCAGATCTGCCAAGTTCGGTCATCGTCTCGCTCGGTCCAAGTTTGTCCGGGCGCCACGCCACCGCCGATGGCAATCGAGTGATCGGCAACACAAACCGCGTGGCTGCTATTCGTTCGAGTACCCGACGGATATCTAAAACCTGTTCTGCCTCATCGCGAGTGGCGAGTGCACGATCAAGAAGTGCATCGGCCTCGGCGTCACAGAATCCGACCGAGTTCCAACCCGGACGGTCAGCCCACGAATATTGCGAACATGAATATCGCGCCGCAAGCAGTCCGATGTCGTCAAGCGATGATCGCGACCACACTGCGAGATCCCACTGCCCACCGGCGAGCCGCTCGGTAAATACGCAACTACCCGAGCAGTTCTCAACTTCGATACGGAAACCCTCATCGCGCATCATGGGCACAAGTACGTCGACAAGTTCAGACTGGCGCGCATGTCCACCCTCAACAAGCCATCTGATCGTTCGCGACGAGCCGGTGTCATCTTGCCAGTATCCGTCGTCGTCAAACGTCCAGCCGGCCTCGGTAAGTGCCTGCGCTCCCGCGCCCGGGTTGTAGGAACCAGCGAACGCGTTCTGCCCGTCACACCAATCACGCCGACCAACCGGACCGCAATTCCACACCGATGCATTAGGGGAAATCGGGGCATACACCTCATCAATAAGCCGTTGACGATCAACCGACGACCAAAATGCATCGCGGAACACGTCATTCGCGAACACGCCATCCGATCTCAGATACATGTCCTCATGACGACCGCCATCGAACATCTCAAAGCCGAGATTTGGATCATCGAGACCTTCAATTGCGCCTACCGAAAGGTCGGGCAAAATGAGGTCAAGTTCGCCCGACCTCAGCAAATCAATTTCGAATTCAGCGTTCTGCACCGGCACGACAACAAGCCGATCGAAGGTGCGCTCATTCTCGTCGCCACCGGTTTCTGTCGGCACAAGAATCATCTGTGCGGCATTCCACGCTTCGACTTGAAATCCGTTCCAGCCCAAAGGAGACACATCGACATAGGAATCACCAACGTCAGAACACGCATCAACCGACGACGCCTGAATAATTCGATCAAACAATGTTCGATACTCGCCAACAAAGCGGTCGAAATAGACCTCAACGAGATCCTCCGCACGGCCAGCACGGACCTCAATAATCGCGTCGTACGCCGACAACCCGATCGAACCCGGCGTTGAGCGCAACGCATCGACGGTACAGACGATGTCTGTCAGACCGATTTTTGTGCCGTCGGCCCAACGAGCATCTGTCGACAATTGAAACGCGAGTTGCATCACCGCAGCCTCGGGCACCGGCAGCGTCGTCGTTGGCCCAGGTTCAGTTGTGGTCGTCGTCTCGTCGACAGTCGTCGTCTCGGTGACCTGCTCAGCCAACGTCGACGATGGTGTAGACGATTCGGTCACCCCATCGATTGTCTCCACCGATGCGCCACCACACGAGCCCGCAACGAGCACTCCGCCGACAAGCACACCAATCGCTCGAATGCGACACGGATGATGACCAAATACGCGTGCTGCCATGCGACCAACGACCGTACCAGCGAGGTCGGTCACACAACCGTCAGGACGAGGCACCTGCCGCAATCTTCACGATCTGTGCGAACTCGTCAGGATCAAGACTCGCACCACCAACGAGCGCCCCGTCAACATCAGGTTGCGCCATCAACTCGGCTGTCGTTCCCGCTTTCACCGAACCGCCATATTGAATTCGAATTGAACCCGCCGTTGAGGCGTCAGTCGAAGCAGCCACGGCCCGTCGAATCGCACCGCATACGTCCTGCGCATCTTGTGCCGTGGCGGTCTTTCCGGTACCAATCGCCCAAATCGGCTCGTATGCGATCACCATCGACGCCACCTGGTCCTTCTTTGCACCAGCAATGCCCGCAGCCACCTGGCCGAGCACCTTTGCCTCGGTCTCCCCCGCTTCTCGTTCAGCAAGCGTTTCGCCGACGCACAAGATTGGCGTCATCTTGTGCGCCAGGATCGCCTTCACTTTTGCGTTGACGATCTCGTCGTTCTCACCAAACAGCTCACGGCGTTCACTGTGCCCGCAGATCACCAACTTCACGTCAAGTTTCGCGAGAAACGCAGGCGACACTTCCCCGGTGTACGCGCCCGACACCTCGTGGTGACAGTGCTGCGCGCCGAGCAACACGTCCATACGGTCGGCCTCAATCGAAGTTTGCAGGGTCCGAATATCGGTAAACGGAGGATGCAAACTCACGTCGACACGCTCGTACACATCCTTCGGAAGCAGCCACGCAAGCTTCTGCAAATTTCGGAGCGCCTCGAAATGATCGAGATTCATCTTCCAGTTCCCACTAATGAGTGGAACTCGTCCATCAGGCATTCGGTGCTCCTCTCAGTGCGGCGAGTCCAGGGAGGTCCCCAAGCTCGAGTAACTCCAAACTCGCTCCACCACCTGTCGACACGTGATCGACCTCGTCATCAAGACGGAACTGCGCGAGCGCTGCCGCAGAATCACCGCCTCCAACCACAGTGAACGCCTTCGTCTCTGCCATCGCTTCAGCAAGGGTTCGTGTACCACCCGCGAAACGTTCATCCTCGAACATCCCCATCGGCCCGTTCCAAAACACCATCCGAGCATCCATCACCACATCACTAAATGCGGCCGCCGAACCCGGACCGATGTCAAACCCCTTCGCGCCATCCGGCAACCGCGTACCAAAGGTTGCAAACTGACCTTCAGCGTCAACGCCAACGATGTCATCGGGAAGTACGAGTTTGTCGCCGGCCGACGCAAGAATCGATCGACACGTATCCACCATGTCCGGCTCCCACAATGAGCCTCCGATCGGTTTGCCCTGTGCGGCAAAAAACGTGAAACACATCGCGCCACCGATTACGAGCGAATCGACCACCTCGAGCAGCGCCTCAACGACTCCCAACTTGTCAGAAATTTTCGCACCGCCGAGCACCGCAACGAACGGTCGTTTCGGCTTGTTACGCAAGCCGAGCAGGACATCAACCTCGCTCTGCAATAACCGTCCCATCGCCGATGGCAACGTCGCCGGTGGTCCCACAATCGATGCATGCGGACGATGCGAAGCACCAAACGCGTCGTTCACATAAAAGTCGACGCCGTCAATGAGTTCGGCAACAAACGCTGGATCGTTGCCCTCCTCGCCCGCGTGAAACCGAAGGTTCTCAAGCAGCGAGACGTCGGGAGCAAGTTCGGCAAGGCGATCGCGCACCGGCTCCATCGAGTACCTAGCATCGGGAGCGCCCTTTGGTCGTCCGAGATGACTTGCACACACGACCTCTGCTCCACGTTCCATCAACCATGAAAACGTCGGAAGCGCCGCACGAATTCTGAAGTCATCGACGACTCGGGTAACACCCGAGCTGTCATCTAACGGCACGTTGAAATCGGTTCGAACGAGCACCCGACGCCCAGTCACGTCACCAAGATCTTCGAGGGTCGGAATACGACCTCGTACTTCGGTCATCGCAGCATCAACGCGAACGGCCAACGTGGCGAACAAGGTCGACAAGGCGATTCGAATAGCCCCACTCGTTGTCGTACCACGAGCAGACCTTCACGAGATCCCCCATTGACATCGTCATTCCCGCATCAAAAATTGACGAGTGTGGATCGCCGACAATGTCACTCGACACAATGAGATCTTCGGTGTAGTTGAGGATGCCTTTGAGTGGACCTGACTTCGCGGCCTCCGCAAAGGCTCCGTTGATCTGTTCGACTGATGCATTCTTTTTCAATGTTGCAGTGAGATCGGTTATCGAACCTGTCGGCACCGGCACCCGAAGCGCAGTGCCGTCGAGGCGACCCTTCATCGACGCCATCACCAGGCTCGTCGCCCTCGCCGCACCCGTCGAGGTTGGAATGATGTTGATCGCAGCGGCACGAGCACGACGGAGATCGCTGTGCGGTCCATCGACGAGCGATTGGTCACCGGTGTACGCGTGAACGGTTGTCATCAACCCCTGCTTGACACCGAACTCATCGTCGAGCACCTTGATGAGCGGCACGAAGCAGTTTGTTGTGCAACTCGCATTCGAGATGACCTGGTGCTTCTTTCGATTGAAATCGGTGTGATTCACGCCGTAGACCACGGTGAGATCGGCGCCGTTTGATGGCGCCGACACGATGACGAGCGGGGCGCCCCCTTCGAGGTGCATCGCTGCCTTCGGCCGATCCGTGAAGATGCCGGTCGACTCGACAACGACATCGACTCCGAGCTCACCCCACGGCAGTGCTTTCGGGTCGCGCTCGGACAGCACCTTGATCGTGTGGTTCCCCACACGAATGCCCCCCTTGACCACCCGAACTTTCGCATCGAGCCGACCCATCACCGAGTCGTATTGCAGAAGGTGCGCCATTTGTTCCAGCGACCCGAGATCGTTCACTGCAACAAATTCAACGTTTGCCTTCTGCGCGAGAACTGCTCGATAAAAGTTGCGTCCGATTCGACCGAAGCCGTTCACGCCAACACGAACTGTCATTGGGGGTTCCTTTCCCTGTCAACCACGTCTACCGCCGTCAAGATTACTCAGAGCAGACCGTTCGAAGAGGCTCTCATTGACCGCCGTGGCACCCATGTGGCCGAAGGTCTCGACACAGACCGAGGTAAAGGGTCCGTCAGGCCGAACGATCGATGTCGCGATGCGAGGTTTGCGCGATGTACCCGTGACTCATGAGACGGCGAGCAATCTCGTCTGCGACCGCAACCGACCGATGGCGACCGCCGGTACAACCGATCGCGACCGTGAGGTACGACCTACCCTCTTCCACGCACCCAGGGAGCACCTCATGCATCAGTGACTCAAGTTTGTCGACGAATCGCTGCGAGACCTCAGACCGCAGAACGAACTCGCTCACCGCAGCGTCGCGCCCGCTGAGCGGTCGTAGTGACTCGTCCCAATGTGGGTTCGGTAAGAACCTCACATCGAGCACCATGTCGGCATCAATCGGCACTCCATGCTTAAAACCAAACGACTCGATCGACACCTGTAGACCACCGGCACGCGACCCGCCGAACGAAGCGACAATGCGGTCCTTCAACTGGTGAACATTGAGGTCGGAGGTATCGATCACAAGATCAGCGTGGTCTTTCACCGGCGCCAGGGCTTCGCGCTCACGGTTAATCGCCTCAAGCACACCACCCGATCCGTCATCGAACGGGTGTCGCCGTCGAGTCGCCTCGTAGCGTTGCACGACCGTCGACGTCGACGCGTCGAGGAACAGCAACGACACGCGGTGCCGTTCGCGCAACAGTTCAATCTGCGGCAACAACTCGGCGTGATTTCTGCCCGATACCAGAACGAGACGATCGATTCCCGCTCCTGGTTTTGCAGCAAGATCGACGATCGTCGGCACGAGCGAGGTTGGCAAGTTGTCAACGACGTACCAGCCGAGATCCTCGAGAACGCCTGCCGCAGCCGAGCGGCCGGCTCCTGACAGCCCCGTGATGACAAGAATTTCCGCCACAACGTCACACTACGCCAGTGAGTTGAACCTTCGTTCGCACCCTACGAACCCGAGAGTTTTCGCAGCCGCAGGTGCAGCAGTCGAGGGACTGAAGCGGCGTCGAAATACTCGGGTGCCTGCGCGAGGAATCGCTCTGGTGGCGCTGGCTCGTCCATATGTTCGAGAAAGAGTCCATGTTCAGCCAGCGCGTTGAGATATCGCGAGAGCGGGCGGTGAAGAAACCTGATGTGCACACCAAGTTCGACTTGCTCAATCGTTTCGGCCTCAACGAGATAGCGGCCAATTCGCCAGTACTGCTCGGGCGGGTCAACCATGTGATCGTCGATCCACCCCGAATCGGGGGTCTGCAATAACGGGTGATTCAACAAAAAATTGAAGGTGCCGCCCGCCCGCAGCACGCGAGCAACCTCGGCAATCGCCGCATCAACATCGTCGATGTGCTCAAACACGAGACAGGCAAGCACGGCATCAAAACTTGCATCTGCGAACGGCAACGGCGAGGCACCGCATTGCAGGTAAACCGGGCCTCCACCACGGGACTGAGCGACTGAAATTTGATTCGTCGTTGGGTCAACCCCCACGACCTTCGCACCGTTGCTCGCAAGCGCACGCGCAATCTGGCCGTCGCCGGTGCCGACATCGAGGACCCGACCCGCGCCCTGCAATTCGGACACGACGAGCGGAATGATCTGATCCTCGTACTCGGGGTCAGCACCCTCGGTAAATCCATCGATCCACCACGATGCGTGCTGTTCCCAGAGTTCTCGCGACACGTCACCCGACACGGGTAACACACTACGGTCGCAGCATGAAGTTCTCCGTGTGGCCAAACATCAAATATCCAGTCGATGAGGTGCTCGACCTTGCGAGGTGGCTCGATGACGGTCGATGGTTTGGCATGTGGTTCGCCGATCACTACATGCCGAATACCGGCACCACCGAGGTGAACGATGGTGACTCACACGAGGTTTGGGGACTCCTCCCTGCCGTCGCCGCGGTGACGTCTACTCTGCGCCTCGGTCCGCTCGTTGCGCCAACTTCGGTGCATCACCCGGCCGTGCTTGCCAACCGCGCCGCAACGATCGACCATGTATCGCACGGGCGTTTCGTCCTTGGTCTCGGCGCTGGATGGCAGATCAACGAACACCATGCGTATGGCATCGAACTCGAAGAACCGAAAGCACGAGTTGACCGGTTTGAGGAAGCCATCCAGATCATCAAAATGTTGCTCGCCGAAAAACGAACAACGTTTAACGGTTCGATCTACACCATTACCGACGCGCCGAGTGAGCCCAAGCCGGTGCAATCACCACTGCCAATTCTCGTCGGCACCGGAGGTAACCGAATGCTGCGCATCACTGCGCAACACGCTCAAGAGTGGAACACCTGGGGACACCCAGACGGAGCCGGCGAACGGCTCGCAGCGATGAACGCCGCCTGCGAGAAAGTCGGCCGTGACCCGGCAACTCTCCATCGCTCGGTGCAGGTCGCTGTTCACCTCAGCGACGACGCCGCGGCAAACGCGAAAGCACTTCAAGGCCCGCTCGGTGCGAGAACGATCGCCGGCGGAGCCGATCAACTCATCGGCATTTTGCATGAATACGAAGCCCTCGGATTCGACGAGTTCATCGTGCCCGACTGGCTGATGGGCAGCGACCCGAACAGTCGCAAAGAGCACCTGGACCGGCTGCACACCGACGTCATCAGCAAGATGTAAGCGAACACACTTACCCGTCGGTTGACGGGTGAAACTTCTCGTACACCGCCTGAGCCACCGGTTGCGGGAGAAAACTCAGCGACTGCAACGTGTCAAGGTCCGCCGCCTTCACCGCGCGCACGCCTCCCAGCGCCTTCACAAGTCGATCGCGTCGTGCCGGTCCGAGCCCGGCAATTCCGTCGAGCGAACTAGAGGTCATTCGTTTCGACCGGCGTTCGCGGTGGAACGAATTCGCAAAACGGTGAGCCTCATCCCTAATTCGTTGCAACATGAACAACGCATCAGATCCGCGTGCAATCTGCACCGGCTCCGATGACCCAGGAATGAACACTTCCTCAAATCGCTTCGCAAGCGCTGCCACCGGTATCTCGTCGGCGAGACCCAACTCACGAACGACGCGCTCAGCGACACCCAGCTGACCCTTTCCACCGTCGACGAGCAACAGTTGCGGCGGGTACGCGAATCGGGATGGCTTTGCGCCCCGCTCGCCGATCGGCTCATCGCGTTCATCGATATACGCCTGCAGCCTCCTCGTCAATACTTCCTGCATCGCCGCATAGTCGTCGTTGCCATCGATATTCACTTTGAATCGTCGATACTCACGCTTTGCCGGCAGCCCATCTTCAAGTACCACCATTGACCCCACGTAATCGGTGCCCTGAAGGTGCGCCATGTCATAGCACTCGATGCGCAGCGGTGCTTCCGGCAGACTCAGCGCATCCTGCAGTTCCGTCAGCGCCCGACTTCGCGTGTTGTGGTCGCTGGCGCGTCGCATCCGGTGACGGACAAACTCCTCGCTCGCATTATGCGTCACCGTCTCAAGAAGTCGCCTTCGATCGCCGCGTTGCGGCACACGAATCTGCACTCGTGATCCTCGCAACATGCTCAACCACTCCTCGAACACAGCGACATCTTCTGGCACCGATGGAACGAGCACCTCCTTCGGAATGCCAGTCGGCGGTTCCTCGCCATAGAGCGACTCGATGACCCTTCCGCCAAGTGAGGCCGAGGAGAGGTCTTCGACCTTGTCGAGCACGAAACCCTTGCGACCAACGACACGTCCACTACGGACAAAGAAGACCTGCACCGACGCTTCGAGATCATCCTCGGCGATCCCGATGACGTCGAGATCATCACTCCGCTCCCCGACCATCTGCTGCTTCTCAACCGCCCGTTGCACCGATTCGAGACGATCCCGCAACCGGGCAGCCTTCTCAAATTCAAGTTCGCCGGCGGCGATACGCATCTCGTCCTCGAGTCGGCGAACCACCTCATCGGTATCGCCTGAAAGGAACCCGCACAGCTCCTTCACCATCGTCGAATACTCGGCCGCGTCGACCTCACCCACGCACGGCCCGGCACATTTTTCGATGTGATAGAGCAAGCACGGACGCCCTAAACGCTCATGCTGACGAAACTTGCCCGGCGAACACGTACGCACCGGGAACGATCGAAGCAACAAATCGAGCGTTTCTCGAATTGCATAGGCGTGGGCGTACGGTCCGAAATAGCGGACGCCTTTTCGCCGCACCCCACGGGTGACCACCGCCCGTGGCCACTCTTCATCGGTCGTGACCGCAAGAAATGGATAGCTCTTGTCATCGCGTAATCGAACGTTGAAGCGTGGGCGATGCTGCTTGATGAGCGAGTACTCGAGCATGAGCGCCTCGAGTTCATTTCGAACGATCGTCCACTCAACAGATGCTGCGGTTTCAACCATCTGTCGGGTGCGTGGGTGCAACCGGTCAGGGTTCTGAAAGTAGCTGCTCAAACGATGACGCAAACTCAGCGCTTTACCAACGTAAATGACACGACCAAGCCCATCTTTGAACTGATACGAACCGGGTTCGTCCGGGATCGTGCCGGTGGCTGGCCGTTCCATCACACCACGAGACTACGGCGAGTGAACTCGGTCGAGAGACCGCACGGACGACCAGATCACCAGTACGGTTGAGGTCGTGGCACAGCGATTCAACTTTGGCCCTCCGCAACGCCGTTCTCGCGACGGATGGTTCCGTATCGGAACACTCGATGTGACAACCACCGCGTTTCTCGTTGGCTGCGGCATCGCATCGATGGTGCTCTATGCAATGAGCATCTCGTTGTTCAGCAACCTTGTGTTCGATGCGGGCTCAGTGCGCCGAGGCGAGGTCTGGAGGCTCATCACGTGGCCAGCCGCAAACCCACCCATTAGCGCTTGGGTTGTCATCACGCTGTTCTTTTTCTGGTACTTCGGACACATCGTCGAGGAGATGGTTGGGCGCATTCGATTTACCCGCCTTGTGCTTGCAGTCACGATTGCGCCAACGCTGTTCGTTTCGATCGTTGGCAATCTTGCGACGGCTGCCGAGATGGGACTCGGTCTACTCGGCACCGTCATGCTCGTCGTGTTTGCGGCAGAACACCCCGACGCGCCCTTCTTCTTCGGAATTCCGGCATGGGTCATCTCATCGATCTTTGTTGGCATCGACATTCTGCGATACCTCGGAAACCGAATATGGGGCACACTCATCGTGCTCGTACTTGCACTCGGCATTGCGCTGGTGACGGTTCGCCAATGGGGCTTCGCCGATCGACTCGACATCATTCCTCGATTCAGCTCAACAACCCGGCATAAGTCACCAACTCGCTCCGCGAAGGGTCGCGTGCGCAAACCCGCTCGACGGTCGCGCACCTCCAAGCCAACAGTGGTCGATGGACCATGGGCTGCACCGGCAACGTCGAACCCCTCGCACGCAGCATTACAACACGAACTTGACACGCTGCTCGACAAGGTGTCCGCCGAAGGGCTCGACGCATTGTCGAAAGATGAGAAGCGTCGACTTAACGAGCTGTCGAAACTACTGCGTTAGACGCCACACGCACATAGAAGGCATACACGACCATGACGCCGGCGAGCACCGTCGCCAAGTCGGCAAGCACGTGATACTCAAATGCCTGCTTGACGAAACCCGAGCCGAAGGCCGCAACAGCCCCACACAAACTCAGGGTGAGGTCACCAGTCCCCTGTGCCTCAACACGGGCGTGAACAGGCACCGAGGACGTGAGGAGCGACGTACCTGCGATGAGTCCGAGGTTCCAGCCAAGGCCAAGCAGAAACAGCCCGATGAATACGAGTGCTGGTACGTAGCCCGCAATCTGCACGACGATCGTGCTCGTCCCGAGCAACACGGCTCCGATCAACACTGATTTTGGTGCACCGGTTCGATCGACGAAACGGCCAACGAGCGGAGCGAGACCGAACATTCCCACAATGTGAAACGCAATAACCATCGCCGACAGATCGGCGTGCCCGTGGTCGGCCATGTGCGGTGGCGTCATCGTCATTACGCCGACCATCGCTGCCTGCGAGCCGGCCATTGCAACCAAGCCAAGCATGGCATGACGGGAGTTTCGGATCTCACCGAAGGATGCTCGAACCTGTCGAAGCGGTCGCGCTCGTTCCGCATGTGGATCAACCGCTCCAGAGATCACCAACGGATCAGGTCGTAGCAGCACCAAATACGCCACCGCGCCGAGAGCGAAGAGCACGGCAGCGAAGAGATACGGACCGACATATTGGTCGAGGCCAATCGCGACACCGAATCGCTTCTCTAACGGCGTGAAGAGAGGTCCGAAGACTGCCCCAAGCGTGCCGATCCACACGACGGCACCAATCGCCTTCGCTCGTTCGTCGTCCGTTGCCAAGTCGGCGGCCGCATAACGGGCACCGAGAGTTGCTGCCTGGCCCGAACCGAACAAAAACATGCCGACAACGAACAGCCAGAACCATCGTGTCTGACCACCGGTTGCCGCAACAAGCGAACCGAACGAACCGAGCGCGAGCGCCAATGCGAGACCGGGTCGGCGGCCTCGGCGACGCATGAACGCCGCGAGTGGAATCGACACGACTGCGGCGCCAAATGTAAAGGCCGCAGATCCGAGACCTGCGAGTCGATCCGAGCCAAGCATGTCCTTTGCGAGCAATGACACAACGGCCACCGTGCCCGCCACCGCAGCCTGACCGGGTACGACTGCGAGTCGCAGAGTGTTGATCGTTCGCTGCTGTACTTCGGCGCGATGCTCGACGTTGTCGAGGGAGGTGATGGTCACGCGAGCAAGTCTCGCAGGAACCGACCGGTGTGCGATGACTCAACGGTTGCGATGTGCTCAGGCGGTCCTTCGGCGACGATTGTTCCACCACCAATGCCACCTTCCGGCCCCAGATCGATGAGCCAGTCGGCCGTCTTGATGACATCGAGATTGTGTTCGATCACGAGCACCGTGTTGCCCTGATCGACGAGCCGACCGAGCACGGTGAGCAACCGACGAACATCCTCAAAATGCAATCCGGTTGTGGGTTCGTCAAGCAGATAGATCGTGTGACCCGTTGACCGCTTCGCAAGTTCAGTCGCCAATTTCACCCGTTGCGCCTCGCCTCCAGACAGCGTCGGCGCTGGCTGCCCGAGACGCACATAGCCGAGCCCCACATCAACAAGCGTCTGCAAATAACGCGCGATCGCAGGCTGATTCGAGAAAAAGTCGACGGCTTCGGCAACTGGCATGTCAAGCACATCGGCGATATTCCGTCCCTTGAACTCCACGTCAAGGGTGTCGCGGTTGTAGCGGGCTCCCTTGCACACTTCGCACGGCACATACACATCGGGCAAAAAGTGCATCTCGATTTTGATGGTGCCATCACCAGAGCACGCCTCACAGCGACCACCCTTCACGTTGAACGAGAATCGACCAGGCTGATAGCCACGAACCTTTGCTTCGTTCGTCGCAGCGAAGAGTTTGCGAATATTGTCGAATAACCCGGTGTACGTCGCCGGATTCGAACGAGGCGTTCGACCAATTGGCGACTGGTCCATATCGATGACCTTGTCGAGGTGCTCGATGCCGAGAATTCGTTTGTGCTTTCCGGCAGGCGTTTTCGAAGAATAGATACGTTGCATGAGCACCGGCAAGAGAATGTCTCGAACGAGTGTTGATTTGCCCGAACCCGAGACGCCCGTCACGGCAACAAAGTTGCCAAGCGGAATCTCAATGTCGATATCGCGCAGATTGTGTTCTCGTGCACCCTCGATGCGCAATCGGTCCACACCAGGTGGGCGGCGAAGCTGCGGTACCGGTATCGACTTGCGACCAGAGAGGTATTCACCGGTCACCGAATTTGCAACCTTCTCGATTCCGGCCACCGGTCCCGAATACACAACGGCACCGCCGTGCTCACCGGCACCCGGTCCGATGTCAACGATCCAGTCGCTCTCGCGAATCGTCTCCTCGTCGTGTTCGACGACGATGACCGTGTTTCCGAGATCGCGCAGACGGGTCAACGTGTCGATGAGCCGTCGATTATCGCGTTGGTGGAGACCGATCGATGGTTCGTCGAGCACGTAGAGCGTGCCGACAAGACCCGAGCCAATTTGGCTCGCCAGTCTGATGCGCTGTGCCTCTCCGCCGGCGAGCGTCCCCGCAGCACGAGCGAGCGTGAGGTAATCGAGACCGACGTCAAGCAGAAAACCCAAGCGAGCGTTGATCTCCTTTGTCACGCGCTCGGCGATCATCTTGTCGCGATCCGACAGCACGAGGTCTGCAAGAAACGCCGCCGAGTCCGCAATTGACATTTCGCAGACTTCGGAGATGTTCTTGTCGTTAATCGTCACCGCAAGCGTGAAGGGCTTCAGTCGCGCGCCACTGCACACACCACAGGGAACCTCACGCATGTAGCCCTCAAACTGTTCGCGGGTCCAATCGCTATCGGCTGATTCATGACGTCGTTTGATCCATGGCACGACGCCTTCGAACTCGGAGTTGAACGTGCGCGACCTGCCATAGCGGTTGCGATATTTCACCGTGAGGCGCCCGCTCGCCCCGTGCAACAGCAGTCGCTGGTGTTTCGCAGGCAAGTCTCGCCAGGGCGTATCGAGATCGATCTCGTGCACCTCAGCAACCGATTCGAGCATTCGAGTGAAGTACTGAGTATGTGCCGTCCGCCACGGTGCGATCGCACCACCTGCCACCGACAAATCGACATCAGGTATCACAAGCTCGGGGTCAACCTCAAACGTCGTGCCGAGCCCGTCACAGGTCTCGCAGGCGCCGTACGGAGAGTTGAACGAGAAGTTACGCGGTGCAGGTTCCTCATAACTTCCACCACACGTCGGGCAGGCAAGATGCTGGCTGAACGTCAGCGTCTCACCCTCTTCGCCCTCTCTCGGCACAATGTCGATTTGGGCAACACCCTCGGCAAGTTGCAGGGCCGTTTCGAGCGAGTCGGTGAGACGTCGTTCAATGCCCTCGCGCAACACGAGTCGGTCAACAATGACCTCAATGTTGTGCGACTCGTACCGCGCGAGACGATCATCACCTTTCAGGAACTCGTCGATCTGCACGGTCTCGCCGTCAATACGCGCACGGACGTATCCCTGACCCGAGAGATCCTCAAGCAGTGACTCGTACTCCCCTTTTCGACCGCGCACCACGGGAGCCAGAATTTGAAATCGAGTGCCCTCCTCGAGTTCGAGCACACGATCGACGATCTGCTGCGGAGTCTGTCGCTGTAGTCGGGCTCCATCATTCGGACAGTGTTGGACGCCAATCCGCGCGTACAACAACCTCAGATAGTCGTAGACCTCGGTGATCGTGCCAACGGTCGAGCGAGGGTTTCTGCTCGCTGACTTCTGATCGATCGAGATCGCCGGCGACAGGCCTTCGATGACATCGACATCAGGCTTATCCATCTGGCCGAGAAATTGTCGGGCATAGGAGGACAACGACTCGACGTACCGTCGCTGACCCTCGGCGTAGATCGTGTCAAATGCAAGGCTCGACTTACCCGAACCGGACAGCCCGGTGAAAACGACGAGGCGATCGCGGGGCAGTTCAACCGACACGTTCTTGAGATTGTGTTCACGCGCCCCTCGCACGGTGATCACAGGAGCCTCGCCGGCGGCTGCACGAGCAGCCGCCCGCCGAGCACGACTCGCTGGTTCAGCAGCCGACGCGCCACCAGATGATCGTGAGGCTGAGCCACGCGCGGTCTTCGCTGTCGCGTTCTTAGCCGGCGCCTTCGTCGTCGACTTCTTCGCCGGCGCCGCCTTCCGAGCCTTCGCAGCGGACGAACTCGATGCCCGGCTGGATGAGGATGTACTCGACGTCACGTTCGGCGAGGCTAACGGTCAAGCGGTCACTGAGCGTCACGGAGTTCGCGACGAAGATCGGCAATTTCGTCACGCAGCCGCGCTGCGTACTCAAATTTCAGTTCAACAGCAGCCTCGTGCATCTCTTGCTCGAGGGTCTGAATGAGTCGCGCAATCTCTTGTTGCGGCAACGACGCAAGCTCTCGCTGTACCTTCTCACGCTCTTTCTTCCGGCGGCGATCCTTGCCAGGAATAGGTGTCGTACCCGCATCAGGTCGCAGCATCGACAAAATGTCACCGACCGCCTTTCGAACCGTTTTCGGGTTGATGCCGTGTTCGGTGTTGTAGGCAACCTGCAAATCGCGGCGTCGCTGAGTCTCTGAAATTGCCCGCGTCATCGAGTCGGTCACCCGGTCGGCATACATGACAACCTGACCGTCAACATTTCGAGCAGCACGCCCAATCATTTGAATCAACGAAGTTTCACTGCGAAGGAAACCCTCTTTATCCGCATCGAGAATGCACACAAGTGACACCTCTGGAAGGTCAAGACCTTCTCGAAGCAGGTTGATGCCAACGAGTACGTCGAATTCTCCAAGCCGAAGGGCCCGAAGAATTTCGATGCGTTGGATTGTGTCGATATTTGAGTGCAGATACCGAACACGCAACCCCTGTTCCAAGAGATAGTCGGTGAGATCCTCCGCCATCTTCTTCGTGAGCGTGGTGACGAGGACGCGATCGCCTTTCGTCACCCGACCTTCGACCATCTCGATGAGATCATCAATCTGACCCTTCGTTGGACGCACGATGACTTCTGGATCGACAAGGCCGGTGGGTCGAACAATTTGCTCAACGACCTGTCCCGAAATAGAGAGTTCGTAATCAGAAGGCGTCGCAGACAAAAAGACACACTGGTTGATGCGCTCCATGACCTCGTCGAATGTCAGCGGACGGTTGTCACGGGCACTCGGCAACCGAAACCCGTGCTCGACAAGCACGTCCTTACGACTTCGATCACCGGCGAACTGACCATGAAGTTGTGGCACGGCGACATGACTCTCGTCGATGACGAGCAAATAGTCGTCCGGGAAATAGTCGAGCAAGGTAAACGGTGGGTCGCCCGGCTGGCGCCCATCGATATGCATCGAGTAGTTCTCAATTCCCGAGCAGTAGCCGACCTCGGACATCATTTCGAGGTCGTACTGAGTGCGCATTCGCAACCGCTGGGCCTCGAGCAGCTTCTGGTCGCGTTCGAACTCGCTGAGACTCACCTGCAATTCGTGTTCGATGCCAGATATTGCTCGAGCCATTCGTTCAACGCCTGCAACATAATGCGTTGCAGGAAATACGTAGGCCCGACGTAACTCTTCGAGGGTTTCGCCGGTGATCGGATCGATACGGGTGAGGCGGTCAACGGTGTCACCGAACATTTCGATGCGCAGCACTGACTCTTCATACGCCGGGTGCACTTCAATCGTGTCACCACGCACGCGGAACTTTCCGCGAATGAGCGTCATGTCATTTCTGTCATATTGCATGTCGACAAGTCGCCGAAGAATTGAGCGCATGTCGTAGTCGATGCCGATGCTGAGGTCGAGAAGTTGCCCTCGATACTCATCAGGCGAACCCATACCGTAAATACATGAGACCGACGCAACCACGATCGTGTCACGTCGCGTCAGCAGCGCCGCCGTCGCCGAATGGCGCAAGCGATCAATCTCATCGTTAATCGACGAGTCCTTTTCGATGAAGGTGTCACTCGAAGGGATATACGCTTCGGGTTGGTAATAGTCGTAATACGAAACGAAATACTCGACACGGTTGTTTGGGAAGAACTCCCTCATCTCTTGTGCAAGTTGTGCCGCCAAACTCTTGTTCGGGGCGAGGATGAGCGTTGGCCGTTGCACCCGCTCGATCGTCCACGCAATCGTTGCCGACTTTCCGCTTCCGGTGATGCCAAGCAACGTCTGAAAGCGTTTTCCCTCGTCGATACCTCGCGCTAACGCCTCGATCGCAGCGGGCTGATCCCCTGAGGGTTCGAACTCCGAGACGACCTCGAAACGTTCGACCACCTGTTCGTCGGTTTCGGCACTCATTCGACCCTCGACACATCCACGACCGGAACATCGGGAGCCGGCGTCGTCGACCGATACCGGTCGCCCGCCCCTTCGAGCAACGCGTCAAACGCATCATTCACAAGCGTCCAGTAACGAATCTCGACACCGGCACGACCCCGGTCACGAGCATCCGCGTAGATCTGCAACGGCAACTCCGTCGGCACATAAAGGTACACAACGTCAGGCGCAATATCCGAACGATCGAGAAGTCGAGTGCTCGTAGCAATGTTGACACGCGAGTAATTGCGCTCGCGCTGATCGAGTCGCCCGAGTTCGTCATCACTCACCCGTGCGATGACACCGTTCATGCACGCTCCATCGACGGCTAAAACGCCAAGCGCGACAATAGTGTCAATCGAATCGACCTCGGTCCCCGAGTACGGTCGATCCCCCATCGGATAGCCGTAATTCCAACGCCGTTCCCACCCATCGCACTCTGCAGCAAAGAAGTTGTCTCCGCGTATCGGCAGACGCCCAATGGTGGCGCCGAGCGATACCGGGCTCACCAACGATCCGTAGCCAAACACCCACGTGTTCATGACGTCAACGAATCCCAAACGGCACGAACTGCGGCGCGCAACTCGTCCACGTCGCCCGAATTGTCGACGACATGCGTTGCGATTTCTCGACGACGTTCCCGTGAAGCCTGATTTGCCACCCGATTTCTCGCATCCGACTCATCCATGCCTCGGACATTGACAAGACGGTCGATTGCAATTTCCGGATCAACGTCAACGACGATCGTCGCGTCAAGATCATCTCTCGGGTTCTCCGCCAGCAACGGAAAATCGAGCACCACAACCTCGCTCTTCGATTGCCCCGCCGCGACCTGTCGCCGAATTTCGGCTTGCATCGCAGGATGAACGATGGCGTTCAGATCCGCGAGCGCCGCTTTCGATTTCTCGTCTTTACCGAACACGATCTCGGCAACTGCTGCTCGATCGAGCGAACCGTCGTCACGAATGATGTGGGAACCGAATCGAGCGGCCATGTCACTGAGCACGGACGACCCTGGAGCCTGAAGATTGCGCGCAATCTCATCGGCATCGACGATGACTGCGCCAAGTTCGGCGAGCATCGTCGACACGGTCGACTTGCCCGCACCAATGCCACCGGTCAATCCGACCAGCAGCGCCATGTCACTCCTGTTCGGGGGCTTCCGCCACCGGCACTTCGGCAACTGCCTCCGCGGCACTCTCGTACTCGGCCCACGCGGCTTCCATTTGCTCTTCGCTGTGGGTCCAGTTGCCCTCGTCGTCCACGTCGAAGTGCTCGCGGTACTCGGCGGCCAGTTCGCCACCCTCTGCGGCCTGCTTAATCGACAAGCTGATTCGTCGACGCTGAAGATCGAGGTCAATGATCTTGACCCACAACTCTTCACCCGGCGTGACGATGTCGCCCGGATTCTCCACGTGGTGGGCCGACATTTCAGAGATGTGCACGAGGCCTTCGATGCCGTCACCAACTTGGACGAACGAACCAAATTGCACGAGCTTCGTCACTCGGCCATACACGAGTTGTCCGACTGCGTGTCCTTCGGCGAATTCCGCCCACGGATCCTGCTGAGTTGCCTTAAGGCTGAGGCTGATTCGCTCACGGCTGAAATCGACGTCAAGCACCTGCACGGTGACGGGGTCACCGATCGCGACGACCGATCCTGGATGGTCAACGTGCTTCCATGAGAGTTCGCTCACGTGAATGAGGCCGTCCATGCCGCCGAGGTCAACGAATGCACCAAACGAAACGACGGACGAGACGGTGCCCGAGCGAACCTCGCCGATCTTGAGGTTGGTGAGGAATGAATCTCGGGTTTCCTTCTGGTTCTCCTCGAGATACGCACGTCGTGACAACACGACGTTGTTGCGGTTCTTGTCGAGTTCGATGATCTTGGCCTGCACCATCGTGCCGACGTACGGCTGCAAGTCGCGCACGCGACGGAGTTCGACGAGCGATGCGGGAAGGAATCCACGCAGACCGATGTCGACGATGAGTCCGCCCTTCACGACCTCAATGACCGGACCCTCAACGACGGCATCCGCCTCTTTCTTCGCTTCGATATCGCCCCACGCCCGCTCGTACTGCGCACGCTTCTTCGACAGAACCAGTCGACCTTCTTTGTCCTCTTTCGTGAGCACAAGAGCCTCGATCGTCTCGCCCATCGAAACGACCTCTTCGGGATTGACGTCGTTTCGAATGCTGAGTTCGCGTGAAGGAATGACTCCTTCGCTCTTGTATCCGATGTCGAGCAGAACTTCGTCGCGATCAATTTTGACGACAGTTCCTCGAACTAACTGCCCGTCGTCGACCTCCGGGATTCCGGTGACCGCTTCTGCGAAGTTGGTGTCGTTTTCTACGACCTGACGGGGGGTATATGTTCCCTCGTCATCGAATGTTCCCATCGCTGGGTCAATGACTTGGGTGCTCGTGGTGTCGGACAAGGCTGGGTACTGCTTTCGAGAAATGAATAGAACTACCGCACCCAAATGGATGCGGCGACAAATGTTACCAGTGCGCTCGGTGCATCACATACGACGAGCGACGAGCAGAAATTCAGGCGACCTGACGTGCGGTTCCTCACGTCCATACGCGCCAGGTTCAACACTTGAAAGTGACTCGACCGCAAGGCCTTCAAGTTCGCATAGCAGGCGAAGTTCCCGCGGCGTGTAACACGCGGTCCACAGGTCAACCTCAATCCCTTCGCCAGTAGGACTTTTCACCTCGGTACGTTCGTGATTCACACCACTCGCCGCATCAAATTGCGCATCGAATTCGTCGCGGGCATGAGCACGAACGACGAAATAACTGCTGAACGCCGATAACGCGAGTCGACCGCGATCAGTGAGTGCCCGCGCCATCCCACGAAAAATGACCGTATTTGCGTCAATCGAGTTTCCGCTATCCGAAACCGTCATCAAACCAAATGCTCCTTGGCACAAACAGATGACCGCGTCGAACGATGATCGAAATTTCGCGGAGTCGACGAGGTCGCGCGCATCGAATCGCTCGAATGTCGCGCCCGCAGGAGCATCGTGTCGAGCGAGGTCAATGAATGTTTCCGAAATATCGATGCCGTGCACGATCAGGCCGCGCTCAGCGAGTGCACGCGCGTGACGCCCCGGTCCGCACCCGACATCGAGCACCCGCATTCCCGGTTTGAGGTGGAGCATCTCAACCAGCGCATCGCACTCCTGACGGGTGCCCTTCGTGAACGAATAGCGCAGGTATGCAGAACCGAGGTGATCGGCGATCGGCTCGAACCAGTGGCTACCCGTCATTGCTGAACTCAGCCCTTGGCCGCTGCCCAGGTGTCACCCCACGCAACATTCACCTCAAGCGGCACGTCCAACGCAACCGCTGAGCGCATGAGACCGATGACAAGGTCACCGACCGAGTCGTGTTCATCCTGTGGAACCTCGACAATGATTTCGTCGTGCACCTGCAACACGATGCGCGAGGAGTGGTCGCCGTCGGATAACGCTCGATCAACAGCGACGAGTGCAATCTTGAACACATCGGCAGCGAGCCCCTGAATGCCGGCGTTCATTGCCTGACGTTCACCAGCCTGACGAACGCGCCAATTCGAGTCGAGCAACTCAGGAATTGGTCGACGTCGACCAAACAATGTTTCGGTGTAGCCCTTTGAACGCGCCTCTGACACTGCGCGATCCATGTAGTCACGTACCGCAGGAAACGCCTCAAAGTATGAGTTGAGAATGACCGAGGCTTCATCGGTTGGAATGCCGAGTCGTTGTCCGAGCCCGTATGCCTCCATTCCGTACGCCAAACCGTACGAGACCATCTTCGCTTTCGATCGTTGTTCGAGCGTCACTTCGTTCGGCGCAACGTCAAACACCCTTGCGGCGGTCGCATTATGAATATCGACTCCCGCGTTGAACGCCTCAAGAAGTCCGGGGTCTGCCGCAAGGTGTGCGATACAGCGCAGTTCGATCTGGTTGTAATCAGCAACGAGTAGCTCACAACCCTTCGACGGCACGAATGCTGTGCGGAAAACTCGTCCTTCTTCGCTGCGGATCGGAATGTTGTGCAAATTCGGACGATCCGAACTCAATCGTCCCGTTCGTGCAACCGTCTGATTGAACGACGCATGAATTCGACTGTCGGGTGCTACTTCGGCGAGCAAGCCATCGCCGTACGTACCACGCAACTTATCAAGCTCACGATGTTGCAGCAGCGGATCAATGAACTCTGGCCATTCATCGCGCAACTTCTCGAGGGTCGCCGCGTCGGTCGAGTAACCCGATTTTGTTTTTCGCACACCCTTTGGGCTGAGCCCCTTCGTTTCATACAGCAGCTCACGTAACTGTGTCGGCGAATTGAGATTGAGCGATGGGCTTTCAGCAATCGTTCTCAACTCGGCGACGAGCCCGTCGACGCGATCACGAAGATCGCGGCCGATCGATTCGAGCACGCCGCGGTCGACCGCAATGCCGATGTGCTCCATACGCGCGAGGACGCGAACGAGCGGCACTTCAGTTGAACGATGGAGCTCCGACACGCCAGCTTGTTCGACTGCGCGTTGCAACGGCTCTGCGAGATGCTGAACTGCAATTGCCGTTCCGCAGGTGACTTCTCGATGCGCATCACCTGAACCATCGAGGTCTAGTTGGCCAGCCGCAGCCGCAGATGACCCAGCGGTGACACGATGGCGCGTACCAAATCGCTCGAGAAGGTCATCAATGCCCCACCGACCGTTCGTCGGATCAACGAGATACGCAGCCACTGCAAGGTCAAGCGTGAGTCCCTCGACGTCACCACCAACATCAAGAAGCGACCGGATGAGTTCCTTTGACTGATAGGCGCGAACGTCAACGTGTTTGCGCAACACATCGAGCACAGCACCGTTCTCGAGCACCGAACGCGAGATCCACAGCGCCGTGTCGGCGTCGAGCGCAATCGCGATCCCCTCAATCGGCGATCGCCCGGCGTCACCCGACCACGAGGCAGCAATATTGAGCGACGCCAACTTCGATAATGCTTCGACCGCCACCTCGACCGATGCTGCGTCGACGATCTCGGGAGCGATGGCATCTGCAGATGGCACGGCGGCGACGTCATCTTCATTCGGTGAATCGGGCGAGATCACCGCAAGAATTCGAGTCTTCAGGTTCGAGAATTCGAGGACCTCGAACAGTCGGCTCACCTCAGCAAGATCCGGCGTAATTGCCAACGTCGCCGCATCGACGGAGCCGATCGGAGCGTCTCGTCGAAGTGTCATCAACTCGACGTTGTGCCGAACACGATCGATGCTTGCCGACAAATTTTCACGCAGCTTCGGTGTCTGTTCGTCGATCGCCTGAAGAATTCCCTCGACGCCGCCGTACTGGTTGATGAGTTTCGCCGCGGTTTTTTCACCCACACCCGCAACACCCGGCAGATTGTCACTCGGATCGCCACGAAGCGCCGCATATTCGACGTACAGCGCCGGCGATACTCCAGTTCGTTCAGCGATGCCAGCCTCGTCATACAACGCATAGTCACTGACACCACGCTTGTTGTAGAGCACACGAATATGCGGGTCAGCAACAAGCTGATAGCTATCGCGGTCACCGGTGACGATGACGACATCGTCGCCGCGCGCCGCAAGCTCGGTTGCCGCAGTCGCAATGAGATCATCGGCCTCCCAACCTGCGGATTCCACCTGGTGAATGCCAAGCGCAACAAGCACCTCGCGAACGAGCACCATCTGCTGGCGCAATTCATCAGGCGATGACTCGCGTTGCGCCTTATAGAGCGGCTCTGCCTCATGACGAAAGGTCGGCTCAGGACGGTCGAATGCGACGAGCACACCGTCCGGCGCTTGATCTCGAAGCACATTCGTCAACATGGAGACGAAGCCGAACACCGCGTTCGTCACTTGGCCGGTCGATGTCACCATGTCCGGAGGAAGCGCAAAAAAGGCGCGGTACGTCAGTGAATTTCCATCGATGAGTAGATACTTCGACATCGTGCGATCAGACCGGCCGCAACGAGCCGTCAATGATCCGGTCAGCAACATCACGCATACGCGTCCGCTCACTCATCGCAGTCTTCTGAATGAAGGCGAACGCGTCACTCTCCGACATTGCGCACTCATCGATGAGTAGTCCCTTTGCGCGATCAACACGCTTTCGGGATTCAAGTTGCTCACCGAGCGCATCGATTTCACCCGTCAAATCGCGCAACTCTCGAAATCTGCCGATTGCAACCTCGATCGCTGGCACGAGATCGCTTCGCTGGAATGGCTTCACAAGAAACGCCAATGCTCCCGCGTCTCGTGCCTGTTCGATCACTTCGCGCTGGGAGAACGCCGTGAGCATAAGTACGGCACAGAGCTTTTCGCTCGTAATCGTCGCCGCCGCCGCCAACCCGTCGAGCCCAGGCATCTTGACATCGAGTACTGCGAGATCAGGTTGCAACTCACGAACCAGGCGAACCGCATCGTCGCCACGACCTGTTTCTCCAACGACTTCGTAACCCTCCTCTTCAAGGGTTTCACGAAGATCCATGCGAATGATCGCTTCGTCCTCAGCAATGACCACACGAATCGTCATCGAACACCACTCAATTCATCAAGAAGTTCGTCTTGTCGACGTTCCAATTCCTCGATCGATTCCACGAGCCGTGCACGACTCCGAGCCATCGCATCCGCGTGTTTGCGGCTTTCGGCGGCATCGCGAATCGAAAGCGGTGTCTCTGACACGAGCGCCCGCAACTCGAGATCGGATGCCTCGTCCGTGACAACGGCGTATTGCTCGTCAACCTGCGCGAGCTGTTCGCGCAAGGTCGACAACCGCTGTGGTGGTTCAGACCGCTACGGCTACTGGTACGATCTCTAGATCCACGCCATTGGACCACATGCTAACACCGACGTCTGCCCCGAGAACGAACGAGTCGGCGAGTTCAGAAACAATCATGC
>JALRBS010000161.1 GCA_023262325.1 Ilumatobacteraceae bacterium | reverse complement strand
ACGGCCCGTAATTATTCGAACAGCGAGTGACGACAACCGGCAACCCGTACGTAGTGACGTAACTCAGCGCGATGAGGTCACTTCCGGCTTTCGCCGCGGAGTACGGGCTTCGAGGTCCGAGACGATCGGACTCATGGAATGATCCAACGTCAATTGACCCGTAGGTTTCGTCGGTCGAGATATGGACGAAACGTTCAACACCGGTTCGCCGCGCCACGTCACAGAGCACGTTGGTGCCGAACACGTTGGTGTGCACGAAGGCGTATGGGTCTTCGATGGAGCGGTCAACATGACTTTCTGCTGCGAAGTGAACGACGACGTCGTGACCGGGGAACGCTGCTTCAACCGCATCACGATCGCAAATGTCACCCTGAACGAATGTGCATCGACCGTCGGTGGACTCGATGAGGTCCTTAATGTTTTCGAAGTTCCCTGCGTAGGTGAGTTTGTCGAAGACGGTGACGGAGTGATCGGTATGTGCGAGCAACCACCGCACGTAATTTGATCCGATAAATCCGGCTGCGCCGGTAACGAAATAGTTCATGTCAACTCAATTCAGGTTCGCATTGGCCAGTACGGGGTACGACCGACTGGCAGGTCTGCACGCAGCGGATTCGTCGCGTCGCGTTCGGAGACGATTGGTTCGGTGACACCCCAGTCGGCTCCGATCACAGGGTCATTCCATGCGACGCCAAGTTCGTCGGCTGGGTTGTAGTACCCGTCGACGAGATACGTCATCACCACGTCGGTCAGCGCGGCGAATCCGTGCGCGACTCCGGGCGGGATGTAGACACCCCAGTGGTTTTCGCCTGAAATGTCGAAACAGGCCGTCGCCCCATCGGTTGGGCCACCGGTCCGCAGATCGTGGAGCGCAACACGTGCGGTACCCATCGGGACGTACCAGTAGTCGGCCTGGTGGAGGTGATAATGCAGCCCGACGAGCGCCCCGGCCTGCTTGTTCGACCGGTTGGACTGGATCATTTCGCGGGCGCCCGGAATCCACTCGCGTCGATAGGTTTCGATGAAGAGCCCGCGCGAGTCGCCGTGCAGCGTCGGCCGCACCACATGGACGCCACTGATGTCAACGCCGATTGCATCAACGAGCGAAAGTACCTGAGGCATGTTCGATCCTTTCTTCGTCTCTCTATTCCACGTCGATCTGACAGTGGTCGCCGACCATCAGTCGTAGCGACCGTGGCTTTCGCCGTGACCTGCTGACTTCGGCATGGGATCCGATGAGCGAATCTTCAAGTCGCGGTATGTCGCGAATGACTGCGTCATCCATTAACACCGAGTGCTCGATCTCGCTGTGAATGACGTGGCATCGTGCGCCGATGGCGGAGAACGGTCCAATGAACGCGTCGCGAATGACTGCGTCCGCACCGATCGACACCGGACCCCGAATCGTTGAATTCTCAACGATCGCACCGGCGGCGATGACGACTCGCCCATCGATCACTGACTGCTCGTCAACGGAACCTTCGATTGAACTGTCGATGCGTTCGAGGAGCAAGCGGTTTGCCTCAAGAAGCGGTGTGAGTTTGCCGGTGTCGATCCACCACCCGGTGAGCAACTCACATCGGACACGCCGTCCTTGGTCGACGAGCCACTGAATCGCATCGGTGATCTCTAGTTCACCTCGTGGCGATGGTTCGATTGCGGCGACTGCGTCGTGGATGAGCGAGTTGAACAGGTACACGCCGACGAGCGCAAGGTCTGAGGGAGGGTCCGCAGGTTTTTCGATGAGTTGCACGACGTTGCCGTTGGCGTCGAGCGTGGCAATACCGAACCGGTGGGGGTCGGGAACCTGTTTGAGGAGAATCTGCGCATCGGGTGGAGTGGCGCCGGCACGTTCACGCTCGAATGCTGCGGTGAACGCGCCGAGGTCTTGTTCGAGCAGGTTGTCGCCGAGGTACATGACGAAATCGTCGTCACCGAGAAACTCTCGTGCGATGAGCACGCAGTGCGCGAGCCCGAGTGGCTCGTCCTGCGGAATATAGGTAATTGCGGCACCAAATTGTGTGCCATCACCAAGGGCTCCCATGACCTCGTCTCGGGTGTCGCCAACGATGACACCAATTTCGACGATGCCTGCTTCGACCATCGCTTCGATGCCGTAGAACAGAATCGGCTTGTTGGCGACCGGCACGAGCTGTTTCGCACGGGTGTGCGTGATCGGTCGGAGTCGTGTCCCGGCCCCGCCGGCAAGGATGAGTGCCTTCACCCTTCCATTCTACCGATCTCCACTCAGTCGGACGCTGGAGCGGGTCCCGTGCCCCTGAAGTAGTTGAGGATCTCCTCGGCGCCGGAGTCCAAGCGCAGCACCGATGCGTTGCCAACGGTGTCGCCATACACCGGCAGTGAGTACCGCGTGAATCCGCCCTCATAAGCCTGTTTCAATGCAGCGGCGGAGAGGAACGGGTCGAGGGTGTCGTCAACTCGAACTGATGCAGACAGTGCCGAGATGAGGTCGCCTGCCGAAAACGGGTTATCGGCGATTTGGGCGAGCACCCCGTCGGCGGCGGCAGCGATGAACTGTTGCTGTCGTTGTGTGCGACCGATGTCCGAGGTTGGGTCGGTGCGCCAGTCCCCTTCACGAAACTCTTGATAGGTGCGGCTGCGGGCGTACGAAAGCGCTTCGAGCCCGTCGAGCAGATTGCATCCTGCTGGCTGATCGAGACCTGTCTTCGGATCGCGTGTTGGGTACGGGAAACAGATCGTTACGCCGCCGATTTCGTTCACGATGTCGCGAAAGCCAACGAAGTTGACCTCGATGTAGTGGTGAATCGGAATTCCGAGTGTTTGGACGACGGTCGCCACGAGTCGGTCGGCTCCGCCGTTGTACGCAGCGTTGATTCGGTTACTGCCACCGGTTCCAGGAATCTCGAGCCAAAGGTCGCGAGGCAAACTGACGAGGGCTGCTCCACCGTTCTGTTCGCGTCGCAGCACCATGATCGTGTCTGATCGACGGCCGCTGACGACACCGGTGTCGCCGATCACACCGAAGTCTGGGTCATCGGCGCTGATGCCTTCGCGCGTGTCGGAGCCGACGAGCAAATAGTTTTCCGTTGGCACGTCGACGGCGTTGTCGAGCACGTTTCCTGAACTGTCGATGAGGTTGCCGTCTGCATCGGTTGCACTGCTCAGCAGGCCGTCCAGACCACTAATACGTTCGACGTCGGCGACTTGGTTGTTCGTCGCGCGCGTGATGCCAATGACTGCCGATATGGCAACGATGAGGGCGAGAAGCGCCATCGTCGGAAGCGGGGATTTGAGGAGCCATCGAGGCACGGCGTCACGCTAGTTCGCCACGAGCGAGCCGTGTCGGCACTTCACGTCGTCGTTCGTTGACCACATAACGGGGCTGAATGTTGCGCTCCATCGCCGTACATGCTCACTTATGTCGCGGGCGAGTCATCAGTTCTCAAGTGGATGACGTCACCTGCGTGAAAACGATGGGTGGCCGCGCAGTCGTCGAGTACCTCGAGCGAGCCGTCGGCGGCAAGATTGAGTGCGCGCCCGATGACGTTGGTGCCGCCGGGAAGTTCGACTCGCACGCGTTGCCCGATTGTCGAGGTGAGAACGCGATGACGTGCGTCGACGGTGAGCGCTGGTTGCGCAAGCGTGCGATTCATGGAATCGATCATCGCTTCGAGCACCTCCAGCGGGTGAACTTCAGACTGTGACAACTGGCCGATCGACGTTGCACCATCGGGTGCCCACCCGACGTTGATCCCGGTGCCAACGATGAGGTGTTCGCTACCGGTTAGTGCCGACAGCATTCCGCACACTTTGTTCGATTGGCCGTTCTCGATCGACACGACATCGTTTGGCCACTTCAGTCGAAGACCAGGGGCGCCGCAGGCGGCCGCAGCCTCAATGACTGCGAGCGCCACGACACGTTGAATGTGTTGGACGCCCGGTAATTCGGCGTGAACAACCCAGGAGCACAGCAGGTTGCTGCCTGCGGGAGCGTCCCAGCGACGGTCGAGACGACCTCGACCGGCGGTCTGCTCGTCGGCCACAAGCACAGTGTGATGTGGAAGTTCGTGATGCGTTGAGAGGTCAACAAGCACCTCGTTGGTGCTCGTGATCGACGCGACATGAACGACTTCCCATCCGCCGATTTGCGAGGACGTTCCGCCCGGAAAGTGCTTCGCCAGTGTCACCTCGCCTACATTGTCATCCGTGCTCTCAAAGATTCTGATCGCAAACCGCGGCGAGATCGCCGTTCGGGTTATCCGTGCCGCCCGCGAGATGGGC
>JALRBS010000146.1 GCA_023262325.1 Ilumatobacteraceae bacterium | reverse complement strand
CGTAGCGCTTTAAAGGTTAGCAAATCAGGATCGCCTGCCCCTGCGCCCACAATGTACACTTTGCCAAGCTGTGCTTTATCGGCAGGCTGGTTGTTGGCGTGCTGTTGTAGCAAAGTTTCAAGTTGGCTTTCAGCTTTGCTGACTGGATTAAAGTCATGATATTTGCCGCTCGCTGTCCACTGCGCAGCGAACCTGCAAACAACCAGTTCTTACGGCCCAATGCCCAGGGGCGCATTGAGTTCTCTGCCCAGTTATTGTCAATGGGTAGATTGCCATCATCCAGATAGCGGCTTAAGGCTGGCCAACGCTTCAGAGTGTAATTGATGGCCTTGGCGGTTGGAGAACTCGATGGTACCGTCAGTTGATGCTGGTTGAGCCATTCATACAGTTGTTGCATCACCGGTTGACTATGCTGTTGTCGGTATTCGCCGCCTACATACCGTCGCAGAGCAATCGATGCTGACATCGACGCCGAGCACCGTGAACGCGTCGTTGACTCAGCGATGCGCGGGCGCACCGGTCCGACGATGTCGGGGGCTCACGAGCTCGGCTTCCGCATCGGTGATGATGTTTCACATCCTGCGTTCGGCGACGGTGTCATCATCGAAATTCGCGGCGAAGGCGAACGTGCCGAGGCGGCGGTGAACTTCGCTGGTGTCGGCACAAAGCATCTCGCGCTTGCCTTCGCACCTCTCACCCGCCGATCTGGTTGAATAGCAGGCGATGAAAGCAGCGATTCTTGTCGAAAGTCTGACCGGTAACACATGGCGTGCCGCTGAACTCATTGGTCACAACCTGCAACAGGAGGGCTGGGACATTACGGGCTTGTCCGGTGTGCGCCGCCCCGATCTTGCAAGCGTGCAGCAAGCCGACATCGTTCTCGTCGGAACATGGACACATGGGTTGTTCTTTGTCGGCCAGGCACCGTGGGCTGCCGGAGACATTGCGAACCTGCCGGTCATGCGAGGGAAGAAGGCTGCCTGCTTCCTCACCTACGCACTTGATGCCGGGAAGAGTCTCGACCGGCTCAGCACCTCAGTTGGTCAGACCGGCGCTGAAGTTGTTGGCGGTCTCCAAATCAAGCGCAACCGACTTGAACAGCACAGCGAGGCCTTCGCTGATCGTCTGCTCGGTGCGCTCGAAGGCTCGCGTTAACTCAATCTGCGTTAGAAACGCCACGTAGGTCAAGTTCGAGCACTGTTCGGTCGACGACGATCGGGCGGACGCCATCAGTCGGCATTGCGAGGTCGTCGACGGTCAACGTGCGTCCATCACAATCAGTGAACGTTGGCGTTCCAACAACCTGCGCAACGACGCAGTCCGATGCGCGATCCGCGGGAAATGCCCAGCGCACCCGCCATCCGTTTGCGGCGTCGTCGCCTACATGGTCGACAACGATGGAGCGATCAAGTACCGCGTCTCCGAGCTGCGCGAACAGTAATGGGCCATCGCGTTCCACAAGGTCGGCGAGATAGTCGACATTGCCGACGGGCCAGGTCGACGGCGCGAGCCGCGTTGAAGTCGTAACTTCTCCGGACGAAATGTATGCAGCCATAGCCCATGTGAATCCACCGATGAGCGCAAGCACGAGCGCTCCGCCGACGACGGGGGCGACCGCTCGAGATACCGGCGATCGAAGGTCTGGGATCCGCATACCCCTATTCTGCCGGGCGCGCCAGTTGGTGAGTTAGGTCGTTTGGTAAGTAGGGTTCCAAAGTCGTGAAGCGTCCTTACCGAGTCGTCGTTGCGAAGCCTGGTCTCGATGGGCATGACCGCGGCGCCAAAACGATTACGCGGGCGCTACGAGACCACGGTTTCGAGGTGATTTACACGGGGCTCCATCAGACTCCGGAGCAAATTGCGGAGACCGTGCTGCAAGAAGATGCAGATGCTGTAGGGCTTTCGCTGCTGTCCGGCGCACATCTCACGTTGTTTCCCCGTGTGATGGACGAACTGCGTTCACGCGATTTGGGCGATGTGTTGATCTTCGGAGGTGGAGTAATCCCCGACTCCGATGCGGGAGTCCTCAAACAACAAGGTGTGAGCGAGATCTTCGGTCCGGGCTCGTCGTTGAAGGCGATCGCTGAATGGCTCGAGGCAACGCTCGACGAGAGAGAAAAGGTGAGCAAGTAATGGATCTGTTCGAGTACCAGGGCAAGCAGTATTTCGCCAAGTTCGGCATTCCCGTGTCGGCCGGTGACGTCGCCCACACGGTGGACGAGGCGATTGCAATCGCCGAACGCGTCGGTTACCCGGTGGTGGTCAAGGCGCAGGTGCAGGTCGGCGGTCGTGGCAAGGCCGGTGGAATCAAACTGGCGAACGACAAGTCGGAAGTGTCGACGCATGCTTCCAACATCCTCGGAATGGACATCAAGGGTCACGTGGTGAAACGGGTGTGGGTGGAATGTGCATCCGACATT
>JALRBS010000082.1 GCA_023262325.1 Ilumatobacteraceae bacterium | reverse complement strand
CAGTGATCGTCGTCTCAGAGACGACAACTGCCGCTTTCTCTTTGTCGTACATCGCGAGGATTTCGCTTTGCAATGTAGCATTTCCGCTCACGGGAATCGGACGTGCGAGCGTGACAGCCTGCTGACCGTGCACCAGTAGCGCCGGATCGAACTGTCCAACCGCGCGCATCGGAGACCCCTTGCCCCAACCAAGAACTACTGGGTAGGTCGGAAACACCTTCTGCTCAATTTCGGCAGTGTTCTCGGTGGTGAACGCAAGTTCGCCTGCACCGGCACCAATGCCGACGGCGTAGAGCAAACAGTCCTTCGAGTCCCAACTGATCGGAACCACCTCGCCTTTTGCGCCTACTGCTGATGGATCTAACGGCATGTCAGTTTCCTTCCTGTGGCTGCGGTGGGCCACCGGGCACACCGTTCATTCCCGAGTTCTTTCGCGCTTGAGCGAGCATCGTTTCAACGATCGGCCCAAGTGATTCAGGATCGTCGATCGGAGTTACGGATGGCCCGCGCACCCATCCTTCTGCAATTGCGAGAAATTGACCGGATGCCTCAAAGATGCGCCCAGTGACTCCACTCGACTCCTCAGAGGCGAGCCAGGTCGCGATCGGTGCGATCCATCGAGGTGACCGTGCATCGGCTTCTTCCGGGGTTTCCGGTGCCGGGCTGAGGTTCTCCGTCATGCGGGTGAGCGCGACTGGCGCAACCGCATTCACCGTCACGCCGTAGCGGGCCATTTCGAGCGCTGCGATGACAGTAAATGAGGCGATTCCGGCTTTTGCCGCTCCGTAGTTCGTCTGGCCGGGATTTCCATAAATGCCCGACACCGACGAGGTGTTGATGATCCGTCCGCTTACGGTCTCGCCGGCCTTCGATTTGTCGCGCCAATATCCACACGCATGACGAGCCGGGGCGAACGTGCCCTTGAGGTGCACGTTGATGACCGCATCCCATTCGGCCTCCGACATGTTGACCAACATGCGATCTCGGAGAATTCCGGCATTGTTGATGACTGCATGAAGGTCGCCGAACGTGTCAATTGCCTGCGCCACCATTCGGCCTGCTCCGTCAAAGTCAGCAACATTGTCGCCATTGACAACGGCTTCGCCTCCCATCGCAATAATTTCGTCGACGACCGACTGGGCTGGAGTGAGTTCACCCCCCGTACCGTCAACTGCTCCGCCAAGGTCGTTGACGACGACTTTGGCTCCATGACGGGCGAGGCTTAACGCATGCTCGCGCCCGATTCCTCGCCCGGCTCCGGTCACAATCGCCACTCGCCCTTCACACAGTCGTGCCATGGTTCCTCCAAGTCTTGGGTGAGCGAACCCACCGGTCAGTCATGTGCCTGCCACAATACGGCGACGACCCTTGTGCAGTCCAAGGGGGAGTTTGGGGTCAGTACTGCGAGCCACCTCGAATGCCCTTAGCCTCGCAGGGGTGAACGAGAGGCCCACAGACTCTGACGTCGTCATCGTTGGCGGTGGGCCGGCGGGTTCTGCTGCTGCCATCGTTCTCGCTCGCGCTGGCCGGCAGGTCACCATCATCGACAAGGCGACGTTTCCTCGCGACAAATGCTGCGGCGACGGTTTAACGACTCTTGCGCTGCGCGAACTTGAACATCTCGACTTCAAGATCGACGATGTTCCGTCATTTACCGTCGTGCCATCCGCTCTTCTTCGCTCGCCGCGTGGTCGCGAGGTTGAGGTGCCGCTCCCCGAGAACGGGCTGTACGCCGCTGTCGCAACACGACTCGATTTTGACAGTGCACTCCTGCGTCAGGCCCGCGCTGCAGGCGCCCATATTCACGAGGCGTGTTCACTCGCTTCGGCCACATGTGTCGACGGAGGCGTCGAGATCGCGCTTGACGATGGCGAGTCGATCCGCGCGAAGCACCTCATCGCCGCTGATGGAATGTGGAGCGCAACGCGTCGATCGCTCGGACTGACCCCGAACGGTTACCGCGGTGAGTGGCACGCATTCCGACAGTACGCCGAAGGAGTGTCGGGGCCGGCTGCGACTCAGCTCATCGTTTGGTTCGAAAAGGATCTCCTCCCCGGCTACGCCTGGTCGTTCCCATTGCCGGACGGCCGTGTGAATATCGGCTTCGGAGTCGTACGGGATGGGTCGTTGCACGGTGCTGACATGGCACAACTATGGAGAGATCTGCTCGATCGTCCTCACATTGCGAACGCGCTCGGATCGAACTACAAGTTGGTTGACCGTCACACCGCCTGGCCAATCCCGGCACGAATCGACGAGATGACGCTCTCACACGGATCGGTTCTCTTCGTCGGCGACGCCGCCGCAGCGACCGATGTGCTCACAGGGGAAGGCATCGGTCAGGCGCTGCTGACCGGTCGACTTGCAGCAGAGGCACTCCTGAGTGACCAATCGGCCCACGAGATTGCACGCCGCTACGAACACAGCGTTCGCGACGAATTGTTCGCCGACCACCGAATGTCACAACGCCTCGGAAAAGTGCTGAAATCGCCACTCGGCGCCGAACTTGCCATTCGAACTGTGGGCCGAAGTGGGTCGTGGGGACGTCGAAACTTCGCCCGATGGATGTTCGAAGACGAACCCCGAGCCATCGCGGTGACGCCGCGCCGGTGGCATCGGCGTCTCTTCGCTCAGCCGGGAGCTTGGGCGAGCACACCACGCTCGTAAGTCACCGTTGCGGCCGACTACGCCTCTGACCGAATCACTCCCATACCCGACGGGTCCACGAGCGAGTTGTGCAGTCGGAAGTTGTGATTATGACCAACGTGGTGCAAACCGAATGCCGATTGGATTGCGGTGTACATGCCCATCGCGTCGAGGGTGTTGTTGACGCTCTGTTTCGCAAGCGTGAGCCCGAACATTGGTCGTCGTGCAATATGGCTGGCAAGTTCGAGCGTTGCTGACTCGAGATCCTCGCGAGGCACAACTCGCGACACCATTCCCGCTCGATGTGCCTCCTCCGCGGTGATGGCGCGGCCGGTAAACAACATGTCTTTTGCAAGACGCGCTCCGACCTCGTACGGGTGCGTGAAGTACTCGTGACCGTTGACGCCAAACGCAACGACCGGATCGGAGAAGGTTGCATCCTCAGAGCACACAACGAGGTCCATCGGCCACACAAGCATGAGACCTCCAGCGATCACCTTGCCTTGCACTTGCGCAATCGTTGGTTTCGGCAGATTTCGCCATCGCCAACACAACCCGACGTACATCTCCGCTTCCGTTGCCATGTAGCCCTCAGCCCCCGGCGCATCGAAGTGACACCACGTGCCGACCGCCTCGATCGACTCCATGGTGGAGGTTGCGGAGAGATCATGACCTGAGGAGAAATGGCGACCATCGGCTGCGAGGATGATGACGCGTATTTCAGAGTTCTTCGCCGCCATGTCGAACGCCTCGTTCAACTCCTGCAGCATGGTGTAGTCCTGTGCATTCGCTTTTTCGGGACGGGCCAACGTGATGCGTGCAACACCTTCAGCTGGGATCTCGTATCGAATATTTGTCCACTCGCTCATCACCGCATTCTCATCTATTTTGCTGATCTCGAGCGAGGCCACCGGGTGACCTAGGGTGAAGGCATGAAGACGGGCATATTTCTCTTCGGCGGCGTCGAGATGACAGACGCGGGTGCTGGTGCGCCCGCGCCGACAGACCGTCGATTTGATAACGCTGCGATCTGGCATGCGACTGAGCGGATACTCGATATGGGGGTTGTTGCAGACCGCCTCGGCTTCGACTCCTTTTGGCTGACCGAACACCACTTCCAGTACGAGGGGTACGAGGTCATTCCAAACGGGCTACTCACCGGGGCGATTCTCGCCGAGCGCACCGAGCGAATTCGTATCGGTATGGCGTTCAACATCGTTCCGCAGTGGCATCCGCTCAAGTTGGCAGAAGATTTCGCAACGCTTCACAACATCTCGGGCGGGCGCGCGATCCTAGGCGTTGGCCGCGGCACTGTGCCGCGTGAAGCGGAGACGCTTGGAACCAAAATCGGCAGTTTTGATAACCCGGATGCGAAGGCTGCAGACGACCTCAATCGACAGATGTTTGACGAAGCAATGCAGGTCATTCGACTTGCCCTCGATCACGACTCGTTCTCATTCCACGGCGACGTCTACGACTTTCCTCCGGCCGGTATTCCCGACCGCGGCGGATGGGTCGAAGAACTCAGTTTGGTTCCACGGCCGCTGTATCCGTACGAGATCTGGCAGGCGATCACGTCGCCTCCCACACTCGAGCAGGTTGCAACCTCGGGTTGGGGTGGGGTGTTCTGGAACAACCATCATTCATTCACCAAAATGCGATGGGAGCAGTTCGCCGAAATATACGAAGCCACACACGGCACGCCGCTTGACCCCGGCGCGAAACGCACACTCGTGCTGTCGACATGCGTCGATGACACCCGCGAAGGCGCAATCAACTCGGTGCGAGCCGGACATGACGAGTTCTGGAAGTTCCTCGGTCCGTACGGCTGGTCGAAGGGCTATATGGGTAATGATGGTCGTCCCTCTCCCCCAGGTCTCATTCCAACACTTGAAGATTCGATGGACCGCCAACGAACCTGGGCTGTGGGTTCGCCTGACGACGTCGCTGAGATCATCGGTATCTATCGAGAAGAACTCGACCTCGACCAACTCATTCTCTTCCCGGCAATGCCCGGCGACTCGTACGACAAAGTTGAGGAACAACTCCACCGAATTGCCGAGGACGTGCTTCCGAAGGTTCAGTAAGTCGCCGAGGCCTGCGGCCGACATACGGTGGCATCATGACATCTCAACCCGCAACCGTCGGTCGAATTCGTGCAACAACCGCGGACACCCTGTCACCCGAACAGCGACCGTTGTGGGATTCGATTACGGCCGGTCCGCGCGGAGCAGCGCCGTGGATGGTGACGAACGGAGTGCTCGCTGGTCCGTTCAACGCGTGGTTGCAGATACCGCACATCGGAGGCCCGCTCGCCGCCGCTGGCGAACAACTCCGATTCCAATCATCGCTACACCCTGTCCTTAGAGAGGCGGTCATTCTGACCGTCGGCGCGCATTGGAGAAGCGAATTTGAATTTTGGGCACACGCGAACATCGGCCGCGACGAAGGTATG
>JALRBS010000213.1 GCA_023262325.1 Ilumatobacteraceae bacterium | reverse complement strand
GTTGAGGTGTGCGGTCACTCGGGCGCCCTCGTTTGGATCGTCTTCGCTGATTTCGCGTTCGACGGTGACCTTGATTGACAACCAGTGATACATGTTCTCTGGGTTCATGATGAGAATCGTGATTTGCGGCGTCTCGCGAATCCATCCGGTTTTTTTGCGGTGCGACGCAACGTTGACGAGAACCTTGTCACCCTCGTAGTCGAACCACATCGGCGTGAGGTTTGGTCGGCCCGATGGGCCCATGACTGCCATGACGCAGGCGTATGGCTTGTCCATGAGTTGTTTGTAGGTCGGGTCGAGATCGCTAATTGAGGTGATGTGCTCGCGATCGCCAACACCGAATTGGCCGGGCTTGAGACCTTCTGACACATCGATGAATTTGTTGACTTGAACCATCTAACTGCCCCCTGTGAGTTGTTAAGGCGACATTAGTCCCGGCAAGGTGGCGTTGTCACCGGGCGATGTGGTTCATCCCCTGCTCACCTGCAAAATGTGGTCGTATTCGGTGGCATCGAGCCGCACGTCGACAAGGTGCGGTCGGTTGGAGACGAGCGCTCCTTCGAAGGCGGCAGCGAGTTGTTCACCTTCGGTGACGACGGTTGCTGCAACGCCCATGCCTCGCGCGACAGCGGCGAAATCAGTTGGTCCGTAGGCGACCGCTGCCGATCCACCTTGGCCGGCTTTCTGCTTCAGTCGGATGAGCGTGAGTTCAGAGTCGTTAAAGACGGCAACAACCACGGGCAGGTTGAGCCGTTGCAGGGTTTCGAGTTCGGACAACGCCATGTGGAGCCCTCCATCGCCAGTGAAGGCGATGACGGGTCGATTCGGGTCAGCCGTGGCGGCACCGATTGCCGCCGGCAGCGCATAGCCCATGGTCGCGAGCCCGTTCGAAATGAGCACTTGGTGTCGACGTGTAATTGGCCACATCGGCATGACCGCAAGAAAGTGCGCGCCAGCATCGACAGTGACGACACATTCGCTGGGCCACAGTTCGGCGGCTGCTTTCACGAGAGCGATCGGTCCGAGCGGGCGTGATGCGTCAGCGAGCCGACTGCGCAGTGCCGACTGGTGTGCGTGAGGGTTGCGCCCAGTGCTGTCGATTCGTTGCGTGATCACCTCGGCAGGGTGGCCGATGTATTGCATCGTGACGGGTGCGAGGTGATGGCGAATCGGTTGCGGGTCGATGGAGACAACGGTGCCTGATTCGGGCCACACACCCGGGAGCGGCTCAACGTCGTCGCAGCCGACAAGAACGACAAGGTCGGCGTCGCGCAGCAGCGGTTTTTCGGGAGTTGCATTCGTGAACATGCCGGCATGAAGGGGGTGCCCTTCTGGCAGCGCACCTGCACCTTGATAGGAGGTGAGCACCGGAGCGTTGAAGGCTTCGAGGGTGTCGATGAGTTCGAGTGGCGCGTGCTCGCCGACGATGACAACCGGTGACACTGCGTGTTGCAATGTGGATCGCATCGTTTCGGCGTCGACGAGCAACTCGGTTGGAACCACCACCGATGGTGCGAGCGGGTCGATGTCGGTCGTCGCGGTTGCGTCGAGGTCGATGTGAATGGCGCCGGCGGGCGGGCCGAGACAGGTCGCGACGAACTCATCGAGTGCTGCGGCATCAACGTCGTTACCGATGCGTGCGGTGCGAAGTGTGACCGGCCGCAACATGGCGCGTTGGTCGAAGCGTTGGTGACCTGTTGCCTCGCGTCGGGCTTGCGGAACACAGTCGGTGATGACGACGAGTGGCGCCCGATCGAGGGTTGCGCTCGCCGCACCGTTGACGACAGCCGCCGCGCCGGGGCCGCGTGTGACGATGACTGCTGACGGTGCGCGGCTCAAGAGACCGTGAGCGGCCGCCATGATCGCGGCACCGGTTTCGGTGTGCGCGAGCACGAACTCGATGTTGTGTTCGTTGAGTGCTCCAATGAGGTCAAGGTTTGGTCCGCCTCCGGGAACACCAAATGCTCGTGTGCATCCGGCCTCGGCAAGTGACGCTGCGATCGCGTGAAAAGCATTCATTGGGTCGTTATCCGAAGATTCGTCGAGATGCGATCTCGCAGCCTTGTGCAAGCGAGGCAAGTTTGGCGAAGGCGACATCGGGGTCGATGTTTTTGATGCCGACGTGCACTGAGAAGCCGCAGTCGACGCCAGCCATCAGGCGTTCTGGATCGGTTACTTCTGCCCATCGTTCGATGCGTTGTGCGACGAGCAATGGGTGTTCGATGTAATTCGATTGTGGTTCGATGACGCCAGGGCAGATGACCTTGTCGGCGGGAACTCCGAGCGCTTCGAGAATCGCCCATTCGTGAGCGTGTCGAGGGTTCGCTCCCTCGAACAGCACCGTCTGGGGTTTTGCACTCCAGACGATGTCGATGATGTCAGCGAGCGGCACGTCATGGTTGTGGGGGCCCGGGTAGTTGCCCCAACACAGGTGCATCCGAAGTTGCTCGGCGGGAATGTTGCGCACTGCGTGGTTGAGCGCCTCGATATTTGTCGTGATGACGGCGCGAAACTCGTCGTCATCGAGTGCTGCGTAGGCGGAGTGTCGACCCATCGCAAGGTCGGGACAGTCGAGTTGGACGACCGCACCAGCTTCAGCGATCGCTTCGTATTCGTGACGCATCGCTTCGGCGATTGCGAAGACGTACTCCTCGCGAGTGTCGTAGTAGTTGTTGTTAAAGAACACCGAGACGACACCGGGCGATGCAGCGCTTGAAAAGATTTCTTCGTGTCCTCGGGCGTGGGCGGCGCGCACAAGCTCGACCATGTCGCGTCGAGCTGCTTCAGGGTCGATCATCTCGATGGGTCCGGTGCAGGCGGGGGCTGAACGTTTGCGTCGCCCAGGGTTGTTGAGGACCTCGGCCGCCGAGCGTGGGAAGTCGACGAGATCCTGGAAGTGATAGTCCTGCACTGACTCGCCACCGAACCCGCTGAGGCGATCTTTGACGTAGGTTGCGTACGACGGTTTTGACATTTCACCGTCGTTGACGACGGTGACGCCCGCATCGATCTGTCGGCCGACGATTTCGTCGATCGCTGACGCAATACGTTCATCGAGCGCCTGAGCGTCAACCGGGATGCCGTCACCGACAGCCCACATCAACTGAATGAGGTCGTCGGGGCGAGGCAGGCTGCCGGTGTGGGTACAGGCGATCCGTGCATCGGTCATAACCCTCAGTTTCGCACGTGGCTCGGGTTCTGTCGTCATGGTACGAACCGGTGTGGTGGTAGGTGAACGGTCGTCGTGCCGAGGTCGATGGAGCGACGATTTAGACTCCGTCTATGAGCGCACCTGTCACCGTTGTTACTGGAGCTAATTCGGGAATTGGTCGGGCGACGGCGATTCATCTCGCTGCGAACGGCCATCGTGTGATCGGCACGGTGAGGTCGACGGCGAAAGCGGAGAAGTTGTTGTCGATGTCTGCTGACGCGGGGGTTTCAATTGAGCTCGTTGAACTTGATGTCGCCGACGGTGATTCTGTCCGTGATGGGTTTGCTGAAATTCTGAGCCTCACCGGACAGATCAACAATCTTGTGAATAATGCCGGTGTTGGCGGCAACGGTGTCGTCGAAGAAACGTCGCCGAAGCAATTTCTTGACGTGATGAACGTCGACCTCTGCGGTGCGGTCCGCTGCTCTCAGGCAGTGCTGCCAGGTATGCGAGCGCGTGGGTCAGGTGCCATCGTCAACATCACCTCGGTTGCCGGCTGCTTCGGCGCAATTGCTCAGGCTCCATATGTTGCGTCGAAGTGGGCGCTCGAAGGAGTGAGCGAAGAACTCGCGCTCGAGGTTGCACCGTTTGGCATCAGAGTCGCAATTGTTGAGCCGGGCGTGACGAAATCGGCGATCTTTGCGAAGAACACCGATGCTCCGAACGAGTCGGGCGCCTACGACGTTCAATACGGGCGAATGTTTGGGTTCTACGCGGCGGGAATTCGTCAGGCAACCCCAGCCGAAGAAGTCGCCGAAGTGATTCTTCACGCGATCGAAACCGACCAGCCGCAGTTGAGATACGCGGTGAGTTGGGCCTCGGAAGGAATTATTGCGGGCAAGGCGCAGATGGGGCCGAATGACTGGGCCGATCTCGGCGCGATTCCAGATGATGCTGGTTACGCCGCGCGCTTTCGCGAGTTGTTCGGGGTCGATATTTCGCCCGAGTAACTGCGCACCGGTTGGCAGGTGGTTCTTCAGCCGAGGATGACGACTGCGACGATGCCAGCGAGCACCAACCCGCTTGCCGCATATTCACGACCCGTGTGCGGTTCGCGTAGCCACACGCGTGACACGACGAATGTGAGCAGCAGTTCGAACTGTCCGAGTGTGCGAACTTTTGCTGCAGTTTCGAGACTCATCGCAATTGCCCAGGCCGCTGAGCCACAGACCGAGAGGACGCCGACCGGAACGGTGCGCCGCGAGATCGCAACGATGTTTCGAATCGCACCTCGTTCGGTTCGAACGAGCCACACCCCATTGACCACCGTCTGAATTGAGTTCATCGCCGCAAGGGTGATGAGTGCGCGAATGATGCTTGGCGCCTCGCCAAGTGACGTTGATGCCCATCGAATGCCGACGGCGGCGAGCGCGAAACCGGCACCTGCTGCGAGCCCTGAACGAGCGGCTCGATCGATGTGCCGCCAACGTTGCGAAGCGCCGGCCTGCGCTGACGCCGCGAGTATGACGACTCCGGTGACAACCGCCCCGACCGCAACCCAACCGAAAAGTCGTAGGGGTTCACCGACGATGACGGCCGAGAACACGGCAACCTGAATGACTTCGGACTTCGAGTAGACAGTGCCGATTGCGAAATCGCGACGGTCAAACGAGGTGAGCAAGGCAACCGTGCCAACAATCTGCGCGATGCCGGCGCAAGTGACGATGAACCAAAAGCGCACGGGAATCGGCGGAAGTCCGCTGCCATCGATACGCAACGCGATGACGCAGGCGGCGATGGCGAGTGGGGCACCGAAGATGTAGCGCACGTAGCCGGCGGCGGTGACGCTCAGTGAGGAGCGAAGTCGACCTTGGGCGGCGGTGCGAACCGTTTGGAAGACGGTTGCGACAAGCGTGACGACGATCCACATGCAGATGTGACGGTATTCGCCGCAGGGTCAATTCGCAGGAGTTGACGTCAGTCGCGGGTCGTGAAGCTCGCTTCGCTAAGAACTCGATCGGCGAAATACTCTCGCGGTCGAATACGACGTTTTCTGAACACAGCGTCACACGCGTAGGGGGTCGTCACATGGTGTACGAAATCAAAGATCAGGATGTCACTCCACCAGTGCCAAACCCTGCAACCATCCGCTCTTCACGGAATGATGCTGCGGGCGCGTTTGCGATCACCATCCTGACCGCAGGTTTGATTGCAGCCGTCATCTTCTTCCAAATTTTGTGAATAGCGCCTTCGTCTGCTGACGTGGCTACATCTCGTTTGTACAACAGAAATGAGCCCGACCCAGCGCCTCCAAGAAGACGCTGAGCCGGGCTCGAGTTTCAGTCAGTGGGCGGCGCCCAACTTCTTATGGGGCGATTCCCATTGCGAGGTCACCGACATCGAAGAACTCGTTGTCGATGGGCACAACTTCGCCGTTGGAGAGTTGGCTGTAGACAACGCTCCGGTTGAACAGACGGGAGTAGCCCGGCAACCCATCGGTCCACTCTTGCGTGAAATCGATGTTTGGCACCATTCCGTTCAGGTCAAGGTTTGTTGTCTTGCTTGCGGCTTCAAAGAATGACGCGGCGGTCACTTCGCCCTCAATCGTTGATGCGATTTGAGCAAATCCGATGTACGCAGCCCATGTTCCAAGACCACCGAGGCTGTTGAAGTCGTTTGCCTCTTGGTCGATGTTGTTCTTTTCAAGTGCGGCGCGGTAGTCAGCCCACGGAGCGGTCGAAATATCTGGGTACATGCCTGAGATGATGTTGCCATCGGTGACTTCCTCAGCACCCACCGCCGAGATGGAGTTGAGGTTGCCCTGAGGACCGTACTGCTGAACGTCTGAGCCTGACTGCTGCATCGCAGTGTTCCACGTGAGGAATGGTCCCTCTGACAACACGATCACCATGCAGTCAACACCGGTCGTTGCTTGTGCAACCTCAGCTGAATAGTCAGGCGCAGCATTCGGGATGATCATGACATCGTTGAACTCGCGCCCGTACGCTGACATGGCGTTCTCCATTGGGCCCTGGAATATTGCGTCGGCACCTTCGACGATGACGGCGTTAATTGACTCACAGCCATCCTCGACGGCCTTGCGAACCATGCCAACTGCATACATCGGCTGGTTGCCGATATTAAACGAATGAGGCGACGTCAGTTCCGAAGGCGAAATCGGACAGCAGGCGCCGAACCATGTGATGTCTGATTCCGCAATTACTGGCACGATCGCCTCTGCGAAGTAGGTGAACGAACCAACCACAGAAACAACACCTTGTTCGACAGCGTCACGCGCACAAGTCGCAGCGATCGCTGGGTCAAACTGCTCGTCACACACAATGACTTCAAGTGGTCGGCCGTTAATTCCGCCATTTGAATTGATGTGATCGGCCGCAATCTCTGCAGCAATCTTGATGTTCTCGTACGTCGGGCCATTGGCATTTAGCGTGGTAACAGTCATGACCTTGATCGGGTCACCTGTCGGCGCCTCAGCTGTGGACTCCTCTGCGGCAGGCTGCTCGGTTGCCGCTTCCTCCGCTGGTGCATCGGCAGAATCACTACCACCGCATGCCGTGAGCCCGATACCGAGAATTGCGACTGCCGCAACACGGCGGATGACCCCCGAATTCCTCTTCAGAAAACTCATTCTCCCCCCTTTGGTGAACGGTTGAGTAAGCCGCCTTATGCGACCTCCCAACGCGAACTCTAGACACCGCGAGGTGTCCGACTGTTTATTGGAGTCGTGGCCTCCCTATTCTTCAAATTGGCGTCGTCGTACGTGGTCGACGAGGTCTTACGGCGTAGTCACGGTGGGGGATGGGGCGTGAACGAAGTTATTCGGTTTGCTTTGCTCGGCTTGGGTGTGGGGGCTCTCTACGCGTTCGCCTCTCAAGGGCTCATCGTTATTTTTCGTGGTACTGGAGTTCTCAATTTTTCACTTGGCGCAACGGGAATCGCCGGAGTTTTTCTTCAATACGAATTGCAGTACGAACGAGGGCAGAACTTCTGGGTCGCCTCGTTCTTCGGTGTTCTGCTTTCAATCACTCTCGGAGTTCTCACCCACTGGGTTATCCTTCGCCCTCTCCAACGTAAACGGGCGAGCAATCTGATTCAGCTCCTGGCAACGTTGGGAGTACTTGTCACCGTTCAGGCTGGGGTAGTGATCCGGTACGGGTCAAAGCCGCGGCAGGTTCCGAGCCAACTTCCTGTTGACCGCGTCACCTTGTATGGGGATGTCAGCATCACCGTTGACCGCCTCATCTTGCTCGCAATCGGTAGCTTCGCTTCGTTCCTGTTCTGGTTGCTGTATCGGTCGTCAAACTTTGGAATTGAAACAGAAGCAGTTTCAGAGAGCGAGCGTTCTGCTGCAGCTGTGGGAGTCTCACCGAACAAAATTGCCGTTCTTAACTGGGGTCTTGGTTCCGCCGCAGCGTGTATTGGTGGAATTCTTGTCGTCCCAGTGATGACGCTTCAGGTGACCGCAATGACGTCCCTCGTGTTAGCGGCGCTCGCCGCTGCACTCATTGCAGACTTCAAGTCATTTCCATTGGCCACAGCGGCGGGCTATCTGCTTGGGATGGGCCAGACCTTGATCAATCGATTCTGGGATCAGCAAGGGGCCGGGCAGTCGTTGCCTTTTGTGATCATCATCATCATGCTTGTCTTTAGAGGGCGCACGATCCCTACACGAGATCACTACCTGAGACGGCTGCCAGCAATTGGAAATGGCCGGATGTCGTGGGACTGGACGTTGTTTCTTGCCGGCGTCATTGTGTTTTTGATGTTGACGAAGGACACAAAATGGGTAGACGCCCTGACGGTGTCGCTTTGCGCAGCAATCGTGTTGTTGTCCATCGTCGTGGTCACTGGGTACGCAGGACAGCTCTCGTTGGCTCAGTACGCGATGGCAGGTTTTGGGGCATGGGTGGCTGGGCGCCTTGTTGCGGTATTTCAGATTCCGTTCCTAGTAGGACTTCTGGCCGGTGTACTCGCAGCGGTGCCGCTCGGTATGGTTTTCGCCCTTCCAGCAGTGCGCACCCGCGGAATCAACCTGGCGATCGTCACCTTGGGACTGGGAACGACGCTCGAGTTGATGGTGTTCAACAACCGAAATTTTACGGGCGGAATTTACGGCACTCCTGTCGGGGACCCGAGCCTGTTCGGATATGAAATCAGCTCGATTCGGTATCCGGAACGATATGGAATTTTTGTCCTAGCTATGGCCATTCTCTCGGTTGTAGTTGTCGCAAACGTGAGACGTGGACGTAGCGGTCGACGACTCATCGCAGTTCGAACGAATGAGCGAGCTGCTGCATCACTTGGGATCAACATCGCTGCCGCAAAGTTGTTTGCGTTTGCATTCGCGTCAGCGTTGGCGGCTCTTGGTGGAATTTTACTTGCTTTTCGTTTGACATCTGTCAGCTACCAGTCATTCACAAACTTCACCTCAATCACGTATGCGGGACTCTCGTTGGTTGGAGGCGTTGGCCATGTGCTGGGAGCGTTCGTTGGAGCCATGATGGCCACGGCTGGATTCAACCAAGAAGTGATGGAGTCGACATGGGCTGGTGTTGGTGAGTTTGTTCAGTTGATTAGTGGTATCTCCATTTTGTTGGTCGTGTTGTACAACCCAGATGGTGTTGCAGCGGAGTGGGCTCGAACCCATCGGGTTTTAAAGCGAACGAAAAAGTTCGGCGAGTCGTACTTCATCAAGTTGGAAGAAGTGTCCGAGCGCGCTGAGGAACGCATGGGTGAAAAAGTTCCACCGAAGCGGTTGGAAGTTGAAGACCTCACGGTGCAGTACGGAACCGTGACTGCGGTGAATAGCGTCGGCTTCTCGATCGAGCCTGGACAGGTAGTTGGCCTGATTGGACCAAACGGTGCAGGAAAGACGTCGCTAATTGATGCCCTCACCGGATTCACCGAGACCGCCGCCGGCCGGGTCTCAATTGGTAGCACTGACATCTCCAAGGGGAACGCAAATGCCCGCGTGCACGCGGGAATGGCACGATCGTTCCAATCTCTTGAACTTTTTGAAGACACGACTGTCTTTGAAAATCTGAGCGTTGCTGCAGACCCCCAGAACCTCTCTGCGTATTTTCGAGATTTAGTGTGGCCGGTCATCCCGAAATTTGGTCCAGAGGTTGTGCGGGCAATCCAGGAGTTCAAACTTGACGAGGATCTTCACCGCGAGGTCAGCGACTTGTCGTATGGCAAGCGAAGACTGCTGGCGATTGCCCGGTCAGTAGCGATGCATCCAAGCGTGCTCTTGCTTGACGAGCCGGCTGCTGGTTTGAGCTCGGTTGAAAGCGCTGAGCTAGCACGCGTTGTTCGACGACTAGCCGACGAATGGGGAATGGCAATCTTGCTCGTCGAACACGACATGAACTTTGTCATGGGAGTTTGCGACAGCGTCGTCGTGATCGATTTTGGAAACAAGATCGCTGAAGGAACTCCGGAAGAAATCAGGAATGATCCGGCGGTCATCGAGGCGTATCTCGGCCAACAGTCCGACGACGACTTGGGAATTGATCCAAAGCATCCGGTGGCGAGTGGGAGTCAAGCGTGAGAGAGACCATGAACTTCTCGGAGATGATGGCCGGTTTACCGGGCGTTGGCGAGTACGTGCAGGCACAATCGCCTTATCTGCTTGAGACCCGAAATCTCAAGGCTGGATATCTCGGCCGGGAGGTGGTTACCGGAGCAAATATCACGGTGAAACGGGGCGAGGTCGTTGCTCTGCTTGGCCCGAATGGCGCGGGCAAGTCGACCACGTTGCTCACCATCGCTGGCCAGTTACCACCGGTGGACGGGATCGTCATGCTGTCGAACGTTCCGACATTCATGCCGATGTATCAGCGGGTTCGAAACGGAATCGGATTGGTCACTGAGGATCGGCTCATTTTCACCAAGATGTCAGCGCGCGACAACATCAAGATTGGTGGAGGCAGCGTTGATCGGGTGCTCGAACTGTTTCCCTCACTTGAGCCGAGGCTTGACATTCGAGGTGGCATGTTGTCGGGCGGCGAGCAGCAGATGATTGCGCTTGGTCGAGCCCTTAGTCGCGATCCTGGCCTCTTGCTCGCTGACGAATTGTCGTTGGGGCTTGCACCGATGATTGTTGATCGTTTGCTGAGCGCGGTTCGGACGGCTGCAGACGAGCAGGGCATCGGGGCGCTCATCGTTGAGCAGCATGCTCGGAAGGCATTGAAGTACAGCGACCGGGTGTACTTGATGTCGCGAGGGCGAATCCAAATGGAAATGACAAGTGAAGAAGCCCGTTCTCGACTTGACGAAATCGAAGAGGCCTACCTTGCGGGTACGTCCGAGTCGGAGGAAGATCACATTGAACGGCGGCGTCGAAAAGACGTTCGGCAGGCATGGGGCCGTCTGAGGGTAAAAGAGCGTGAGTTGCGCCGACTGAGTGGCACTCAGGTGTCACGTCGGCGCACGGGAGAAGATGACCAAATTCTTGATGATGAGCAACATCGGCGTGATTCGCAGATGCGTATTCGTCGAGGACGCAAGTACTAATTGACTAGTTGACAGGACACAGAAAGAAACGACATGGGCTACCGCACTGCTGATCTACCACCAGTCGATCTCGACGAATTTCCGAAGATCCCGTTCTTGCCGAGAATGAAACTTCTCCAGTTGCACTGGGTGGAAGCAGGCTTCGGGACGCCGAAACAAACAGCGATGTTCTACGTGTGGAAGATTTTCTTCTACGCGTTGTTCGGTCTGATTGTCGCTGCATCCTTCACCGCAGGCCTCGAATTCAATGACATTGGCGGTTGGTGGGACGAACCAATCCTCTACCAGAAGCTGATGATCTGGACCGTGCTGATGGAGATCCTCGGGTTTGCCGCAACTTGCGGCCCGATGGCGTTCCACTTCGACCCACCGATCGGCCAAAGCCTCTACTGGTGGCAGAACGACACGCTGAGAGTCCCGCCGTATCCGAATCATGTGCCACTCACCAAAGGCAACCGACGCACACCGTGGGACACCGGCCTCTACAAACTCATCGTGTTCTGGCTGGTGATGATGCTGTTCCTCTCGGGCGAACAGATTCCAGGTTTACCCGAGGGCACTGCTGGTGTGATGCCGCGCTGGCCATTCGTGGTGTATGCCGCGCTCATTTGCCTGATGGGGTTGCGTGACAAATGTGTGTTCTTGGCGTCACGCGCCGAGCAGTACGTCCCAACGATGTTGGCCTTTGCGTTCTTCCCCTCGTGGGTGGACATGGTTGTTGCGGCAAAAATTTTCATTGTCATTGTCTGGATGGGAGCCGGAATTTCGAAGTTCAACCATGGCTTCTCGTCAACGGTGTCGGTGATGATCAATAACACCCCGTGGAATGGTTCACGCAAGCTCCGTATGGCGACGGTGAAGGATTACCCGAATGATCTTCGGCCGTCGAATGCGACTCACCTCATTGCACATATTGGCGGCACGACCTGTGAACTCGTCATGCCGATGGTTCTGCTGTTCTCGCCATGGCCCTGGCTGACGTGGATCGGCATCTTGTCGATCTGGGCGCTCCATACGTTCATCATTTCAACGATCCCTCTTGCGGTTCCGCTCGAATGGAACGTCTTCTTCATTTTCTGTACCGGCTTTTTGTTCGCAAACTTTCCTGCGGGCGATGGCTGGGGTGTTGGCGATATTCAACCGCTCTTGCTCATCCCGGTGCTCGTGGTCGGCCTCTTCGGAATTGTGTTGGGTGCGTTCTGGCCGCAGTACGTGTCGTTCCTCATTGGGATGAAGCAGTACGCCGGCAACTGGGCCTCAACAACGTGGGCATTCGTTGATAAGGAAAAGGAAGACCGCATCAACGAGCGAATTGTGAAGGCGGCCGACAACCAGATCGACCAGATCATCCCGATCTTTGGTAAGGAAATTTCTGAAGTGTTTATTCAGAAGGCAATTGCATTCAGAATGATGCACCCGATGGGACGGATGCACATCACTCTTCACATGCGACACAATGACGACATGGACACACGAGTGCTTCGTGAAGGAGAGTTCCTTGGCAACGTCCTACTTGGCTGGAACTTTGGTGATGCTCACTGCAACGATGAGCGCCTCATCGAGGCTGTTCAAGAGCGATGCAACTACGAACCAGGAGACCTTCGTGTCGTCTTCACGGAATCGCAGCCGTTGTTCTCAAAGAAGGTTCAGTATCGCGTGATCGATGCCGCGCTTGGGGTCGTTGAAAAAGGTTGGTACCACAACGACGACGCGTATCACACGCAGCCATTCCTGCCGGATGGGTTGGTTCCGCATGTCATTACTTGGCAGCGAGAAGGGTACACACCTGTTGGTGACGCGTATCCAGGTGATGGTGGACGAGATACAAAAGGCGAGGGAATTTCCCTCGTGACCTCGTAAACGAATGTCGACCGCGATCGTCGTCGGCGGTGGCCCAAATGGGCTTGCTGCTGCGGCTCGCATGGCGCGTGCTGGTCTCGACGTCACCGTGATCGAGGCGTCGGAGACGGTTGGTGGTGGCGCTCGCAGCTCGGAGTATCTTGCTCCCGGGTTGCTACATGACCATTGTTCGGCCGTGCACCCGATGGCGTTAGCTTCGCCATTCTTCAAAGATCTCAACCTTCCTGGGCTTGAGTGGTGCGCGCCGGAAATTGATTGCGCTCATCCTCTCGATGACGGTTCGGCGGGCGCCTTTGCGAAGTCGTTCGACACCACCGACGAACTATTAGGAGCAGATGGGCGACGCTGGCGGCAGATGTTCAGATCGATGGGAAATCGATTTGATGAACTCTTCACTGACATTTCTCAGCCAGTCGTGCGCGTTCCTCACCATCCACTCATGCTGACAAACTTTGGCGTTCGAGCGCTTCCGCCTGCGACAGTGCTCGCTCGTGCGTGGAAGTCACCGAAGGCGAAAGCGCTGTGGGGAGGCGTCGCAGCACACGCATTTTGGCGGCTTGACCGCCCGCTGACCAGCGCGGTTGGTGTCACGTTGACGGCGGCTGCTCACGCTCACGGCTGGGTGGTGGCGAAAGGCGGGACACAACGAATTGTGGATGCCCTTGTGGCAGACATCGTTGCTCATGGCGGGCAGATTGAAACGAGCACGCGGGTGACATCGCTCGGTGACCTTCCACCACACGATGTGTTGATGCTCGACGTCGTTCCGTCAGCAGCTGCAGGAATTCTTGGTGATCGACTTCCCTCGCGAGTTGCTCGTGCATATCGATCATTTACGCACGGCCCTGGAGCGTTCAAAGTTGACTTTGCGGTTGAAGGTGGAATTCCGTGGATTTCGGAAGAACCGCGCTCGGCTGGCACGGTTCACCTTGGTGGTTCATTTGACGAGATCGTCGCAATCGAACGCGAGGTTGTTGACGGCATGATGCCAACGCGACCCTTTGTGCTAGTGGGCCAGCAGTATCTGGCCGATCCAAGCCGATCTGCTGGCGATATCCATCCGGTCTGGGCGTACGCACATGTGCCTCATGGTTATACCGGTGACGCAACTGAGGCGATCGTCGCCCAGATTGAACGCTTTGCACCGGGGTTTAGAGATCGTGTCGTCGGAACGGCGGTCCGATCGACGACAGAGATGTCGAAGTACAACGAGAACTTCGTTGGCGGCGACATCATTGGAGGAGCGGGCTCACCTCTTCAGACAGTGTTCCGCCCTCGAGTGAGCACAAACCCGTACGCAACCGGAATTCCAGGGGTCTACCTGTGCTCGTCATCGACGCCTCCAGGGGCAGGTGCGCACGGAATGTGCGGCGCGAATGCTGCTGATCGAGCGATCGCCTGGCTCGGTTAACGCCGAACTGCAAGAGCGGAACGGGAGGGATTCGAACCCCCGGGCCTTTTGGGCCGGCCGCTTTCAAGGCGGCTGCATTTGTCCGCTCTGCCACCGTTCCGATCTCCAACCTATCGTCGCCAGTCGCCCGACGACCGTGCCTCGGTACACTTGCACGAACCGGAGAGGTGCCAGAGCGGCCGAATGGGGCGCCCTGCTAAGGCGTTGACCACGCGAGTGGTCCGTGGGTTCAAATCCCACCCTCTCCGCAAGGGACGTGCCGGGCCTTCGGGCTCGGCACGTTTTCTTTTTGTTGCGCATCGCGTGCCGGATTTGCGTGTGATGGCACGACGAAGCGGTGCTCGTTGGAACTCTTCAGCCGCAGCACCAGCCGTGTTCAGCGGAATGTGATCACATTTTCCACAGAGATGAAGAGATTGTCGGGTCAGCCGGAAGAGAAATGTTGCGAAATGATGACAAACCAGTCAGACTTTCGTCATGTGGAGTGGTCGCCCATCTCCCCGTCGTCAGAACGACCGTCAACGTAATCGCCAGCAGCGCAGGCAGGTTCGTCAAGACAACGCTGCCAATTTTTGGAATGAATCGACATCTTGGGAGAGGAAATCTCATGATGTCGACCCTGATGCACCCACTCGCCCATCGGGAATTGATCGCCTCGCTCAGACACGACCTGTTGAGATCGCACGTGAGCGTTGGTCTCTTCTCAACCTTGACCCTTTTGTGAGTCGCCTCGTGCTCATCGTTGTTGGGTTTGCGCTCGTTGTCCCAGTTGCGTGGACAACACGCAGAACGAGTGACGACGCGAATGCACTGTCAGCGTCAACTCAAATATCTGTTCCTAAACAGTTGAGCGATGTCACACCAACTACGCCGACCGACCGGCAAGCGGTGTCGTCCAATGTGCCTCAAGTGCAAGCAAATTCCGTCGAGTCGGTGGTTTCGACAAGCTCAGTGTTTATCTCTACTTCGTCTACCCCGATGGTTCCCGACACGACGATTGCAACCACATCTGCTCCATCGGTGACCGCACTCGCGACGCGCGAAGTTGCGACGACTTCCCCGGTTTGTGGGTCAACCTACGTTGTGCGCTCTGGGGATTCATGGACACTCATCGCAGATCGAGCGTCGATCGGGACAAGCCAGTTACTTGCAACCAATCGTGCCTCGAGAGGCGACATGTTGTACGCCGGAGATGAGTTGTGTCTACCGCCCGGAGTGCGGGTAGTCATCCCGTCCACAACGGTGGCAGCAGCACCGTCGACGACTGCGGCCCCGGTGACAACGACAGCAGAAGTTATTCCGCCAGCCCCATCAAATAGTCAGGCCGAGGCAATTATTCGCTCGGTTTGGCCAGATGATCTTGAAGAGCGTGCTCTCAAGATTGCGTGGCGGGAGAGCAACTATCGCGCCGATGTTGACAACGGTGTGTGCTGCGTCGGACTCTTCCAGATCTATTGGAC
>JALRBS010000035.1 GCA_023262325.1 Ilumatobacteraceae bacterium | reverse complement strand
TCGAGGTCTGATGATCGGTGTCGAGTTGCACGGACTAACAGCAGGACCAGTCGTTGAGGCATGCGTCGAACGTGGCATGTGGGTGTATCCGGCGGGATCCGGTCCGTCGGTCGGCGACGCGTTGTTATTCGCGCCACCGATGGTCGTGACCGACGAGCACATTGATCGCATCGTGAGCATTGCGAAGGACGCGCTCAATTCGTTCTGTTGACGTTGCGCGGTGGTCCTAGCTGCGAAGCCAGCACCCGGTGTTGCCGGGCAACACGCTGCCGGTGACATCATTTGAACTCAACACGAGATCGCCGTGCGGCAGGTCTGTTGCATCATCGCCCAGATTGATGACGCACCTCAGTGATCCGCGTGTGAATGACAACACGTTGTTGCGCTCCTCGTTGTCCCAGACGAGGTCGGGAGCGTTCACCCAGAGTTCACGACGTAGAGCAATCGCTGCTCGATATAACTCGAGGGTCGAGCCGGTAACACCGTCTTGCGCCGATGCGGCAACGGTGGCGAATGACGCTGGTTGAGGGAGCCACGAGCCCGCTGAGCCAAATCCAAATGATGGTCCATCAGCCGTCCATGGCATTGGTACTCGGCAACCATCTCGACCTTTGAAGGTGTGCTCCGAGCGGGCCCACACGGGATCGTCGAGCACGTCGTGCGGCAGGTCGTATACCTCATGCAAGCCGAGTTCTTCCCCTTGATACACGTAGGTCGAACCAGGGAGTGCGAGGAGTAGCAACGTGGCGGCTCGGGCGCGTCGCAGACCGAGATCCGCGTCGAGAATCTCGTACGGGCCATGCATGAGCCACTCGTTGTTATCGGTGTCCACCGGAAGGCCATAACGGGTTGCATGTCGGACGCGATCGTGGTTTGACAGCACCCATGTTGAGGCCGAACCGACTGCGTCGGCACGAGCGATTGCATCCGAAATTCGGTCGACCATCTCGTCGCGGTCCCAAGGACATTCAAGGAAATCAAAATTGAATGCCTGGTGGTATTCGTCGGGTCTGAGATACAACGGCAGGCTCTCCGGACTGACGCCGGCCTCGGCCACCATCATGAGTTCACGCCCGAGTCGAGCCTCCTGCTCATTGAGCACGGCGCGCCACTCACGGTTGATCTCGTGCACTTCATCGCGATCCCAATGTGGGTGATCGTCACCGATTGACACGGTGAGCGCCTTATCGGGGTCGTCAACATCTCGGAAGGTCTGATCCTTAATGAGGCCATGCGCGACGTCGACGCGGAAACCGTCGGCACCAAGGTCGGTCCAGAATCGAAATATTGATCTGAACTCCTCACGTACTGCGGGGTGATTCCAGTTGAGGTCGGGCTGGCTGATGTCGAAGAGGTGGAGGTACCACTCGCCATCCTCTGTTTGTGTCCAGGCTGAGCCGCCGAAGACCGAAACCCAGTTGTTGGGCGGAAGCGAACCGTTCGGACCCGATCCGGGTCGAAAGATGTATCGCTCACGCTCTGGCGAACCGGGTCCACCGGCGAGTGCCGCCTTGAACCACTCGTGTTCCCACGAGGTGTGATTTGGGACGAGGTCAACAATGACCTTGATGTTGTGGTCGTGAGCCTCGGCGATCAGCCGGCGCGCGTCGTCAAGCGTGCCGAACCGTGGTGCAATGTCTCGATAGTCGGCGACGTCGTAGCCGCCGTCGAGCAACGGCGATGGGTACCACGGATTCATCCAGATCGCGTCAACTCCGAGCGCTGAAAGGTAGGGGAGTTGCAGCCTGATGCCCTCGACATCACCGGTGCCGTCACCGTTCGCGTCACGAAACGACCGCGGGTAGACCTGATAGACGATGGCATGACGCCACCACGAGAGAGGCTGCTGGCTTGAGGCTGATCGGCTCATTGCGCTCAGGCTACGACTGCGACGACCCCTCAGATCGGGTAATCGGCAAATGATGCTTTGAACACTCCCTGATGGAGCAACACCTCAGCGACCGGGAGTCCAGCGACGTTTCGAATGGTTGAACGTGTCCAAAAACTCTCGACCTTTCGGCTCTGCCCGCGGGCCAGCACGGTGTGATCAACGTCGTATGTCTCGCCGACGAGAATTGGGGTGAGACGCCGTACCTCGAGGTCGATGAACAGGCCAACCGATGGACCGCGAACGGGAAGGTGGTTGCCATTTCGGTGCGCCATCACGCTCAACATCTCGGTTGGAACCACGGCGGCGAAGAACGGGCTCTCGGGTGAGTGATACCACTCGCAGGGTTCCGTAATGGCGGCAAGTTTGTCGGCTAGCGAGAACGGGTAGAGGTCGCCGTTCGATGACGTGGAGTCGAGTGTTGCATCGTCTGGTCCGGTTGACATTCCAACCTCGAGCCGGTCGACGATGTAGAGATCGCCTGGATCGGCGGTGGTGGCCCGTTCAAGTCGTTCATCGAGCAGCCGTGTGGCACCCCCGATCGTGAGGGTTGCGGTGAGTACCCGCGATCCATCGGGCTTTTCCGCCCAGGCATCCGCTGACAGATCGCTCGTTCGGTGAGCGTGCGCCCGTACCTGTTCCCCCTCGATCACCATGTTCTCGAAATGCGCGCTGATACAGCCCTGCCGAAACCACTCGTCACCGAAGAGTTCGAATCCCAACGGATCAAATTGACTGAAATGTGTGGGTCCTTCGATTGGAGCGCCCTGAAGTCCGAGGTCGGCGGCCATTGCGTCGTCGTGCACGCTGACATGGCCGTCGTAGGTTTGATCCCCGAGCATCTGACGGGGGGAGCGCCACGGGCCTGAAATCCTGCCGTCAGCGTGATCGATCGTTGTTCGAAATGGCGATGTCATCAGTTCCAGTGTCGCAGACCCTGTCCACGACCGAAGCGTCGAATCTCGGCTGAGAGTCGCCCGACACGGAATGAATAGTCTTGACGGACTGGGGGAAAGGAGACGTCGTGACGACGACCTATCGACATCACATCGCTGGCCTCAATGTCGACTCGGTCAATGGTGGCACATTTGACGTCATCAACCCGGCGACTGAAGAGGTCGCCGCTGTGGTTGCACGCGGCGATGCCGACGACGTGAATCGAGCGGTGCGGGCAGCGTCTGATGCATTTCGTTCGGGCGAATGGTCGAGGGCAAAGCCGGCTCACCGCCGCAAGGTGCTCTTCAAAGTTGCTGATCTCATCGAGGCACGTTCGGACGAAATTCGCGCCTTGCAGACGCTCGAAATGGGTTCTCCGGTCGGGCCACCCCACGCAGGCCCGCATCCTGTCATCGAACGGTCGGCATGGAACTTCAGATTCTTCGCTGAGGAGCAAGAACTCGCTGAACAACGCGCCTTTAACCGAGACGACAACTTACTGACCTACACGATGTCGGACCCGTCAGGGGTCTTCGGTTTGATCACGCCGTGGAACGGTCCATTCATGCTGTCGACATGGAAGATGGCTCCATGCCTTGCCTACGGAAACTCGGCAGTGCACAAACCGTCAGAACTCTCCCCGTTGTCGATCAGTGTGCTGTGCGAAATTTTCGTCGAAGCGGGACTTCCTGATGGTGTCTACAACACGGTGCTTGGGTTTGGTGCTGAGGCGGGCGTTCCGTTGGTTGAACATCCTGATGTCGTCGGTGTGTGGTTTACCGGGTCGCCGCGCACTGCAATGGATATTGCGGGTCGTTGCGCAACCCAGCTCAAGCGGACGTCATTTGAGCTCGGGGGCAAGTCAGCCACGATGATCTTCGACGACGCTGATCTCGATCGCGCTGTCCCCTCTGCGGCAGCTGGAATTTTTAATAACACCGGTCAGGTGTGTGTCGCCGGCTCGCGAATACTCGTGCAAGACGGCGTATTCGACGAGTTCGTTGCACGCTTTGAGCGTGCTGCGCAACGCTTCACCGTCGGTGATCCGAACGATCCCTCAACTCGAGTTGGTCCACTCGTCTCAAAGGGGCAATACGAACGGGTGATGGGTTACCTCGAGTTGGCGCGAGCCGAAGGCAAAGTGCTCTTCGGAGGTAGCCGTCCTGAAGGAATCGAACGTGGCTACTACGTCGCGCCGACCGCCATCGTCGAGGTCGATAATTCGGCTCGAATTTGTCGCGAAGAAATCTTTGGACCGGTTGCAGTCATCATGAAATTTTCTGATGTCGACGAAGCGCTCGCCATTGCGAATGATTCCGAATATGGGCTTGCTGGATACGCATGGACCGGGTCACAGCACACGGCCCAATACGTCGCGCAACGTTTTTCAACCGGAATGATCTGGATTAACAGCGGCTTTGACCGAGATCTTCGACAGCCATTCGGCGGGATGCGCTTGAGTGGTGTCGGTCGCGAGGGTGCGCACCGCAGCCGCGAGTTCTACACCGACGAGCGATTTGTTTCGTTCCCGATAACCCCGAGGTGACCGACAAGATGGAATCCGATTTCATTCCTGATGTTCTCGACGATGAGTTGCGCTCGATGCTCCAGCAGGTTTCAGTCGCAACGATCACCCACCAGTTGCAGAACCGTCGCATCATGAACAGTTTTCTCTCTGGTCTGCGACCGCTGCTCCCACGGCAGCGGCTTGTCGGGAGGGCGCGAACGCTTCGCTACGTCGCACTTCGAGAAGACCGTCTCGCTGCATTCTCGGCAGGTCAGAACGCGCAGCGACGAATTGCCGAATCGGGG
>JALRBS010000172.1 GCA_023262325.1 Ilumatobacteraceae bacterium | reverse complement strand
GGCGGCGGCATGGTTGGACCCCGCGTACCCGAACGTCACGACGCAACGCGCGCCGGACGCGAGCGCGTCGGCGAGCAGGAACTCGAGCTTTCGAACCTTGTTGCCACCGAGTCCGAGCCCCGTGAGGTCGTCACGTTTCATCCACAATTGCGCGCCAGAGGTCAGCACAGGGCCTTGCTCGAGCGGCGTTTCACCCGGAATGAATCGGACTCGTTCGATTCCAGTGAGGGCTTCAGCCCCAAGTTCTCGTGCTCGCACCACGCCATGGTACGTGACACTCATACGATGGGAATAACGCATGACGACCGACTGGAACCCCCTCCTCCGAAGTGAATTCGACGAGCCGTATTGGGCGAACCTCATGTCGTTCGTCGCTCAGGAGCGTTCTCGTCACGAGGTGTTCCCACCCGATAGCGAAGTCTTCGCGGCACTGCACCTCACCTCGTTCGCAAGTACCCGCGTCGTCATTCTTGGACAGGACCCGTACCACGGACCTGGGCAGGCGCACGGGCTGTGCTTTTCGGTGCGCCGCGGAACGCGGTTACCCCCATCGCTTGCGAACATTTACCGTGAACTCGCCGATGACATTGGTTGTGACCAACCGGTGCACGGCGATCTCACATCGTGGGCAACCCAAGGAGTGCTCCTGCTCAACACGACACTCACCGTTCGAGCACATGCCGCCGCTTCCCATCAGGGGCAGGGTTGGGAACGATTCACTGACCGTGTGATTCGCACCGTGAACGACAAACCGCACTCGGTCGTCTTTGTGTTGTGGGGAGCGGCGGCGAGAAGAAAATCATTAATGATCGACACATCACGACACTTCATTATCGAGTCCGCTCACCCGTCACCACTGTCGGCACGAAACGGATTTTTTGGGTCACGACCGTTCTCGAGAACCAACGCCCACCTCGTTGCCTCAGGCCTCACTCCCATCGATTGGACGCTGCTGTGAGACACCTCCGCAACGTTGCATTGCGACTTCGCCAACATCGACCCGTCGACGTGCTCGTACGTTCAACCCTTCGCTATCGCGCTCATCGCGGCGCACACCACGCGGCCCTCATTTCGTACTACGGGTTTCTCACCCTGTTTCCAGCGCTCCTGCTGGCAACAACGGTGCTTGGCTTTGTGCTCCAAGGCAACCCTTCGCTTCGTGCCGACATCATCAACTCTGCAGTGTCAGATATTCCGGTCATTGGGCGCGAGGTGCTGTCCGAATCGGGTGGTCTGCGCGGAAGCGGATTCGCCCTCGTCATTGGAGTACTCGGCGCAATTTGGGGATCGACACGGGCCTTCGTCATCGTGCAAGTCGCGCTCGATGACATTGTCGGCGTGCCTGCCGACCGCCGACACAGCGCGGTGATCGCCCGAGTCCACGCCCTTGTCGGTGTTGCAATCATCGGTGTGGGACAGGTCGCGTCGCTTGCGCTCACAACGCTTGCAACCCACACCGACATCAACGTGGTTTCAAGTGTGCTGCTCGCGCTTGGCACCGTTGCAATCAACACATTTGTGGTTGGCTCAATGTTTCGTTATCTCACCTCGGCTGAGACGACGTTTGCACACGTCTGGCCTGGCGCGCTTGCGGCAGGGCTCGCCTACACCACGCTTCAGGTGCTCGGTTCGACGATCGTCGCACGGCTACTCGCAGGAGCGCAAGGCGTTTACGGCACCTTCGCCTCGGTACTTGCGATTACCGGCTGGCTTGCGATTCACGCAACCGTCGCGTTGTTTGCCGCGGAACTCAACGCAGAACTAGCTTCAGACCGTCAATCGAGCGACGACTTCGGTATCACCGGCTGAGCGACCGATGTGCACGCAGTAGTCGCCACGAGGGGTACTCCACTCGTCGGCGAGCCAAGATTGGAACCGACGAGGGTCAAGTTCGATCTCGACATCGATCGATTCCCCGCCCTCCAGACATACCTTGACTGAACCGGCGTAGCGGAACTCGTCGTCCATATCGGGATGATCTCCGTCGTACGAGGTGAACGAGTGAACAACATGCGTGCCGTAACGGTCGCCGGTATTGCAAATGTTGAGATGCACAACAACGCCGTCGGTTGGCGAGCCGACAACGTTCTTGACGGTCGCCTCGAATGAGGAGTAGGACAGGCCATGTCCAAACCAGAACAGTGGTACTTCATCAACTGCACGCCACCAGCGATGGCCGATCAACCGACGCTCGCCGTACTGCATGACACCATCAAGCCCCGGGTACCACGCGGCAGCTGGCGTGCGGTCAAGCGTTCGGGGGAATGTCACCGGCAAGCGGCCACCGGGATCGCAATCCCCGAGGAGCACGTCAGCCAGTGCAGTGCCGAGCGCTCCACCCGGGAACCAAATATGGAGCACCGCCTGGACCTCATCAAGCCACGGCATGGCCACAGGCGAACCAGCGTTCACCACAACAACCACATTCGAATTCACTTCTGCGACTGCGCTGATGAGTTCATCCTGTCGTCCGGGCAGTGTGATCGTCGAACGGTCTTCGCTTTCGGTTTCCCAGTCATCGTCAGTACCGACGACGAGGACGACTCGATCAGCTGTTGCCGCACGGTCGACGGCCTCAGCGATGAGATCTCGTGTCTCGGGCGGCCGCAACCCAAAGGTAAATCCCCGAATTCCTGGATGTGGTGCGATCGGGTAGCGAAGTTCGATGTCGACCGGTTCATCGGCAACAAGTTCGACCGAACCAAACCGTTCGGGTGACCCGTAGTCGAACATGCTTCCACCGACGTCACCGGCATCAATCGCGAGCACCTCGACGCCATCGATGAGCATGTGACATTCCCCGATCGATCGACAACCGATCGTCCACACTCCCGATTCGGTTGGCGTGAACGTGCCACGCATGACCGCGCCGAAGGTAAGTGACAAGCCGTCGACAGGTGCCTGTTGCCAGAACGCGCTCGACGATCGGAACATCCGATGCTCAATATTGCCGTCGACATCGGTGATCTCAACATCAAACTCCCCCCGAACGGGGGTGTGGAATCGCTCGATCGAACACCCTTGAGCCCACTCAACCTTCAGCCCTCGTCCTTGGAGCGACTCGCCAACCGGCGCTACCCAGTTCGGCAAGACTTTTGCGCTTCCTCCACCCTGCGGACGACCCTGCGAGGCATAGGGACCAATCAGTGCGATGTCAGCGACATCGTCTTTCGCCCACGGCAACGTCGCACTGTCATTTTTGAGCAACACCATCGACGCAACCGCCGCACGATGTTGGATCTCGCGAATGTCATCGGTGCCGAGACTCGATTCGCTGCCATCACTTTCGCTCGCCGACGTTCGTTGTGCAAGGAGACGGACACGGTCAACAGCCTCGGACACGAGTTGTTCCGCGACGCGACCGCCCTTGACGGCATCGACAAGGAGCTGGCCTCGATGACGAGTTGGTCCGGGCATCTCAATGTCAACACCGGCAACGATGGCTTCAACAGTGGAGTGCAACCCAAACCAGTCCGATACGACGACACCATCGAATCCCCATTCGCCGCGAAGCACAGTCCGCAACAACCACTCATGATCCGCACAGAACACACCGTTGAGCCGGTTGTAGCCGGTCATCACCGAGTACACGCCGGCACGAACCGCCACCTCGAATGGGACGAGGTAATTCTCTCGCAGGGTTCGCTCATCGATGTCACTCGAAATTGTCATGCGCTGAAATTCGGTGTCATTACCAACGAAGTGCTTGATGCAACAGGCAACCCCCTCCGACTGGACGCCCCGCACATACGCCTCGGCGATATTCGCGGTGAGCACCGGGTCTTCACTCATGCATTCAAAATTTCTGCCGCCAATCGGTGTTCGATGCAGATTGACCGTTGGCGCAAGCAATACCTGCGCTGACTTCGATCGGGCTTCGCGCCCCAAGGCAACACCAACCTCACGAATGAGTGCAGGATCGAATGTGGCCCCGAGAGCGCTGCCACACGGAAATACCGCTGATCGTGGCCCGGTCCATGAGGTACCACGAGCGCCAGCGGGTCCATCTGTCATTCGAATGGCCGGCACGTCGAGTGATGCAGGGGTGTGCCATGTATCCGAGCCAGCAAGCAGCGCGACCTGTTCCTCGATCGATGCCATCACGCAACGGTTTCTACGACAGTCGCCTGCGACAGCACCTTTTGAACTGGGCAACGTCGAGAAACCTCGATGAGTTCGGCTCGTTCCTCGTCAGCGAGGTCACCGTCGATCGACAGTTGACAGATGAACGAGTCAACTCCGCGTTCACGACGGTGGGTCACGGTGACCTCAAGATGATCGACGCTCCACCCTTTGCGTTCGGCGTACATTCGCATCGTGATCGACTTGCACGCGCCGAGCGAGGCGCACAGTAGGTCAAACGGATTGGGCCCCAAATCGTCTCCCCCGAGACGTTCCGGTTCGTCGCTGACCAAGGTGTGATGCCTCATCGCGACAGCGTTGACGTACCGACCATCGCCGCGTTCGGAAACGCGTGCTTCGTAGTGACCTGCCATGAAACCGAACGTATCAGTCTGAGGTTCGGCGGCCGAACGCTGCGATACTGAGGTGCCATGACAAGCACGTCGACCCCCCAACCTGTCGAACAAGACAAGTACTCGGCCCCCCAAGCGATTCGGCCGCTCGTTGATTTTCTGCACAAAGAGGCGAGCGCCGGCATTTTGCTCATCGTCTTCGCTGCGATCGCGATCGTGTGGGCGAACTCACCGTGGAGCACCTCCTATCACGACCTCTGGAACTCGCACATCGCACTTGATGTCGCCGGACGAAGCCTCGAGCTCAACCTGCGGGAGTGGGTGAACGACCTCGGCATGGTGCTGTTCTTTTTCGTCGCCGGGCTCGAGATCAAACGCGAGCTCACCGAAGGCGAACTCCGCGACCCGCGACAAGCAGCACTTCCAATCATCGGCGCATTCGGCGGCATGATCGTTCCCGCTGGCATCTTCGCGATCATCAACGCCGGTGGCGAGGGTGCCCACGGATGGGGCATCCCAATGGCAACCGATATTGCGATCGTCGTTGGGGTCGTCACGATGCTCGGAACGCGAGCGCCGTCGTGGGCCAAGGTATTTCTTCTCGCCCTTGCCATCGTGGACGACATCGGAGCGATTCTCGTGATCGCGGTGTTCTACTCGGAAGGCGTGTCGTTCATCTGGCTTGCAATTGCGATCGCATCAGTCGTGGCGGCAGCGGCAATTCGCTCACGTGTTCCGTTTATCGGCGCCTATCTCGCACTTGGCGCATTGTGTTGGTTCGCACTTCACGAAGCGCATATCCACCCGACTCTTGCTGGCGTGGCATTCGGTCTCTTGGCACCTGTTGCCCCACGGCGAACTCGGGTGCTCGTCGACGAAGCCTCGCTCGCAGAGCACCCCGGCTTCGAAGCTGCCTACGAAATTTCTCGCCAAGCGCGAGCGACGGTGTCGATCGTCGAGTGGTTACAGCACCGCCTACATCCATGGTCCGCGTTCATCGTCGTGCCAATTTTTGCGCTTGCGAATGCAGGTGTTCAGCTCAAGGCAGACCAACTTGGCGAGATGATCACCGGTGCAGTTACTTGGGGTGTCATCCTCGGACTCGTCATCGGGAAGACCGTCGGCATCGCAGGCATCACCTTGCTCGCCGTGAAACTCGGTATCGGCGTGCTGCCAAAGGGAGTGACCCCGCGTTACGTCATTGGCGCCGCCGCACTTGGTGGAATCGGGTTCACTGTGTCGCTGTTCGTCGCTGAACTTGCGTACGGCGAATCCATCTTCGCTGAGGATGCTCGTCTCGGCGTCGTCGTTGCCTCGGTGCTCGCCGCACTCATCGGTACCGCAATCATGGTTCCCGGACACGTCGACGAAGACGAGTGACAGGATCAGCCCAACCCTCGGATCTGTTCGTCTACGGCACGTTGCTGCCCGGTGACGTTCGATGGCCACTACTCCAGCAGTTTGTCGTCGATGACGGCACTGCCGACGCGGTGCACGGACTGCTATTTGACACCGGGCTGGACTACCCGGCGGCAATCTTCGACGCGAACGAGCCGTCGACTGTGCAGGGGCGGCGTTATCAACTCCGAGCCGACACCTACGAGGAGGCGCTCCGACGGCTCGATGTCGAAGAGGACACGGTGCTCGGTCTGTACCGTCGAGTCGCGGTCCTCACGCTGTCCGGCGTCACCGCATGGGCCTACGCATATGGAACTGGGCTTGACCTCACGCCGATTCCTTCGGGCAACTGGTTCAACCGACCAAACCGCTAGTGCGGTCCTTTAGTTCGCCGAGAAAAATTCTGTCGCGACCGCACGCACCGCGTCGGCGTGAATACGAACTTCATCTTCGGTCAACGACGGTCCGAGTTCGATCGTGAAGCCCGTTCCGTTCGACGTCGTCACTGTTCGTGACCACTGTGATGCCGTTCCCGTGTAGGTGCCACCTGAGACAGTGAGCAACGGCAGTCCGGTGAGTTCGGCGTACCTCGCTCGAATCTCACCGTTGCGACCCGTGGTGGGCGTGATGCGAAACAGGTCTTGGTGGTACCAGAGCACGAGATCGGGTGAGACCATCTCGCCGAGTGCAACCATCGCCGCTGTTTCGGGTTCGCTGGCGGCTGTGGGACCCGCGTATTGCCAGTTGCCGGGCTCGGCGAGTGGAGCCCATCGCTCAGGGAAGTTTCGGTTGAGGTCGACGCCGTTGGCATTGTGTCGCTGTTGCAGTTGATTGCCGTCCGGATTCATCGTCGGGACAAGCCAGAGTTCGATACCCGGTGGAGTCTCACCCTCAATGAGGGAATTAACGATCGCTACGCCAGCATCCTCATCTCCATGAATCGATCCGATGATGAGAATTCGCGCGCCCGTTGTGTCGCCGCGCCTCGCCACGACGAGCGGTTCATCGAGCACGGAGTGACCAAACACGATGTCGGCGGGTGATGGAAACGAGGCGCGTTCGCTACCGATCGCGAGCACCAATGGCACCGTGCTTGTGGTCGCGTTCACCACCATCGTTGACCCCGATGTTGTCGTGGTTGACGTGCTGATCAGGGTGGTCGTGGTTGAGTAGGTCGAGCGGTCAGTCTCCGAGAGCACCGTTGTCGTCACCGACGGCGAGGCCGTCTCCACCGCCGGTGACTGAAGGTCTGGCGAACTCGTTGCGACGTCCGAAGGTGCGCACGATGCCACCCATACACAGGCAAGCGCACCGATCCCGGCTGCAACGGTTCTCACAGAGACTTCCTACCACCAAACGCCAACATCAACATAGAGTCGGTGTCACACCTAACATTGCCGAAGTTTCTGCTGGAGCATTGAAGTAGTCATTCGGCTGCGTTCATGCTTGACGAAAGGATGGTCATGCCGATGTCTTCTGCCGCTTTACCCACCGCGTTCTTGCCGGAGCACAATCGTGTGACCAGAGACCTTGGCGTTGACATCCCGATCGTTCAAGCCCCGATGGGTTGGATCGCACGAAGCGCGCTCGCCTCGTCAGTCTCAAAAGCCGGTGCGTGCGGCATTATCGAAACCTCGTCAGGCGAGCTTGACGCGGTGAAAGATGAAATCCGCAAGATGAGAGATCTCACCGACAACCCGTTCGGTGTCAACATCGCCCAGGCGTTCGTTCGCGACCCCGGCATCGCCGAATTTGTGATCGAACAAGGCGTGAAGTTTGTGACGACCTCGGCAGGCTCGCCGACGAAGTACACAGGAGTGCTGAAAGCAGCCGGTCTCACCGTCTACCACGTCGTACCAACGCTGCAAGCAGCACTCAAAGCTGTCGATGCCGGAGTTGACGGCCTCGTCGTCGAAGGCGGCGAAGGTGGAGGGTTCAAGAGCCCGACCCCCGTGTCGACGATGGTGCTCCTACCGCTCATTCGCTCTCGTGTGGACGTGCCGATCATCGCAGCCGGCGGATTCTGCGATGGCGCAACAATGGCTGCAGCATTTGCCCTTGGAGCCGAAGGTATTCAAATGGGAACACAGATGGTTGCCGCCGCCGAGTCACCGGTGCACAACAACTGGAAGCAGTCGATCGTGGATGCCGCGGAAACCGACACGCTGTTTCTCAATGAGCGCCATTCACCGGCGCTTCGAGCACTTCGAACCGATCGATCATCGGCCCTCGTTGGCTCAGAACACAACGTGTTTGCCGACTTTGGAGACGCACAGTCGCTGTATTTCGGCGGGGATATGAACGCCGCACTCGCGCTTACCGGTCAAGTTGCGGGTCGAATCGATCGGATCCGTTCGGTCGACGACATCATCTCATCGACGGTTGCCGAGTTTGCTGCCACCGTCGAGCGACTCGCCGGCAAGTAGCAAACAAGTTCGTTAGAAGCCGCGATATTGCGGCTCTCGTCGCGTCGCAAACGCGTTGATGCCCTCGCGACCATCGTGGGAACGCATCATCTTCGCGATCATGTGCGCCTCGCGCTCTCCGGCCTCCTCGAGCGACGATTCGTAACCCTCATAGATCAGTCGCTTCGCTGCACCGAGCGTTGCTGCTGGACCCTTGGCGAAACCGGTCACAAGCGCAGACACCGTCTCGTCGACCTCGTCGTCGGGAACAACGATGTTGACCAATCCCCAGTCGCGAGCCTCGGCGGCCGTGAGTACCCGATTGGTCAAGGTCAACTCCATCGCACGACGTAAACCAATGTGTCGGGCAAGGAAATACGTTGATGTTCCGTCCGGCGTCATCGCCGCTTTCGTGTACCCCATCGTGAATTTCGCAGATTCTCCGGCAACGACCAGATCGAATGCACACACGAATGACAGCCCGGCACCACCGGCGGCACCTCGAACACCTGCGACGACTGGCTTCGGAATCCGATTCATTCGATAGGTCGCTGCGTGGTAGTCGTTGAGCAAACCTGATGCTGCTGCGGGGAGACCATCGCCGAGTGTGTCGAAATATTTCAGGTCGCCACCTGCGCAAAACACCTTTCCTTCTGCGGTGAACGAAGCAGATCGAACGTCGTCGTCATGTTCAATCGCAATCATTACTTCACGTAGGTCACGCGAAAAATCGGCATTCATCGCGTTTGCTCCTTCAGGGCGCGTGAGCCGAATATGCGCAACGCCGTCGGTCACCTCGTAGGTCATCGTCGAAAGATCCATACCGTTATCGTTGCACCTCGTTCAGCGCACGTCGCACACGTGCCGCGCTCACCTGCTGTCTCACACCGAGGTCTTGCGCGAAAAGTGAAATTCGTACCTCCTCAATGTCGAAGCCAATTTCGCGAAGGAATGGCGGTTCGGCGTGTGCGGGAAAGGCAGAAAGCCGGCGGTCAAGTAGCGACTCCAGGCTCTGAACTTCGTGGGTTGCAGCGATGTCGCGATCGACATGGCCAGCGAGGTGGCTGAGGCGATATGCAATACCCGCTACCCAACGTTCAAGGTCAGCCAGCCGTCGTTCGCCGACACGACTCAGCATCGAGACGCCGACGAGCCTTCGGAGGTGGTCGTGTGCGTCAGCCCTCGTCGTCGCGGCGGCGGGCGCACGGAGCCGTTCGAGCGTTGTCATGATTGCAGCTGCGGCATCAACAATTCGCAGGCCCGTCACGACCGCGTCGACGAGACGCATAGGCGCCTCGACATCGAACGTCTTGACGAGGGTCTGAAATTCGCCTGATGAACGGCTGCTGCCAAGGCGCTCGATAACCGAGTCGGCAACACAGGTGATTGCGTCATCGAGGAGCGACTCGGGGCCGATTCCCAACTGTGACAGCGCGAGCTGGCGGGGGTTATCGATAAGGCGACGTAACGCGCCGCGTGCTGGTGGTGTCGTCAGCAGCAGCAGCCGCCGCACCCCCTCGTGTAGGAGTCGGTCGGCTAATTCCTCCGAAGTGACCAACCGCAACGACACGCTGTCACCTCGATCGAGCAGGGTCGGGTACGCCGTGAGAGTCTCCCCTGCTGTCGACCATTCGACGACCCGAGGGAGGTCACCAATGTCCCACCGCTGAATACCGGTTCGTTCCTCAATTGGCGCGGCCGCAGCGAGCACCGAACGAGCAGCCGGACGAACAAGTTCTCGCAACGACGCAACATCATCGCCGAAGGCGTGAACCTCACCTTCCGCATCGCTCACGACGATGTGCATGATGAGGTCCGTTGGCAGCTGCTCGGGACGAAAATCGGTTGGACGGATTCGATGACCCGACACCGTCGACAACGCTTCGGCGAACGCCTCAACGAAAGGTCGATCATGAGGTTCGCCGATTCGATCGAGGGCATGCGTCAACGTGTCGGCGGCGGGAATGAGTTGGCGTCGATGGTCCTTCGACAGCGTTCGAAAATATGCGGCAGCAAGGTCATTGCGGCGGCCCGGTATGTGCCAATCGAGATAGCTCCCATCGAATCGATTTATTGCGGTGAGCGGCACATGAACCGTCACGCCATCGAAGGGACTTGCCGAATCGTGACGATACGTGAGCTCATATTCGGCGCCGTCGACATCCGCCCACACATCAGGGAAATCCGCAATGTTGATACCACCAGCGGTGTGGGGCAATTCATCGAGCTCAAGCGCCGCCGGACGAGCGAGCCGTTCGTCCTTCCACCATCGATCAAAATCACGAAGTGAGCACACTGTCCGCGGAACGACTCGTTGATAGAGCGACCGCAGCTCGTGACGACCGCCGGGGGAACCGCGCCGTGTTCTCTCACCTAACTCGTTCCATTGGCGCAGCCGCTCGTCATTGAACGCGACAAACGATTGGCGTGACCTCCACACCTCGTCGACCTCGCCGCGAACCAATGCATGTTCAATGAACATTTCCCACGCGGTGTCACCGTCGAGAGGAGCGAGCGCAATACGTCGATTTGCGACGATCGAAAGCCCGTAGAGCGACACTCGTTCGTGAACAACCGCTCTCCCGCCTCGCGAATCCCACTCGGGCTCACCGTAGGAACGAGTGACGAGATGGCGTCCGGCGTGTTCAATCCAGCGCGGCTCGATCGCTGCGAGTCGTCGTGCACGCAACACGTCGGTTTCAACAAGCTCAGAGGCCATGACCCACGGAGCGGCGGCTCGAGACAACACTGATCCGGGTGCGATCTCGAAGGTTGATCCTCGTGCACCCGCGTAGGTCGCTGACCGACGACGGCCACCTGACCGTTGACGTTCGTCGAGGCGACCGACCTGTGACAGCAGCCCGACGAGTACCGCTTGATGGATTCGGTCGGGATGACTGTTCTCGGTGCCTGGTCGTACTCCTATTTCTCCAGCAACCTGACGTAACTGGCTGTAGAGGTCACGCCACTCGCGCACGCGCAGCCAGTTGAGGAATTCATCTCGACACATGCGGCGAAATCCGTTTCCGGATAATTCACGCTGTTGGTCTCGCAGATAGTCCCACAACGCAATCGTCGACATGAGATCTGAACCTTCGACCGCGAATCTCTTGTGTAATTCGTCGGCTTTCTGACGATGTTCGTGCGGCCGTTCGCGAACATCT
>JALRBS010000166.1 GCA_023262325.1 Ilumatobacteraceae bacterium | reverse complement strand
TGTCGTCTATCGCCAGGACCATTGGATGCTCGAGGGAACAGGTCTTCGGTACGGCGACGTGCTCGGTGCTCGAGACGGGGTCGTCGGCTACGAAACGCTCGGGTGCCACCTCGCATTTGATGATGAGCATCTACCGGTGAGTACTGGACGGGACGGATCCGCCGCCGACCACACCATTGTTGCGATGTGCCCATCTTCAAACCTCGGCGTCGGCGATTATCCGAAGTCGATCTCAGCGTTGAGCGATCAGGGCGACTTGGAGTTCATCGCCGAACGAATCCATGGTGGGGTCACCGAGCAGAACAAACGAAAAGTTCGCCACGGCAACGCCGTCATTGTCGAGACCCGACCGTTCGGTGCCGGCGGTGGCACGGTCATCACTATTGGTTCGACCGACTGGGTGTTCGGCCTCGAAAACGACTCCGACGTCGCCCAGGTCACCCAGAATGTGCTTCGCCACTGCGCGTGACCGCAGTGAACATTGGTGGTGGTGTCCGATGGACGAAACCACCGGACACCACCACAAACGATTTAGGCGCGGACGCCTTTTGCAATTGCCCCAAAGACCGCGTCTTTCAGCGGGATCATGCCAGCGATGATTGCACCGTTGGCAACGATGTTGATCCACGATGAGTCGTGGCTGAATCCCCAGTGTGCGAGCAGATGTGCTCCGTCACCGATGACCCAAACCATGAGCATCGAAAGAGCGAGGGTCCAGTGGGCCCCGATGATTGGCAACTTCCCAACGGTGTCGGAAAGTTTCAACATTCCTAGAACACTGCCGATGACGGCGACTACCGCCTCGAGCAGAATGGCCATTGTGATGAATAACGCAACTGTGTACACGAAGTACCTCCTTGTTGTTCGGCGATTCCTCGCCAAACGCGCAACGTAGTCTTCACAATCGCGCAAGTGGTGGATACTTCACAATCGCGCATTCACAATCGCGCATTTTCCTTGTGTTTCAACAATTTCAGGTCGACAAACCCGCATCGATGACGATCTCGCTACCGGTCATATAACTCGATTCGTCGCTCGCCAAGAACAACACACCGTTCGCAATGTCAAGTGGTTGGCCGAGGACTCCCGTCGGTACCGCAATCTGCGCCATCGCCGCAACATCAATTGACGATCCGTCAGCTCGCGAGAGCGCTGCGCCAACGGTGTCCCAAATCGGAGTCTCGATGATTCCGGGGTGCACTGAGTTCACTCGCACATTCCAGCGCTCACGGGCGCTCTCGAGGGCAACACCTTTCGTGAGCAGGCGAACTGCGCCTTTGGTCGCGTTGTATCCGGCGAGACGTGCAGATCCGCGCAGGCCGGCGACCGAAGACATATTGATGATCGATCCCCCGCCGCTGTCGCGCATGCCTGGAATGCAATGTTTCATCCCCAGAAAGACTCCGTCGACGTTGATCGCCATCTGACGGCTCCAGTCGGCATAGGACATGTCGAGGATGCTGCCGCCAATACCGATGCCGGCGTTGTTGACGAGCACGTCAAGTCGTCCGTGCGCCTCAACGATCGATGATGCGACTGCGACCCACTCGTCCTCGGAAGTGACGTCGTGGTGAAGAAAGTGAGCAGATCCACCGGCCGCTTCGATTTCCGCAACGACTGCATGCCCCGCATCATCTTGAATATCGGTGACGACGACCGTGCTGCCCTCGCCTGCAAGCCGGATTGCACAGGCTCGACCGATGCCCGACGCACCACCGGTCACGATTGAAACTTTTCCTTCGACTCGACCCGTCATCTCGTACCCCTCCACACAGGTTTGCTCTGTCGAGCAACGTAGTTCAGAGATGGCACACGGTTCGAAGTGACCAAACTCGCGATGGCGACTGTTACTTCAATCGTTCAGCAGCCCACTCCCGCAACACCGGCTTCTGCACCTTGTTTGACGGAGTGAGCGGAAGGCTGTCGACAAACCACACGTGCCGCGGCACTTTGTAGTTCGCCATTTCTTCACGACACCACGAAATGACGTCGGCTTCGTTGATGGAGCTTCCGGGAGCTCGAACGATGAACGCGGCACCGACCTCTCCGAGACGCTGCTCAGGCACACCGATGACTGAAGCGATGCCGATGTCTGGGTGTTCGACCATCATTCGTTCGATTTCGGCCGGGTACGCGTTGAATCCGCCAACGATGTACATGTCCTTCTTGCGATCGGTGATGTCGATGTAGCCGAGGTCGTTCATGACGACGACGTCACCCGTGTGGAGCCAGTCGTCATCGTCAGTCGCTTTCGTCACTCCCCCGTCGCCCATGAGGTAACCGGGCGTGACTTGGTAGCCGCGCACCAGCAGTTCACCCGGCTGCCCCTTGGGCACATCGTTGCCGTCATCGTCGACAATGCGAACCTCAACATCGTCGATGACACAACCGGAGGTTTTAGAGACGAGCTCGTCTGGGTCGCCCATCAAGGTGTAGGTGACGATGCCGGATGTCTCGGTCATGCCGTAAGCGGTCGAGATATCTCTGAAACCGAGCCGGGTTCGCATCGCCTCGATCATCTCCACCGGTATCGATGCCGCACCAGTGATGCAGCCGCGCAGCGACGAGAGGTCGTAGTTGTCGAGGTCTGGGTGGTTGAGAAGTCCCTGGTACAGCGCTGGGGGTCCCGGGAAAATTGTCACTTTCTCGCGTTGGATGACCGCGGATATATCTGCATCACTGGTCGGTCAAAGGACGTCATTATTCGCGGTGGCGAAAACATTCCTGTGGTCGAAGTCGAAAACCTGTTGTATCGGCACCCATCGCTCGCGCAGGTTGCAATCGTTGCGTATCCCGATGAACGGCTTGGCGAACGCGCCTGTGCGGTTGTCGTCGCGAAACCCGGTGAGTCATTCGACTTCGACACAATGATCGCTTTCCTTAATGAATCGAAGGTTGCGAAGAACTATCTACCTGAACGACTCGTTGTGCTTGACGCGATGCCAACAACACCGTCCGGGAAGATTCAGAAGTTCAAACTTCGCGACATGATCCTCGCCGAATAACTGGCGCAACCGCCTCACCGCACCACTGACTGCGGGCTTGGCTCCTCATCTTGCGATGATGGTGCGATGACATCGACGATGACTGCGTGGCGCGTCGAAGAACTCGGCCACCCCAGCACCTCCCTCATTCTTCGCGACGACGTCACGATTCCCGAACCTGGTCCTGGACAGGTGCGAATAAAAGTTGAGGCCGGCAACATCAACTTCGCTGACATTTTGCTCTGCCAGGGCATTTACCAAGACCGCCCCGGTGTGCCGCTCACTCCCGGTCTTGAAAGCTCTGGAATTGTCGATGCTGTCGGTGAGGGTGTCGACGCGACGATCGGTATTCGAGTCACCGGCATGTCGGCGCTCCCCCATGGCGGATACGCCGAATATGCGTTGCTGCGGGCGCCGACGATCATTCCGATACCGGACGGCATCGATGGCCCGACGGCGACAGTCCTGCACTCAACCTTTCAAACCGCGCATGTCGGTCTGCACCATCGGGGCGGCCTACAGAGCGGCGACTGGCTGCTCGTGCATGGTGCGTCGAGCGGGGTGGGTGCTGCAGCGGTGCAACTTGGTCGAGCCGCAGGCGCTCGGGTCATCGCGACAGCCTCAAGTGAAGCGAAGCGCGCGCATTGCGCGTCGCTTGGTGCCGACCATGTGCTCGATGCTGGAAGCGACACTTTGCGTGATGACATCATGTCGATGACCAACGGTCTCGGTGTCAACGTCGCCTTCGACCCGGTCGGCGGAACAGTCGGCGACATCACCCGCCGTTGCATGGCGTGGGAAGGTCGTCTGATCGTCATCGGCTTCGCATCAGGCGAGATCCCGACGTACCCAGGAAATCATCTCCTCGTGAAGAACTACTCCGTCGTCGGGCTGTACTGGGGCGCGTATATGGAACTTGGGGGGCGCGAGGTCGTGCTCGCTGCGCACGATGACCTCGTTAACAAGTTTCGCTCGGGTGCGATTCACGCCGATATCTCAAAGATCTACGACCTCAGTGACATCCCCGATGCGCTTCGCGCACTTGAAGAACGAACGGTGACAGGTCGACTCGTCCTCGCGATCTAATCCCACACGCCGCATTTCCGTTGGGCGGTGACGCCTTTCAGGTTCGATGTCGAGGTAGTCGACTTGCGGCTGCTGCTCCAACCATTGAAACCGCAGCCGACAGCATGAACACCGGCGTAAAACTGCCGGCAAGATCGGCAATAAGGCCACCGATCTGTGGCGAAATCATCTGCGCAACACCAAACGACAACGTTGCCGCCGCAAACGCCGGACCGTAGGTGTCACTTGTTGTGTGCGCCACGATGTGTCCTGTGATGAGCGCCGGGCCTCCAGAGAATGCGAGTCCGATGCCGAGAGACGCGATGGCAACAAATGGTTGCCGCCCGGTGAGCACGAGCAAACCGCAAGACGCATACATCGTGAATGCGCCCATCAACGTGATTCGTCGACCGATGCGATCGGACAGCGCCCCGAGCGAAACTCCGCCGAATGCAGCGGCGAGTCCGACGAGCGAGAACATGAGAGCGGCCTGGGAAGAGCTGAACCCGGCGTCGTCCTTGAGACGTGCGACGAGAAACGCCATGACGAGGATGTAGGCAAAGCCGTACGCCGTGTAGGCCACGGTCGTCGGTATCCATGCACGTACGGTGCTGAGCGCGCCGAACCCACCGAACCCACCGTTTGCAGCAGGTCGCTGACCTTGAGGTTTCAACACAATGAATGTGCCAACGAAGACGACCACTGCAATCGAGAACTCAATTCGATAGACGAGTTGCCACATCTCAACCGCGTCTCGCGATCGACCGAGAAAGGTCGCGAGTTGACCGGCGAACACGATGCCGATTCCGATGCCCGAACCAACAAGCCCGACCGCTACCCCTGCACGTTCGGGTCGAAACGCTCTTGCGCCGATCGCTGGCGCGGGAATCCAAATAATTGCCCCGCCGAGACCCATGCCGAACAGCGCAATACCAAGCAATGGTGCCGTCGTTGCGAATGACGCGATGCCGAGACACACCGTCGAAATCGTTAGGCCGAGGCGCACGAGGCCGACGAGCGTCACCTTTGCCGATGCCCATGACACGAACAAGGTGCCGAGTAGATACGCGGTTACGTTGACGGTGCCAAAGAACCCCGCAACGGTGTTCGATCCAGACAGAAGGTCGTCACGTGCTCCAGGAAGTACAACACCCCACGTGAACCGGCCGAACGCCTGCGCAACACAGGTTGACGCCATGACGACTGCCACCATGATGATGACCCGCCCGCGGCGCATCGGGTCCGCAGACGATTCGATTGTCACGGCTGAGACACTACGTCAGCGGGCCTGGTACACCCGAACTTCACTTCTCGACGTGTTCGCATCCATCCGCTGACAAGGTTTTCGCAAGGTGCGTCTGGTGAAGTGCTGTTGTTAACCGCTACGACTGTTTGGAGGATCAGTAATGTCATATATGTACACAGTGCTTGCCTCGATGGGCGACCCACAGGGTTTTGCTGACGCAGGCTCAACTTGGGCGGGCGACCGCATGCGAGAACTCGGCGCAACAGATCTCACCGCGAGCCAAATCATCATGGGCGGCGAAATGTCGGGTCTCGTCATCGTCGGGTTCCAATTCGAGTCGATCGACGCAGCGATGGCTGGTCAGGCGGGTATCTACCAGGACGCTGAAATGCTCAACATGATGCGCGAGACACAAGTGAGCGTGAACCGCAGGGTGCTCTTCCGCATTCAGGGCGAACGCGGAGAACGGACGGGCCAGTACGGATCGGTGATTTACCTCGCCGGACGTCCCATTGACGACGCAACCGCAGAGGCGAATATCGATCACAGTTGGAAGACAATTCAAGAAGGTGCGAACGGCATGATGGGTCTCGCCGTTGTCGCCGCTGGGCCCGCACAATTCGCTGGCACCGTTGTCACGTCAACAGACTCGCTTGACGCACTCATCGCCGCATCGGCGAAGAATTTTGCGGACCCAGAACTCGCGAAGCGTATGAGCGACCAAGGCTGGGGCGTCGTCGGTCGCGTCATGATGAAGCGCCTGATTTAGCCGAGCCCTCGTCGTCGGTTCGAACGTCATATCTCGACTGCACGCACGTCATCAAAAAGGAGAACACATGTCATACATCTATTCGGTCCTCGCAAGCATCGGCAACAAAGCAGAATTTTCTGCCGCGCACAGCGACTGGGCACTGAACCATTACGAGGCGCTCGGCGCGTCGTCATTTAGCGCGACCGAAGTCGTCATGGGTGGCGAACTTTCGGGAGCGTGCGTCATCGGTTTTGAATATCCAACAATTGACGCGGCGATGGCTGGGCAAGCGGGCTTTTACCGCGATCCGAAACTCGTGCAACTCATGCAGGACGCTCAGGTGTCGATCGTCCGCCGAAATCTGTTTCGTGTGCAGGCTGAACGCGGTGAGCGAACGGGCGCCTACGGCACGATCCTCTATCTTCAGGGCACACCGGTCGATGACGCGACGATGAACTCGAATATCGAGCTCAATTGGAATCACATCCAACATGGGGCAAACGGCCTCACTTGGCTGCTCTCAGTTGCATCGGGACCCTCGCCGTTTAATGGCACCGTGGTGACCTGGACCGATTCGATCGATTCGCTCATGTCAGCATCGGCAAAAAACTTCAGCGACCCGGCAGTGCTGAAAGTCATGGCGGAAACAAACACCCACGTGATCGGCAGAGTGATCTGCCGCAACATGCTCTGAAGAGTTCAACATGCCATTTATTCAGGTCATGGAGTTCGAAATGAATCCGAGTGAGGCGGCTGCCTCGCTGAAGAGTTATGCGTCAGAGGGAAAGGGTGTGTCGTTCGCCCGCCGCGGAATCGTGTGCGCCGACCGCAATCGTCCGGGGACTGTCGTGCAACTCATCTTCTTCGACTCGGTTGAAGATGCCGAGCGAAACAATGAACTCGAACTCACTCAGCGTGCGGCCGCCGAATTCTCAGCAAAGGTTGGCGAGGTTCGCTTCATCGATCTCGACGTCATTGCAGATCTCGTCATCTGACCTCAACAAGACATCAACACAGGAGAAATATCATGAACGAACAGACATACCTCACTTTGGGTGGACAGATTTCTGATCGGCTTCGCTCTTCCCAGCTCGCGTACTTCCTTTCGTTGTCAGCACTCACGGCGACGATCGTGTTCAACTCAAACGGTGATGTGTCGCTATTGCTCACCCTTGCGGCAATCGGACTCGCGCTGTTTGGCATCTTGAGTTTTGACAACGCGCAACAGTCCTACATCATGCTCAACAAGTCGATGCCCGACTCGATTTCGTCGACTGAGATCGGCAAAGCAGTGTCAAACCCAGCAATGTTCAACTTTTATCGAGCCACGAACGCGATCTTCACGGCACTTATCGCGGTCATTCAGATCGTCACGATTTACAAATAGGAGAACGCCATGAGCTACACGACATTTTCTATTGCGCGACCCGGGCGTGCCTACGACGGAGTCGCCATGGGTTCCGATGAATGGAACGCCCTCATCACCCGACAATTCGAAATTCTCGGTGAAGGAAACGCAGAAACTCTCATCGGAGGCTTTGCAGCAGGCATCGGCAGGTTCATCAACGTGAATAAATACCCAGACGTTGAGTCATCAACTCGCGTGATCGCTCGACTTGCAGCAGAGCAGCTGTTCGAAGTCGAGTCCTCAGGACCGTTCGTGTCGACTGAAGACATGATGAAGTTGATGATGAGCTAAGGAGAGATTATGTCAGCAATTGCAATCGCAACATTTCGGTGTACGCCCAGCGGACGAGAGTTTCTCACCAACTTCCTCGCAGGAGAAGATGGTCTTGCGATCACGCGCGCGTATGAGGGCGCTCTACGATGTGAGGCATCGCTGAGCAACGATAATCACGATGTCGTGCTGTATGAAGAGTGGGAATCTGTAGAGCACCACCAGGCCTATGTCGGTTGGAGAGTCGAGACCGGCCTTCTCGACATGCTTTCATCGAATGGAATCGAACTCGAAGTGGCCTACCTGACACCGACAAGCATCTAAGGATGCTCGAGCACGGGCGAGTCAAACGAGAACCTGAAACACCTGTTCTTTAACGGTGCTTTCTCAGAAAGTACCGTTAAAGAATGGATTCTCAGCAGCACCAGTTACGAGCGGTCGGCGTCACCCTCGACTCGAATGACCCTGATCGCACTGCCGACTTCTGGCAAGCCGCCCTCGGATTTCGTCGCCGGGAAGGAGACGGCAATCCGTACATCACGCTGTCGGACAGCCCTGCCGGGCGTCCCCTCAATCATCTGACGATTCAGCGAGTGCCTGAGCGCAAGACCGCGAAACACCGTCTGCACATCGATCTGTTCGTTTCTGACGACGCCGAGTCTGTTGCTGCACTCGTCGAGCTTGGCGCAACGGTGCTCGTGCCCGCTGCGGGATCTGGACACATGGGCATGCGAGCAACGGTCATGGCAGACCCTGACGGTGGCGAATTTTGTGTGGTCTGCCGAGCAACATAACCGACACAAATTGAGCAAAACGTCTAAACATCGCCTGCAACCAGTCGTTCACGTAACTCGCGTTTCAACACCTTGCCGTAGTTGTTCGTTGGCAACGCATCAACAAATCGATACTCCTTCGGGCGTTTGTAACGCGCAATCGAACTGACACAGACAGCATCGAGCTCGTCGACCGTCGGCAGTTGTTGTGGGTCGACCGCGACGATGAACGCGACGACTGCCTCTCCCCATTCGGAGTCCGGACGGCCGACAACGGAAACCTCTCGCACTCGCTCGTGCCGCAACAAGGCCTCTTCAACTTCGCGTGGATAGATGTTCATGCCACCCGAGATGATGAGGTCTTTGGACCGATCGCGAAGGGTGAGGTATCCAGCGGCATCAAATGACCCGAGATCACCGGTGTGAAGCCATCCGCCGCGCAAGGTCTCGTCACTGGCTTCAGGTTGGTTCCAATACCCCGACATCACGACGTCCCCGCGAACAACTACCTCGCCAATTTCGCCGACTGGCAACGGGTTGTCCTCCTCGTCGACAACGCGCACCTCGACGTCGGTTCGAGCACGCCCGACGCTTTGCACGCGTGCGAGCCAGTCAGGATGGCTGTTGTCGGCGTGCTCGCTCTTTGACAATCCAGTGATCGTCATCGGGGTTTCGCCTTGACCGTATATCTGTGCGAGGCGTGGCCCAAAGACGTCGAGTGCATCTCGCAGGTCTTCGAGGTACATCGGCGCGCCACCGTAAATAATTGTCTTCAAACCTTCGAGCGGCCGCTCACGAATGGCCGTGCTGTCGCAGAGGCGTTTCACCATCGTCGGGGCAGCAAAGAATGACATTCCACCCCAGTAATCGATGAGTTCCGCGATTTCGATCGGGTCGACACCACCAGATGCAGGCGTCACACTGACTGCACCACGTGCGACATGTGGCAACCCGTATAAACCGGACCCGTGGGAGATTGGCGCGGCATGAAGAACCGAATCGGTTTCGTCGATGCTGTCGATGTCGGCGAAATAACTCAGCGACATCATGAGCAAACTTCGGTTCGTCAATGTGGCGCCCTTTGGTCGACCGGTGGTTCCACTTGTGTAGAAGAGCCACGCCGGGTCGTCTCCGGTTCGATCGACGATCGGAAGGCTCGTGTGATGCGCGAGTTCCGTCCAGTCGTCGCTTGGCGCACGGACCACTTTGGACAATGTCCCAACCCCGCCAACGAGCGACATGACATCGCTGGCGTGGTCCTCATCGGTCATCGCCACGCGGCTCTCACTGTGCGAGAGAATGTACGCGATCTCGTCACGATGTAGCCGAGCGTTCACTGGCACCGCAACGAGACCTGCATGCCAGATCGCAAACAGTGCCTCGAGATATTCGGGGCTGTTCGTCATCACGATCGCGACACGGTCACCCTCGTTGAGGTTGAGCTGATCGCGAAGCCCACGTGCTCGTGCAGCGGCGGCATCGGCACACTCACGCCACGTGGCGTGAACCGTTGTTCCATTGGCTAGCGCCGGACGGGTCGGCCAGAGCCGGGCATTTCGTTCGACCCAGGTCGCAATGTTCATTGCTGTCGTCTTTCGTCCATCGTGGTACGTACCGTCATCTCTCAATCATCAACTACGTTCACCGTATGCGTTGTCGTTGTTCGGCTCGGGTGCGACCGTGAAATTGCCTGTTGCTCGTGCACGAGAACTTCTCGTTTCGACCTCTCACGGAGTACTCAGCACGGTTCACGAGAGCGCCCGTCCACATAGTGTTCCAGTCGTCTACGCGATCGATGGCGACCACGTCGCAGTGCCCATCGACGACGTGAAAGCAAAATCAACGTCTGATCTTCAACGAGTGAAAAATCTCACCGCAGAACCTCGGGCCTGCCTACTCATCGAGCATTGGGATCGAGAAGATTGGTCGACGTTGTGGTGGGTTCGCGCCGACCTTGAATTGGATGCCTCGGCCGGTGAGCGTCAACAGTCAGACCTTTCGACCTCGTTACGGCACACGTTTCCGCAGTACCGGGACGCAACCTTTCATTCCCTGCTCGTGTTCCGCATCGTTGGTGTCACCGGCTGGGCAGCCGGTGACACCAACGACATCGGATGATTAACCCTCGTTGACCTGAGGAAGAATCTCGTTGTTGAGTTGTTCGAGATCTTCGAGGGTCTTCGACACTGGCACGTCGGCGAATGGCGGCCAGATGAGCGGCATCGTCAAGCCGACCTCTTTGAGACCACGGAGGTTCTCGGTGATCTGCTCAGAGGTACCAGCGAGGATGTTGCTCGCCTTGCCTGCGGGAGTCTGATCGGTCGGCTCATCGGTGATGACGAACCAGTACATGCTGCACAATTCGAGATTGTCGAGGGCGTCAGCGCGACCAATCTCGGCAAGTTCGCGTTCGATTGGTCCGCGCCATGTGGCGAGTTCCTCTGCGGTGTCCTGAATTCCGATCCAGCCTGAGAGGTTGTACTTTGCAATTCGGTTCGCCGAGCGCTTCGGATCTTTCAAACCGCTGAAGTAGATCGGTGGATGCGGATCCTGAATTGGCTTCGCGCCGAAGCCGCAGAGGTCAAAATCGGCGAATTCACCGTGGTACTCGAACAGTTCGTTCGTCCAAATTCCCTGCATGATTTCGATTGTTTCGCGTACGTGCTTGTGCCGCTTCGGGAAGATGTGTGTTGCGCTCGCTGCGGCGAATTCCTCGGGCATCCAGCCGGCGCCAACGCCGACGTTGATGCGACCATTCGAGAGGTGATCGATCGTTGCAATTTCGGCGGCGAGCACGCCCGGCGCTCGGTACGGCGTGTCCGTGATGCTCATACCGATACGCACTTTTGACGTCTTTGCGGCGAGCCACGAAATGAGCGGCCACCCCTGATACCACTGACCGCGGGCTGAGACGGGAAGTTGTTTCGGGAAGGCTTCCATCATGCCGAATGGGTACTGGAGTGCCTGGCGGTCGGATGCTTCAGGTACGACGATGCGGTCGAGTGTCCACACCGAATCGAAGTCGAGTTCCTCGGCCTTCGCGGTGAGGTCCTCGAGCTCTTTCACGGTGACGACGTCACGAAAGTTTGGCAAGTACAGGGCGAGTTTCACGGGTGCCTCCTCGGCAGTTGGGTTCAGCACCTGTCGGCGTTGGACGACGGCACATGCTGATGGGTCAGTTCACGTGATTTGTATCACGTGTGATATTAATTACATCACACGTGAGAGAATTGTCAAGAGTGATCTAGAATCGAGGAATGGCCATGAACGCATCGACTGACGGCTCCAGCGTTCCAGGGCCAGAGGCCGGTCGACTTGACGACCAACTGTGTTTCGCCCTCTACGCCGCAACGAACGCCATCACCCGCCTGTACCGGCCCTTGCTCGCAGATTTGAAATTGACCTATCCCCAATTTCTCGTTCTCGTCATTTTGTGGGAGCACAAGAAGTGCACCACCGGCGACATCGCACGAAAGTTGCAACTTGCAACGCACGCAATTTCGCCGATCATCGATCGTCTCGAGACCGCCGGTTTCGTTGCGCGTGCAACCGACCAACATGACGGACGCGTGGTGAATGTCGTCCTCACGGCCGAGGGCGCGGAGCTTGAACCACGGGCCGCTGCAGTGCAGCACAGCATTCGCTGTGCAACCGAACTTGAAGACAGCGGCATCGCCGAGCTGCGAGCACAGCTCATCGAGCTCGCTGCCGAATTTGGGCAAGCCTGATCGCCGGGTAGACCAGACGCGACTACGGGTTCAACGAAGCGGGTCGAGACAGTCGATGACCTGCTCGATCTGACGGTCGTGATCACCAGCGCATCGAATGATGATGTGCCGTGCCCCCGCCCCCACAAACTCGCTGACCCAGTCAACAAGACCATTCGCAGTGCCCGCGTACGTCGCCTGCGCCGCCCGCATCGCAGCCGGAGGTGCGGGGTAATAGGCGGCGAGATACTCGTTCAACGCAACATCTGCCGCCTCGACATCATCGTCGAGGGCAACGGTGAGATATGCCGAGGTCGCAATCGCGGAGGCATCGCGCCCTGCATCACCCGCGGCCTGACGAACAACATCAAGCCCGGACGCGTATTGGCTGGCGTGACCAATCGGCATCCAGCCGTCATACAGGCGACCCGCTCGCTGCTGGGTGACATCATTTGAACCCGCCACCCACAGTGGCGGACCACCATCGCGATGCGGCGTTGGTAGCGCTCGCACCTCGTCGATGTCATAAAAGTCGCTATGAACGGTTACCGACTCCCCTAACCACAGCCGACGACAGATGTCGAGATGTTCGTTGAACCGACCAACCCGGCGAGCGAATGGCACTCCGACCGACTCAAATTCATGGTGGGTGGTTGGGGTGTCGGTGGCGATACCAACGCCAAGCACGAGGCGACCTTCTGAAATTTGATCGACGGTTGCGGCGTGATGTGCGAGGACGACCGGGTGGCGGAGCACAGGCAGCAGCACGGCGGTGCCGAGGAGCACCGACCCGGTGCGAGCAGCGATCGCTGCCAACATCGCGAGCGGTTCGTGTCGGGCTCGCGCAACGATCGAATCTCCAACCCACACCGAGTCGTACCCGAGCCGTTCGGCACGATCGGCGAGCGCTAACAATCCACGCGCCTCAAACTCACCTGACATCACCGCCTCACGGGTCGGCACGAGGTAGCCGATCGACACCTTCTCGCCCGTCACGTTTTCAGTCATCGCGTCCCCTCTCGTTCGATGCAGTGTCGCTCCCGCATCTCTTGCGCTTGATCACTGTTGCGGCGCGACAAGTGGCCACGGACGTTCGCGCTCCATCCACAAGCCGAGGTCGAGCAACTGTTGTTCGCTGTGATGACGACCAACGATCTGAAGGCCTACTGGACAGCCATCAACGGTTCCAGCCGGAACCGAGATGGCCGGGTTGCCAGCGATGTTCGCCGGGAATGTCAGCCGGCCATTGTTGCCGGCCCCTGCAACAAGTCCGCCAAAGGTGTCCGGCAACGGTCCTTCTGCATTGAATGCGATATCGGGGTTTGACGCTGTGATGACGAAGTCGACCTCGGCGAAGATGTCTGCCATTCGTTCGACCACTGCCATACGGCGCTGCTCGATTCGCGCCCGCCCATCTTCGTCATATCGTCCATCGGTATATCGAAGGCCTGACCGGATCTCTGGGGTGAGGTCGTCTTCGCAGGCTGGCCAACGATCGCCAAGTTCGGCACGTATCGCAATCATTCCGCTAATCGACCATGCCGCACCCATCGAAGGGAGTGTCGTATCGGTGTCGACCCGCCGCATGCCGACACCGCTGATGAGCGCTTCAGCTGACGCGGTGAGTACCTCCCACATCGCCGGGGACACAGTCGCTCCACCCCAATCGGCGACGACGGCAACACGTGCGCCGCGCAAGTCGTGAAGAAAGCTGCCAAGGCCGTCTTCCCATCCGGTCACACGCGGCAGACTCAAGGTGTCGCGCGAATCGTGGCCGTTCGTCACGTCAAACCAGCGCGCGGTGTCGCGAATCGATCGTGTGAGACTTCCGATCGACACGGTGAGGTTGCCGACGAGCGATCTTGGTCCGCGTGGTATGCGTCCGAAGGTGCCCTTGAGGCCGACGAGCCCGCAGAACCCTGCCGGAATTCGAATCGAACCTCCACCGTCGCCGCCGGTTGCGATTGGTACGAGACCACCAGCCACCGCCGATGCTGAGCCGCCCGATGATCCTCCGGGTGTTCGTGAACGATCCCAAGGGTTTCGTGTTGCCCCGTTCAGCACTGTCCGAGTCAGGTTGACGCCGCCGAATTCGCTTGATGTGGTGAGCCCAACCGGAATTGCGCCAGCCGAAGTTGCGCGTTCCACCATTGTTGAGGTGTGATCCGCAACACGGTCGGCGAAGACAACGCACGCCTCGGTGAGCGGCCAGCCCCGCACGGCGTCAAGCTCCTTGACGCCGAGTGGCACCCCAGCAAAAGGCTGCGCGAGGTCTACGTCATCTGCTGCCGCCACTGCGCCATCTCGGTCAAGGAAACTGAACGCGTTGAGATCGCTCGCCGCAATCGCATCAAAGGTGTCGCGCATGATCTCACCGGGGTGGAGGCGCCCGGCGCGGTATTCGTCGACCAATCCGCACATGTCACCGTTCCACGTCATTGCGCCTCGTTTCTCACCTCGTACAACGACTTCACGGTACTGAGGTGCTGAGCGTGTCACCGATCTCAACGTGCCAAGGTTCAGCAGTTATATCACGCGTGATATACTTTTATAGTGACGACTTCTCAGGCAACGCCTGGTCTACAACGACCCTCGATCACTGAGCGGCGTGCCGCTCTCACCAGTCGATATCCGCAGTGGCAGCCGATGACGATCGATGGGTTGCTCGATCGCGCGGCCGCCGAATTTGGTGACCGCGAGTACGTCGTCACCGACGATGCCTCATTCACCTATCACCAGATCAAAGCGTGGTCCGAACGGCTCGCCGGGGGCCTGCGCGACCTCGGCATCGGCGTCGGCGACCATGTCGCAATGGTCATGGCGAACTACCCCGAATTCGTCGCGCTCAAATACGCAATCGCTCGCGTCGGCGCCACCTGCGTGCCGATCAACTTTTTGAACCGGCGCGATGAACTCGGCTACGTGCTCCGGCAGTCGGACGCCAAAGCGCTCATCACGATGGATGAGTTTCGGGGGCTCGACTACCTCACCATGCTCGACGAACTCGCCCCCGGCTGGGAACAGAACGGTGGCGGGGCGGCCTTCCCGCAACTCTCGGACGTCGTCGTGTTCTCAACCACTGGTGCACGCTGCGAAGGCGCTCGCACCTTCGAGGATCTCAATGCCGCAGAACCTTGGAGTGGTCGGTCGAACCCAAATCCGCAGTCGGTATCTGACATCTTGTACACCTCAGGCACGACCGGATCGCCAAAGGGAGCAATGCTCAGGCACGATCAATACCTGCGTGCGTCGTTTGGTAGCGCGTACGCACGGGCATTCGACGACGGCTGGCGCATCACCTTCTCGCTGCCGATGTACCACGTGTTTGGGTACGCCGAGGGAATGCTGACGGTTCCGTTTGTCGGTGGGGCGATGATTGCTCAATTGCAGTTCGATCCAGCGGCGACCTTACGAGCGATCGAACGCCATCACTGCGACGACGTGCTGCTCGTGCCGACGATGACACGCCTCGTGCTCGACGAACTCGCGTCGGGTAACGCCTCATACGACTTGTCGTCGCTCAGAGCAGTGATTTCTTCGGGACAGCGCTCCCCGGCCGGCATGTTTGAATCGATTTTCGAACTGATGACGCCCGATGAAGTAACCACCGGATACGGCATGACCGAAGTGACGGCAACAATGACCTGCACCCGACCAGAGGACCCACGCGATCTGCTCTACACCCAAGGCATGCAGCGACAGGTCGGGCCGTCGGGTGACGCGTCGCTCGGCGGAATTCTCGTTGAGTATCGAGTGGTCGACCCGCTCACTGGCGCGGTGCTCGGCCCAAGAGAAATCGGTGAACTTCGCGCCAAGGGGCCGTGCGTGACACAGGGTTATTACGGCAAACCAGAAGAGAACGCGGCGGCCTTTGACGCCGAGGGCTGGTTCGGATCAGGAGATCTCGGCTCGTTCGATGAACACGGGTACCTCACACTTGCCGGTCGTTTAAAGGAGACGTATCGAGTCGGGGGCGAGCAGGTCATGCCCACCGAAATCGAGGACGTGCTCAACCGACATCCAGATGTTGTTCAGGCACATGTCGTTCCGGTTCCTGACGACCGAATGGGTGAGGTCGGAGCCGCATGGATTGTGCTGCGCGACGGATCTGCAACGACCACCGATGAACTCCAGCGACTGTGCGCAGAGAATCTCGCTCGGTTTAAGGTGCCGAAGTATGTACTCACCATCGATGTTGCCGATCTCCCGACAACGCCATCGGGGCGAGCGAGAAAATTTCTCCTCTCCGAACGCGCCATCGCTCACCTCGGACTTTCCGCAACCTGAAACATCACACGTCGAAGAACAGAAAGGAGCACACCGGAATGACCGCACGAGAAACACAGGCCCTCAACCTTGACGAATTGCGCATCACCAAAGACACGCCAGTCGGGTTCGAACTCATCGGTGTGAAGAAAAAAGCCCTCATTCAACTGATGGGCTCACGCCTGTGGGGACGATTCAACCCCAACCATTGGGACCCGGTGTACGCCGCCGAAACCGGGTTGCACGCTCCAATTCAGACCGGCGAAATGTCAACCGCCTACATCGCCGAGATGTGCGTCAACCATGTTGGCGCCGCCTTTTTCCGCAACGCACGAATGGAGTGCAAGTACATCGCGTCGATTCTCGCCAACGACATCATCACAACCGGCGGAGTCGTCAGTGCAAAAGAACCAAAGGGCGACGGTTACCGCTTCACGCTTGACGTTTGGGCAGATGACGAGCACGGCCAACGAAAGACAGTCGGAACGGTGGAGGTTGATATCGATGTCTGATGCAACAGCAGGTGCCGCTCGCACGCCGCGCACCGATGACCTACGTCCGATGACTTCGGTACAAATCGCGCAAGAACGCGCGTTCATCACCAGCCTCGAAGAGGAATGCCAGACGTACTGGGACATGGTCGAGATCGGAGATGAGCTGTCACGTGTGCTTGACCTCACACCCGAACTCGTCATTCTCTATGCGGATGCCGTTGAGGATTTCAACCCGTGGTACGAGGGTTGGAAGATGAACACCTGGCGCATCGAGGGATCGTCGCCATTCGGAGGCGCGATCGTTCCGCCGCTACTCGTCTCGCACTTCGTGCTCTCCGTGCAATTCGATCACACAAAACCATTCGCAATTGGTTCGATTCACACCTACCACGACACGGAACTCATCGAACCGATTCCGGTTGGGTCACGTGTGCGAATCACCACGAAAGCGATCGACAAGTACATCAAACGTGAACGTCGCTACGTTCGCCACGAAGTGCTCGTCACCGACGAGGACAACGGCACGCTCTACGTGCGCGAGATCCGCGACATCCTTTCGCTCTAACGATTGCTCGGCATCCAAGTGTTGCGACCTGTATCCGTGCGTCGCCGTCGCGCTCCTCACGGCGGCGCCGCCCTCGCCGAGCGCCAGTTGTTCGCCACTTCGCACAGCGGGATGGTGGCGCCACGAGGGGCGACGAATGTGAAATGCGGTGAGACGTGTCATGTCGGAAGTGCGCCAGCGCACGTGCATGTTGAGCGAAACGTATCCCTGCACAGGTGTGCAACAAATTAAAATACTCTCAAGTTTCGTCCAGTTATGACCGAAAGGAATCACGATGCTCGTTACCGCAATTACCACTTGGGAAGGTACGCCAACCGCAATCGAAGGTGTCGTCGCCGGTTCGCAGGCAGCCGCACCAATTCACGAGAGTTTTGGCGCAAAGAATCCGCGCCTCATGCGCTCGTTCGCTGGAGGTGATGTCCACCGTGTTGAATACATGATCGATTTCGACTCCTTCGAGGCATGCGGCGCATTCACCGATGCAATGATGCAGAGCGAGTGGTTCACCGGGATGATGACCGCAGTCGCCGCCGCTTACCCCGATCTGAAGAACTGCGGCACTCGCTTCATGTACAACGCCATCTAGATCGATCCTCTCGAGGCATCGCGTCCCATCACTCTGTTCGTTGGCGCAGACCGAGTAATCGACAGTTGCGGTGATCGTCTGCAAACCGCTGGCCGTCGAATTCTCACACCAGGTTGTCCCTTTGTTACCCTCGGGTAACAAAGGGACCATGCATGCGGGCCCGAAGCACCTAGGGGAAGACATGGCGTTTACTGCTGACATTGCAAACTTTGATTTCGCAGGCGTGCATGAAGGCGCGTTCACCGGAAAACGCGTGCTTATCACGGGCTCCGGAAAAGATGGCGGGCTCGGACAAGGT
>JALRBS010000115.1 GCA_023262325.1 Ilumatobacteraceae bacterium | reverse complement strand
GTCAGCACTGGATGGAGAACGGCGAGCATGCACTCGTCGTGTACGACGACCTGTCAAAGCAGGCCGAGGCGTATCGCCAGTTGTCGCTGCTGCTGCGTCGCCCTCCGGGTCGCGAGGCGTACCCGGGTGACGTCTTCTACTTGCACAGCCGGCTTCTCGAGCGTGCCGCCAAGTTGTCGGACGAAAACGGAGCAGGTTCGTTGACGGCGCTGCCCATCATCGAAACCAAGGCTGGCGACGTGTCGGCGTTCATCCCGACCAACGTGATTTCGATCACCGATGGCCAGGTGTACCTGCAGGACAACTTGTTCAAGTCAGGTGTTCGCCCCGCAGTTGACGTGGGTATCTCGGTCTCCCGCGTTGGTGGTGCGGCCCAGATCAAGTCAATGAAGAGCGTTGCCGGAACGTTGAAGCTCGACCTTGCTCAGTTCCGTGAACTTGAGGCATTCGCAACCTTCGGTTCTGAACTCGACGCCGTCTCGAAGGCGCAACTCGAACGTGGCTATCGGCTTGTTGAACTCTTGAAGCAGTCGCTCAACAGCCCGATGTCAGTTGAGGAGCAAGTTGTGTCGATTTTTGCGGGCACGAAGGGCTACCTCGACGACGTTCCCGTCACCGACGTACGACGTTTCGAAGCTGAACTGCTCGAGTTCATGCGGAGTCGTCATGCCGGTCTGCTCCAAGAAGTTCGTGCGTCGGGAGTGCCCGACAGCCTCGGCGATGTTGTGAAGTCCTTTAAGGATTCATTCACGGCAGCAAGTGCCGCCGCAGGTCACGCCGTTGATCCATCTAGCGTCGATGCCGACGAGGTTGGCGCCGCCGCCTCAGACAAGACACTCGCAACGGAGTGATGTAGATGGCCGGAGGACAGGAGCGCATTCTTCGCAGCCGCATCAAATCGATGCAGGCCACCAAGAAGATCACGCGCGCCATGGAACTCATCGCGGGTTCGCGGATCGTGAAGGCCCAGCAACGGGTCCAAGCGGCCGTTCCGTACTCGGAGCAGATCACAGAAGTTGTGAAGGATCTGGCTGCCGCGGGTGGATCATCCGACTCTCCGCTGCTGCACGGCCGGGCGGAAATTCGAACGACCTGCTACGTGGTGATCTCTGCTGATCGAGGACTATGCGGTGGGTACAACGCTGGCGTGCAGCGCGCGACAGAGGGCGAAATTAAAGCCGACGTGCGCGGTGGTAAGGACTATCGACTCGTTGCTGTTGGCCGAAAGGCCGAGGGCTACTTCAAATTCCGCGACTACAACATCAGCGCGGCATTCGGAGGGTTCAGCGACAACCCCACCTACGAGAACGCGCGTGAAATCGCGCAACATGTGGTGTCGATGTACGAATCAGGCGAAGCCGACCGCATCGAACTTGTTTACACACGATTCATTACTGCTGGCAGCCAAGAAGTCGTGCTTCGCCCGCTCGTTCCGCTCACTGCGGAGGCGGTTGAGGGCGGAGACGGCAAGGCTGGTAGCACCGACGGCTCGGGAGGGGATTACGAGTTCGAGCCGGACCCCACCACAATTCTTGACACGCTGATACCGCGGTATGTCGAGGCCCGCGTGTACGCAGCCCTGCTGAACGCAGCGGCATCAGAACACGCATTCAGACAGCGGGCGATGAAGTCCGCAACCGACAACGCTGAAGAACTCATTAAGAACCTCAGCATCATCATGAACCGCGCCCGACAGGACGCGATTACCACCGAAATCATGGAAATCGTCGGTGGCGCAGAAGCCCTCGGTTCGGGGAAAACCCCGACCGCCCGATATGTCGACCTCCTCGGAGAGTCGCCCGTCCCAGCACTACAGCACGGAGACAACTGACATGAGCATGACCGAAACCGAACTCGCCACAGGACGCGTTGTCGCTATCGCCGGACCGGTGATCGACGTCGAGTTCCCACGAGGGGCGCTTCCCGAACTCAACACAGCGCTTCAATTCGACATCATCGTCGATGGCACACCACAGCCGGTGCTCGCCGAAGTTGCGCAGCAGCTTGGCTCAGGCCGTGTTCGCGCCGTGTGCTTGAAGCCGACCGACGGACTGACCCGCGGCACCGCCGTGCGCAACACCGGTCGTGGTATCACCGTGCCGGTCGGTGACAAGGTGCTCGGACACGTGTGGAACGTGTGGGGCGAGGCACTCGACCAAGACCCAGAAGGTTTCGACTCGATGGATCGCTGGGAGATTCACCGAGAGGCACCATCGTTCGATGCCCTTGAGCCGCAGGCTCGCATGTTCGAAACCGGCATTAAGGTCATCGACCTTCTCACGCCATACGTCGCCGGTGGCAAGATCGGCCTGTTCGGTGGTGCGGGTGTGGGTAAGACCGTTCTCATCACCGAGATGATCAACCGTGTTGCTTCCCAGCACGGTGGTGTGTCGGTGTTTGCGGGCGTCGGCGAACGAACCCGAGAAGGAACCGACCTTCGACTCGAAATGATGGAGTCGGGTGTGTTCGAGAAGGCCGCGCTGGTCTTCGGCCAGATGGACGAACCACCTGGGGTCCGGCTTCGCGTTGCGCTTTCGGCACTGACAATGGCC
>JALRBS010000088.1 GCA_023262325.1 Ilumatobacteraceae bacterium | reverse complement strand
CACTTACTGGAGTACCGTCGCTGATGACCGACGCAACGCGTCACCCCACAACGCGCATGAATCGACCATCCAGCTCGCTCTCCGCATTCGTGCTTGTCTCCGCCATGCTCACCGCAGCAATTGCGAACGTGGTGAGCGCGGCACCGGTCGAGGACACCGCAGAGGTCGTGCCACCGCCACCCGTCATTGACCATTCGACGTCAACTCCGTGGGTCTCGCCCGAACGGCCGCCGATCTGTAACGGTGCTCAAATCGAACTGGGTGACGTACGCGCCTGCGTTGTCAAAGACGTCATCGAACCCGATGCATCAGATTGGCCGACGCCACCCGCGCCCGGCTCAGGCGACCCCACTGGCTGGATCTGGAACGGGTACGACTACCGCGGATCGCCTGAACTCGAAGAATGGGAGTCCACGATGATTACCGACAGCACCGTCGCATTTGGCGAGGTTGATGCCGGTGCATTCGAATCAAACGCTCGGGCATCGCAGCTCTTCGAGGGCTTCCTGCAAGAAATCGACAGTCTCGGGTACGAGATCCGAACCGCGTTCGGCTACGGATACCGCTGTACGGCCGGCTCTGGTGGGTGGTCATGCCCAAGCGGCAACATCGCTGGGCTCTCGTTGCATTCGTGGGGGCTCGCACTCGACATGAACGCCGATGCCAACCCGATCACCACCTACCGTCACCCGAATGGTGGAAACGCCTGCTCCGTGCCGATGGAAACCGACATTCCGATGTGGGTCGTTCAAGTCGCCGAGAAGTGGGGGCTCTACTGGGGTGGATACGGCTGGGGCGACGGCTGTGCCACCTCGGCAACTTCGGTATACCGCGATCCCCCGCACTTCGAATTTCGTGGCTCACCCGAACTTGCGGACCGCATCATCTCATTCAATCTGCGCACTGATCCGAACCTTGGCTGTTATGACGTCGTCGACACACACGGCGACGAACGGCTCATCTGCAATCGGGATTTCACCGTGGAGGCCGGTTGGCGCGTCAGGGTCAACCCATCGGCTCCCGATGGCGCCACTGCCGCTCTCGTCAACCTCACCGCTACACGTGCGGAGGACAAAGGATTTCTCACACTCGAATCATGCGGTTCACGAGCTCCGGGAATGCCCGAAACGTCGAACCTCAACTTTGAGGCCGCGGTCGGTGTCGCAAACCTCGCCCTCATCGAACTTGATGACGATGGCGAGTTCTGCGTGTACCACGACGCCGTTGCCCACGCCATCGTCGATGTCATCGCGTTTCTTGTGCCGTCGGCCGAGAGCTCGCCAGCACGCCGGCTCTTGCTTGACGCCCCGCGTCGCGTTGTCGATAGCCGCTCGCAACCGCTCTGCCTGCAATCAGGCGAATGCGATACGTCTCCAGCGCCGCATCAATCCACGACAAGAATTACCAACGCGCCAACTCAGCCCTACCTCGCAAACCTCACCGTGACCCAGTCCGAGCGATCTGGCTATCTCAGCGCCGGCGGATGTTCGGCCATGCCTACAGGCGAAGCATCTCCATCGTGGTCGAATCTCAACTTTGAGCGCGACGTCGACCGGGCAAACCTCAGCATCCTGCTACCCGATGAGTCGGGCGAAACCTGCGTGTATTCGTGGGGTAGCACCGACATCATCGTCGACGTACTTGGCACCTTCACCGACGGGCAAGATGGTTTCGGGTGGCAGCCCGTCGCTGCACGCCGAATGCTCGACACTCGTAAGTGCCGGGCAGACATCTGCAACATTCCTGTTGCCAGTCGCAGCGTGGTGCACATTCCTGTCGACACCGACGCCCCTGCCGTCGTCGTCAACGTCACCGCAACCGCAGCGCCAACCTGGGGATATGTCACCGTCGATGCGTGTTCGACGCTTGAGTCACTCTCCGGTGCACCGTCGACCTCAACAGTGAATGTGAACGCACGTCGCACCTCGGCGAACCTGACGATCGCACCGGTCGAGGAGGGTGAGATCTGCGCTTGGTCGTTTGGCGAGGTGCATCTCATCGTCGATGTCCAAGCCGAACTATCCGAAGACGCCGTCTTTGGACTCCTCGTCGACGAACCAGTTCGCGTCTACGACGGACGGCGCGGCAATTACGGCTCTATACCTCGCTGACCCGTCGTCGGGTCGCGAGATACTCGCCGAGTCGTCGATCGCCATCGTCACCGAACAAAATGTGTGCCGCTTCGACGAGACCTGGTGAATTGATATATGCAGATTCTGGTACGACGAGATCAATTTTTGAGCGACGTCGCATGAAGTCATCGAATCGAACAATCATTTCGTGCTCTGCCGCATTGTGAAGTTCGACCCGAAGGTAGTCCGCCGATTCGAGTACGTCGGTTGCCATCTGCGGGTCGTCTCGAATTGCTTCGAGCATCTCGAAGGCACGACGTCCGTAACGTCGCCATAGCCGCTCAGAAAGGGGTTCAGTGTCGGGCTTCGTACGCATCGAGTCGAGGTGCATGAGATGTGCCTGACGAAAGAACTCGTCACGAGTTGCACCGGCAGGCTCCCCATACCAATTGTCGAGATCACGTTCAAGGGGCACTCCGAGCGCTTCGATCTCATGCGCGACTTCGGCGCCGACGTTCAGACAGTCGGTGAGTTTGCCGCCAAAAATCGTGACGACCGCTCGCTCGTCATCACGCTCGATTTCATGACGACGACTCAGCGACGTCCACTCACGCTGTCGCCAGTCGTCGCCCGAAGCACTGGAGTTGCGCACGACGAGCGGCCGTACACCACTGCGCTCAGCAATGACATCTGACGCGGTGAGTGGGCGGTCGAGATGCATCCGGGCGTTGATCTGACCGAGCACAAACTCCCGGTCCTCATCGGTCACGCAGGTTTGAGCATCGTCGACACGCGTGTCAGTCGTGCCGATCACCGATCGCCGCCCCATCGGAATGACATAAAAAAGTCGCTGACTGTCATCAAAGAACGCGAGAACACGATCGTGCTCGCGAGTCGTTAACCGAGGCACGACGAGGTGAATCCCTTTGGAGTAGACGATGCGGTGCACGGTCTGAGTACCCCACGTGGCATTGAGATCGTCGACGAAAGGTCCAGCAGCATTCACGATCGTCCGAGCGGTCAGTCGGAGTTCGCGACCCGCATCAACGTCTCGTAAACCGACCTGCCATCGTCCATCGACGCGCGTCGCCTCGGTGACCTCGACATAGTTCGCCGTCACCGCACCTGCCTCGAACGCCGAACGAATAAACGAAAACACAAACCTCGAGTCGTTGTCGATGAGATAGGCGTCGTGATACTCGATACCGCCTCGACAATGTGTCGTGTTGATCGCTGGTTCTTCGTCCGAGAGGCTCGATGCGGAATAGACCTTCGGGCGTCGGGTGCCGAATGCGCCGAGCGCCCAATACGCGGCAGCACCAAGTCCTGCGAACCACGGTCGAAACGGAGCGCTCCGATCGAGCGTTGCAAGAAATGGAATTTCCTTCACGTTGTCTGGATACGCCTTCATCAGACGGTTTCTCGACCGGCACAACCCGTACACGAGACCAACCTCGTAATTCTCGAGGTACTTGAATCCACCCCACACGAGATTCGATGATTCCTGTGAGGTGAACCCGCCGAAGTCGCCTCGATCGACAAGCGCGACCGACGCGCCTCGCCCGGCAAGACAGGCCGCAGAGACTGCTCCGTTGATACCGCCACCAATGACAAGCACATCAAACGATCCTCCGTCGAGTCGTCGAAGATTTTCGGCTCGCTGTGCCACATCTCTAGCGTTCCATGATTGAGTGAACGAACCAACATCGAGCCTTCGGAATGGCAGCGGTTCGCAGTTCGACAAGACAATTCTGTTTCGGTACTGCAACGATGAACAGGTGAGTGATCGAGTAGTTCTTGACGCCATTGCGACCACTCGGGCGATTCGGCGATACACCGACGACCCGATTCCCGATGATGTGCTCGCAGACATCATGTTTGCCGCTACCCGCGCCCCGTCTGGATCGAATCGTCAACCATTTCGATTCATGGTGTTCACCGACAGCGATCGCTCGAAGCAAGTAAAAGCGCTCATCGCTGAAGGTGCCCGGTCCCTGTGGGCATCAAAGCGAAGCACTGACGGCTACGACGATGGTTCTGGACTCGATCCGACCTCGCCAAAGGCTCGAATGGCGCAGACAATGGAGCACTATGTTGCGAACTTTGAACGGGTGCCGGTCCTCGTTCTTGCCTGCCTCATTCGATATCGAGATCCTTCGCCAAGCGAAGGTGCTTCGATCTATCCGGCCTGTCAAAATCTGCTCCTTGCCGCTCGAGCGCTTGGCTACGGTGGCGTGCTCACCGGGTTTCAAGGATTTGTTGAAACACAACTTCGTGCACTGCTCGACATTCCACACGAAGTTGCGCTGGCAGCAACGATCACACTTGGCAAGCCGACTGGTTCACACGGACCAGTTCGACGGCGACCGCTCGACACGCTCGTCTTTGGGGATACGTGGGGAGAATCGGCTCCTTGGGCACAGGACCCTCCCGGAACTCCAGTGCTCTCGAGCCGTTTCGGCCCAGCCTGAGTCGTTGAGCAACCTCAGACAACTGCCGCCGCGATTGCGCACCCTAGGGCGACGATGCTCATGATGACGACAATGATGAGTTGCTGACGTAACTGCGTTGCGACCGACTGACCAGATATCTCGAGACGATCGATCGAACCGTCGAGTGCGCCATCATTCATCGTTCCTCGAACCCAGATGTCGTCGCCGACATGCACCGTCTTCTCCTCGACCCAACTTCGTCGATTTCCTGACGACAGCGACAGCCCAGCACCCCCGCTGAGTGAGACCGACAGTCCACCTTGACTCGCAGTTCGCGTTTCACGAAACGCGTTCAACACAAACGAACTTCCCGATCGAACCTGCATCGTGCGCGCCTCACCCTCAATGCCGGTCAGCACACCCGAAATACCGAGCGAACGTGTCTCGCGTCGCTGGTGGTCGCGATCGTCATCATGCGAGCGTTCCGTCCATTCCGTCACTTCTTCTGCACTGAAAAGCAGACCGTTGGCTCCCGTGAATGGGCTCGTACCCGGCTCGCCCGCCGCACGACCAAAGACAACAAGTTCGGTGCCTGGGGGCGCGTGCTGCGCTTGGTCAGGTGTGAGCACCTGCAGCTCTGACAGTTTTCCTCGTTGCCACCACACCAGTGCCGCGACAAGGCCGATGACAACGGCGATAAGAAGCAACATGAGCGACGTCGACATCACCCCAACCTAGTCAGGTCGCGATGTGTCGCAAGTCAAGGCCGTGACAACAGCCGTGCACGCAACCGCTAACTACGCGGAACGTCCTTCCAAGGGCGATCACGATCCACCCGAACATCACCGGGAAGACCGAGTACTCGCTCGCCCAGAATGTTTCGCATGATTTCGGCAGTGCCACCTTCGATCGTGTTGGCCCGGCTGCGCAGGAACGCCACTCGGGCGATCGCCGCGGGCCCAGAGCCCTCTCCGCCTTTGGAGTAGTCCCCGTACAACATGCCATTCGCGCCGAGAAGGTCCATACAGAATTCGTAGACACGTTTGTTGTGCTCGGCGCCCGCCATTTTGCCGATCGAACCTTCGGGGCCTGGGCTGCCCATTCGTCGGTTCGCGGCAGCCCGCAGGTTGTTCAATCGAATTGCCTCTGCCTCGCACCACAGTGTCATCAACTTATCTCGGTGCATTGCCTTCGTCTCGCCGTCAAGCGAAGCAAAAATCTCAACAGCCTGAGCAATCGGCCCTGAGCCACGTGGCGGGGTTGCTCCACCAATAGCGGTTCGCTCGTTCATCAACGTCGTCAGGCTGACTCGCCAACCTTCACCTGGGCTGCCAAGCATCTCGCTGGCTGGAACTCGGACATCGGTGAAGTAGACCTCG
>JALRBS010000084.1 GCA_023262325.1 Ilumatobacteraceae bacterium | reverse complement strand
GTCACACCCTCGAGCTTCGCCCGCTCGGAAATTTCTTCGGGGCTCATTGCGCAGTAGTACGCGGCTCCAGCCTGCACCAACTTTTCTGCAGCAGCGAGATGCGCTTCGTTCGACTCACTCTGAAAGAAGGGTCCTTCGAACGTTTCGTCTTCGGTGCTAATTCCGAGCCAAGCGAGCGCATCGATAATTCCTTGCGTCCACTCTGGTCGACTACGAGCCTCATCGGTGTCCTCGATCCGCAAGACAAATGTGCCGCCGAAACGTTTTGCGAGCGCCCAGTTGAACAACGCTGTGCGCGCACCGCCGACATGAAAGAAGCCGGTTGGCGACGGTGCGAACCGAAATCGAGGACGAGAACCAGTCACGTCCATCGACGCTACCGCCGACCGGTCGGCACGACGGCTCATCACGGTTACCATCGTGGCATGGCAGCACCCCATCCACATGAGGATCATCGCTCAGTTGCCGGAGGTCTCGTCCGAGCATCGGTTTTCGGTATCAACGATGGACTCGTGTCGAACGTGTCGCTCATCCTCGGGTTCGCTGCGAGCGGTGTTGATTCCACGATCGTTCGTCTTGCGGGTCTCGCCGGCGCAGTTGCAGGCGCAGTATCGATGGCAGCGGGCGAATGGGTGAGCATTTCATCGCAAAATGATCTCGTCGAGCGCGAGTTGGCGATCGAACTCAAAGAACTTCAACACAACACCGAACACGAAACCGCAGAACTTGCCGCGATCTACGAGGGTCACGGCATGGAACCGAAGAGTGCCGCTGCGGCAGCCGCCGAGGTGATGCGATCTCCCACCGATGCGCTCGCGGTGCACGCACGAGAGGAACTCGGCGTCGACCCAGGCGCATTGCCGTCCCCGATGAACGCAGCGATGCTCTCGCTCATCGCATTCCTCATCGGAGCGTTCTTGCCGCTCGTGCCGTGGTTCATAGGTTCCGGTAGCGCCGCAACCGCAGCATCGCTCATCATCGGGATCGTTGCTGCTGGTGTTGTTGGTGCGGTCGTCGGTGGGTTCGCCGAACGGCCGTTGGTCTGGGCAACGCTGCGTCAGGTGCTCATCGTTCTCGTTGCTTGCGCGGTGACCTACGCCATCGGCCAACTTTTCGGCATCACGATCAGTTAGGCGATGGCGATCGCCGTGTGACGGTCGAACACACCACCGTTCCATTTCATTTCGGTCCGCTATTCGTGCTGAGATTGCTCCATGGCTCAGCTGAACGTTCTCGGAACCGAGTTGCAGGAATGCTCGCGTGACCCGCTCACGGGTTACCGACGGAATGGGTGTTGCGACAATTTCGGTGACGACCCGGGCATGCATGTTGTCTGTTGCCGTGTGACCGAAGATTTTCTCGCGTTCTCTGCTGCGCAGGGAAATGACCTGTCGACACCGATGCCGATGTACGGATTTCCCGGTTTGCGCGATGGTGACCAGTGGTGCGTCTGCGCCTCGAGATGGCTCGATGCACATCTCGCCGGGCGCGCCTGTCCGATCGTGCTCGAAGCGACGCACATGTCGGCGCTCGAGTACATCGACCTCGAGGTGTTGCAGAGTTACGCCGTACCGCTCTGAACCTCACGTGAGAACAACACGTGAGGGTTCATAATGTTGTCGGGGTCCAAGACCTGCTTGAGCGCACGCATCACCGTCAACTCCTCTGACGATTTTTGCATCGCGAGGTACTTCGCTTTCGACGTTCCAATGCCATGCTCGGCGCTAATAGAACCACCGAGGTCGATGACAAGGCCGTAGATCGTGTCTGAAAGTCCACGGTCGCCTTGCGCGCCGGTCACGTTGACGTGCAGATTTCCGTCTCCAACATGTCCGAAGATCCATGTCGTTGCTTCAGGATGCAGCGCAGTGATCTGCGAGCGAACCTTGGTGACGAAGCCGGCAAGCGCAATGTGTGGGACGGTGACGTCAAATTTCTGCGGAACACCGACACGGTTAATTGCGGTGGTGTGGTCATCGCGCAGACGCCACAGCGCCGCACGACGGTGGCCATCGGCTGCGACGGCAACATCGAGCACCTCCGGCAGCGATTCGACGACGTTACCCACCTCATCCAACGGGTCGTTACTTGCCGCAACCTCGACGAGGAGGTACACGGGATACGTCCGAGCGAACGGCGAGAGCACGCCAAATTCGCGACTGACGAGTTGCACACCGTCATCGAGCATGAGTTCTGCTGCTTCTAAGCCCTCGAGGTGCGTTCGCAACGTTGCGGTCGCGTGTACCGCCGCGTCAATGGATGGCAGCGCAATGAGAGCGGCGACTCGGTGCGATGGTGAGGCGACGAGTCGCATGCGGGCGCCGGTGACGATTCCCAACGTTCCTTCGGAACCCACAAACAACGACGGAAGGTGATATCCGGTGTTGTCTTTAATGAGACCTGACATCGAACGGACGATGTCGCCAGTACCGAGCACCGCCTCAATGCCGACCACTTGATCTCGAGTCATACCGTGCCGAAGGACATTGAGCCCACCCGCGTTCGTTGCGATAGTTCCACCGAGTGTTGCCGTGCCGCGACCACCGAAATCGACCCCATAGCGAAGCCCAGCCGCTTCTGCGGCGAGTTGGAGCGACTCGATGGTCACACCTGCCTGCGCGCTTACCTGCATCGCAACGGGGTCGACCTCATCGATCGACGTCATTCGCTGCAAACTCAGCACCACCTCGCCGTGCAGCGGCACCCCGCCGCCAACCATTCCGGTATTTCCACCCTGCGGGACAATCGGCAAGGAGTGTTCTCGACAGATCGTGACAACGGCGGCGACCTCAGCGGTCGTGGCCGGACGAATGACCGCCGTACTTGTGCCGCAGTATCGCCCCGTCCAGTCAACTTCGTAGGACGACGCAAGATCGCCAGTGAGCACGTTTTGCGCACCGACGACGCGGGCGAATGCATCGAGCACCTCAGGTTGCGTCATCATCCGCTACGTCGGTCAGCGAGCGAGAGCGTTCAGCAACTCGATCGGCGTGTCCTTCGGACTGATTTTCGGCCAGGCTCGCTCAATACGTCCTTTTTCGTCGATGAGAAACGCCGAGCGCTGAATTCCCATGTACTTGCGTCCGTACATGCTTTTCTCGGTCCACACCCCGAACGCTTCAGCAACGGCGTGATCCTCGTCGGCGAGCAGGTCGAACCCGAGAGAGTATTTCTCGTCGAACTTCGCGAGCTTTGACGGCTTATCTGGGCTGATCCCGATGATGACGGTGTCGCCAACATCGCCCGCAATGTCGCGCAGACCGCAGGCCTGGGCCGTACAACCTGGCGTGTCCGCCTTCGGATAGAAGAAGACGAGCACCTTTCTTCCCTTGTACGCCTTCGCGATATCGACAGTGTCACCCGTCTGATTTTGAAGTCGAATTGTTGGCATCTTGTCGTTGATGTTCACACCTCGACTTTAGGGTGCCTATGACGACCAGACGAGACCGCAGACCACTTATCCGTTCAGAGCGCTAAGGATGATGTCGAGCACTGCGCCGCTCAGCGAGCCGACATCTGGTTGGTACGGGATGAGATTGGTTGAGACAACGACAGTGATGTCGAACTCGGGAAGGTAGACCGCATCCGAGCGGAATCCCGGCACCCCTCCACCGTGCGAGTAGGTGAGGTGACCTGAGTGTTCGCCGACGCTGATTCCGAGCCCGTAATTCGAAAATTCGGAGGTCGTCGTGAACTCGGTGAGCATCTCCTTCGACAGGGCTCCGGTGAATTCGCTGCGGAAAATTCGCGCCACATCGTCGGCTTGTGCCTCAAGCCCACCGCCCGTCCATCCGGCAGAACGCACCACCGCCTCGGGAGCAACGGTGATGTCGTAAAAATCGCCTACGACCGATGCCTCTTTGTATGGGGCGTATCCGGGCAGGAGATCGATCGCAAGTTTGAGATCACCTTGGACATAACCCGCGACATCGTCATTTGGAGGGAAGGACGCCGGCGTGAGCACCGCGTCACCAGCATCCGCTGGGTCAAAGATTCGCTTCTGCATGACCGCATCTGCTGTTTGGCCAGTGACCGCTTCGATGACGAGACCGGCGACGACGTGACCGACCGTGTTGTATTCGTATGCAGTACCTGGCTCGTATTTTGGCCCAACAGAAATCGCCCAGTCGACAATCTCCTCGGGTTCGTACGGTGTCTCAAGACGCAGGCTTGACTGAATATAGAAACCCGGATCGAATGCATATTCGGGGAAACCATCGGTGTGGTTGAGAATTTGACGAATAGTGATGAGATCGCCGTAGTCCACCCCGTTCCACACATAACCTGACGCCCAACCGCTGCCGAGATAGGTCGCGACCGGTGCATCAAGTTCAATCAATCCTTCTTCGACGAGCTGCAGCACGATGACCGATGTCATCGTTTTCGTGATCGATCCCCACCGATAGAAGTCAGCAGGCGTGGCCGAACGGTCGGCGGCGACATCGCTGAGGCCGCGAGCCGTTTCAAGATGAAGTTGAGATCCATCGAGGTCAGACATAAGAACGGCGAGCGTTGCACCCGGCACGCCGCTTTCAGCAAGGAATGCATCGATTGCGGCCTCGATGTCTGCTGTCAAGGCCGAGGCGTCAACACGTGCCGCCACCGTTGTTGTTGTCTCCTCAACCGAATCTTCCGTAGATGTCGGGTCTGTCGTTCCCTGATTCTCTGGTGCGGGCTCGGGGACATCGGGATCTCCCGCATTAGCCCAGGCTTCCAACTCTTCCTCGGACAAGTCGTCCAAAGATTTCGGTTCGTCGGACGAGGGTGATCCGGAAATCGACTGTGATGGGTTCGCACTGCCTCCACAGCCAACCGAAGCCGTCGCCAAGAGAACTACAGCGGCGATCGCCCGACGGGGGCCATGCGACGTGGTTCCTCGATCGACTGTCTGCCTGAGTGTGCGCGAACGGATGACTCGATTCATGAACGTGATCCTCTCATCGCAAGGTGGTGTCACACACAACCGAGCACCGTCTAGGAATACCCAGGCGGCTAGTGAGCGCGAAGCGCCGCCGAGCCGGTGAGCACGTGCCACTGCGCTGGGTACAACAGAGCGACCTGGTCAGGTGTTGCGCGCAGCGTCGATTCGGGGACCGCGTCAACGATTCGACGAGCGGCGCCGTAGTGGTGCGCGCCGTGGCGAAGACCTGCGAACGCCTGTCTCCTGATCTCGACGAGCGCTGACGGTGGCGATTGGTCGAACCAGCCCCAGATCGTCAACGCCATTGTCAGGTCATGAACCACTGGTGCGCGGCTGAACATTGAGGCTCGCCGAAGCGCGATGCCAATACTTCCGGCAATCGCGTCGTCAATGTGTTCACCCGTCGACGTGCATATGCGTGGTCGAAGTCGTTCGGCGATCGTCAGAACGAAACCTTGATCTGGGCCCTGGTAGCCGAGAAACGGCCCACTTGGCTGAAGCCCGTCAACTGCGCCGGGTCGGGTAGCGGACCATGATGGCGGCACGACGTCGGGCGACTCGTAAAACGGCGCGTGCTCGTTGGAACTTGGTGCGTAACGTGGCGCTGACATGGTGACTGGTCTACCCGCGCAGAAGTCCGTAGACGATGCTCTCTGAAAGAGCCCGCCATGAGGCCTCGATGATGTTCGGGCTAACACCGATGGTTGTCCAGTCGGTGCGACCATCGGTGGCGGTGATGAGTACCCGTGTCACCGCGCCTGTTGCCTCTCCCCCGTCGAGAATTCGAACCTTGTAGTCGGTGAGGTGAACTTGTTCGAGTTGTGGGTAATGGCCGCCCACTGCTCGTCGAAGGGCGGTGTCGATCGCGTTGACCGGGCCGTTGCCCTCGGCGGTGTGCACATAGCGCTCACCATCAACCCACACCTTGACTGTGGCCTCGGTATTGAACGGTGCGTCGGCGGTCTCGTCAGTGATGACTCGCATCGACTCGACGGAGAAATACGACTGTTCCCAGCCGGTGGCGCGACGCATGAGCAATTCGAGCGAGGCGTCGGCCGCTTCAAATTGATAGCCCTCATGCTCAAGGCGTTTCAGGTCGTCGATCACATTGTTGATTGCCGGACCATCAAGTTCGATGCCGAGTTGCTCCGCCTTGATCTGAATCGTTGCCCGCCCAGCCATCTCGGAGACGACAAACCGTGTCCCGTTGCCGACCGCCACTGGATCGACGTGCTCGTACGCGTCACGTGCACGGGCGATCGCACTCACATGTAGGCCGGCTTTATGCGCAAATGCTGAACTGCCAACGTATGGGGCCTGCGGGTTGACCGCACGGTTGAGGGTTTCGGCGACGCGATGTGAGACTTCGGTGAGTCGCGACATTCTTCCGTCTGGCAAACAGAGAAAGTTCTGTTTCAACGCAAGGTTCGGAATGACGGTCGTGAGGTTCGTGTTACCGGTGCGTTCGCCAAGACCGTTGAGCGTGCCTTGAACGTGTCGAGCCCCTGCTCGTACAGCAGCCATTGAGTTGGCGACGGCACAGCCCGTGTCGTCGTGACAGTGGATGCCGATGATTGCGTCGTCACCGATGTGCGCTTTCACCTGGGCGACGATGTGCTCCACCTCGTGAGGCAACGAGCCACCGTTTGTGTCGCACAACACCACGTGTGATGCGCCTTTGACGATCGCTGCTTCGAGCGCACGAAATGCAAATTCGGGATTGTGCTTAAATCCATCGAAGAAATGCTCCATGTCGACGAGCACACGACGATCGTTCGCCCGAAGGAACGCGACTGAGTCTGCAATCATCGACTCACCCTCATCGAGCGTGGTCTGTAGCGCCTCGGTCACGTGATAGTCCCAGCTCTTCGCAACGATGCACACCGCGCCGGTGCCGGCATCGAGAAGGTTGCGCAGGGTCGGATCGTCGTCGACTTTTCCCTTCGGACGACGAGTTGATCCGAAGGCGACGAATGTGCTTGCCGAGAGATTGAGTTCGTTGGCGGCGCGCTGGAAGAACTCAATGTCTTTCGGATTCGCGCCCGGCCAGCCTCCTTCGATGAAGTCAACACCGAGATAGTCGAGCTGTTCGGCGATTCGAAGTTTGTCGTCAACCGTGGCGGTCACTCCCTCAACCTGAAGTCCATCACGCAGCGTCGTATCGAAAATTTCGATTCGTTCTTGTCGCTCTGCTGATTGCGTTGTCATCGAAGGCCTCTGTCGTCTGTGTTGGTCGCTATTGAGTATCGGGCTGAAAAACCAAAATGCCGCCCGAAGGCGGCAAAACGAGCACGCATTACTGCGTGCTCTATCGAATAATAATGGTCGTTGCGGTAAGCGCTCGTGCCATGCCTCTAGTCAACAGGTTGAACCGCCCGTTCGTCAACCTCTGCGGAGTTGACCGAGCGCTGAGCACCCAAATTTCTGTGGAGAAGGTTGTGTGTTTCCGGTGAACAATAGGTGCATAACTCGATGAATTTGGTGGATAACAAAAAAGTTTGGTGGATAACCCTGTGAATTCAAAAATACCTCTTGACCTGCGGTTTTGTCTGCGCGATACTCAATATCAGTCCCGAACAGCGCACTTTGCGAATGGGTCAAGAACAAGGTTCCGACGGGTAAAACCGGGGGAGGCCGGAAGCGAGACTCAAACCGAAGCGAAGCGGGTTCGAGATGGAGATTCATCGGATCACCCGAGAACAAACTCCGAGCAGGAGGACAATCGAAGGCGGTCTCGCAAGGTGGACGAATGCTGGCAACAGTGTTTGACCATTAAGCGAGGCCAACATCGATTGAACACCTGCGGAGAGCGTGAACACGGGTGGTGTCGGGAGGTGAGGACAACCTGGCAACAGGAGGAAATCACCGCCTGAAGCGGCATCGCCCGCCGACCGAAAGGCCGACGGGCGATGAATCTGATCGAGAAGAAGGCTAACGCCCGGCGATCGATCACCAGTGGATTTCCAAATGAACGCCCCGGGTGGAGCGCCTCACGGCAGCACCTCCGGGGCGTTCGCCATGTGCGGCAACAAACCCTCACCCACCGAGCTGAGTACGATGCGTGATGTGGCGCACGAGCACAAACGCGATGACCTTCTCAGCCCGGGCATGCGTGAACAACTTGAACTCGGGTACGTATTCGGCGGACTCTCCACCTTCGCCCAACAACCATTCGTTCCCGATCTCGACGACCTCGACAAATGGAAGCCCGATGTCGCAATCGTTGGCGCGCCATTCGACCTCGCAACAACGAATCGGCCAGGTGCCCGATTCGGACCACGCTCAATACGAACATCGGCCTACGAATCCGGCACCTACCACATCGACCTCGACCTCGAGATTTTTGATCACCTCACCGTCGTCGATGCCGGGGACGCCCACTGTCCGCACGGTGATACTGCGACCAGCCACGCGAACATCCGTACTCGGGTACATGAGATCGCACGCCGCGGCATCATCCCGATCGTGCTCGGCGGTGATCACTCGATTACATGGCCAGCAGCGACCGCCGTCGCCGACGTGCATGGCTACGGAAATGTCGGCATCGTCCATTTTGACGCTCATGCAGACACTGCCGACATCATTGACGGCAACCTCGCAAGCCATGGCACACCAATGCGCCGACTCATCGAATCTGGAGCGGTTCCCGGCGACCGATTCGTTCAGGTCGGCCTCCGCGGGTACTGGCCGCCGGCCGACACCTTCGCGTGGATGAAGGAACAGGGCATGGTCTGGCACACGATGCAGGAAATCTGGGACCGTGGCTTTCAACCAGTGCTCGAGGACGCGGTGAATGAAGCGCTCGATCGCGCCGACTGTCTCTACATCTCCGTTGACGTTGACAGCCTCGACCCATCGTTTGCTCCCGGAACCGGAACTCCCGAACCGGGCGGTATCGCCACCGCCGACATGTTGCGTGCAGTCCGGGAACTTGCGCGACGCCACAACGTGGTCGGCATGGATGTTGTTGAGGTTGCACCCGCCTACGACGTGAGTGAACTCACCGTCAACGTCGCTCACCGACTCGTCATGGAAGCGCTCGGAGGCATGGCAGCACGCCGCCGTGATGCCGGTCGTTAGCACCCGTGCGCCACGGTCACCAATGGTTGACGTGAGCCTCGTACGCCGTAATCTCACCCGCTATGGCATCTCGACGACCGTTCTTCATCGATACTGACACCGCAAGCGATGACGCGGTCGCACTTGCAATCGCATTCGCGCGCGACGACATCGACATTGTCGGTATCTCGGTCGTTGCTGGCAATGTGCCGCTTGACTTTGCCCTGCAGAACGCCCTCTACACACGCGAGGTGTGCGGCAGAGCGGACGTCCCCGTATATGCCGGTGCTGATCGCCCGCTGGTCTTCCCACTCGGAACCGCCCAACATGTGCACGGCAACGATGGAATGGGCGACATCGGGCTCCCGCTCACTGGCAGAACTCCAGACGACGGCCACGGTGTCGACGCGCTCATTCAGGCCTCCAAGGACTTCGATGGTGCGCTCACACTCGTCACCCTCGGACCACTCACGAATATTGCGCTCGCGGTAGGGCGCGATCCCCTGTTTGCATCACGTGTGCAACGTGTTGTCGTCATGGGTGCGGCGGCGGATCATGTCGGAAACGTCAACCCTGTCGCTGAATTCAACATGTGGGTTGACCCTCATGCGGTTCAGGTAGTGCTTGATTCAGGTTTGCCGCTCGAATTCGTTGGCTGGGATATTTCGCGTCGTGACGCGGTGATCGTGCCGAGTGAAGCTGCTCGATTGCGAGCGTTCGGTACGCCACTCGCCGAGTTTTGTATTGACATTCAGCGGATCGTTGCCGAGTTTTGCGCGAACGACACCAAACTCGCCGGGTTCGACATGCCCGACCCGATCGCAATGGCGTACGCAATCGACCACGAGGTCGCAACCGAGGTGCGCGACCTTCATCTCGAAGTTGAGTGCAGCGACGGTCCGACCCGCGGGATGGTCGTCATGGACCTCCTCGGATTCACTCGGCGTGCACCGAACGCGAAGGTTGTCATGCATGCCGACCATGACCGATTCATCGGCCACCTTGAGGCAACGATTCGCAACTGAGGCTGCTTGCGGCACACGCCGCACGAGAACCTTTTAGCCGACGAGTTCGCACCAATGGCGGTACTTGTCAATGCGTCCACGCACCGCTTCGCCGTAGGTTTCCGCAATCGCGCGAGTCATCGGGCCCGGGCAGGGAATGACGCGGTCATCGACCGAGTTCACCGATGACACCTCAGCCGCCGTTCCGACAACAAACGCTTCATCGGCGATGTAGAGATCGCTGCGGGCAAGGTTGTCCGTTCGGGCGTCGAAGCCGAGATCGGCCGCAATCGTCAGCACAGTGCTTTGCGTAATGCCTTCGAGTGCTCCCGCGGACAACGGCGGTGTGAGCAACTTGCCATGACGAGCAACAAACAAGTTCTCTCCGGAACACTCGGCAACAAGCCCGTTCGGGGCGAGCATGACCGCTTCGTCGTAGCCCGCTCGCAAGGCCTCGACCTTGGCAAGCGAGGAGTTGACGTAGTTGCCCGTGGTCTTCGCCGCTGGAGGCATCGTGTTGTGATCATGCCGGGTCCACGATGACGTCTTCAGTCGAACGCCCTTCTCCACTGCGTCCTCACCGAGGTACGCACCCCACGGCCAACAAGCAATCGAGACGTCGACTGAGCAAGGAATCGTGTTGAGACCCATCTCTCCGTATCCGAAGTACGCAATCGGTCGCACATAACACGAGTCGAGGCCCGTTGACGCCACCGTCTCCTTCGTTGCGGCGATGAGCTCATCAACGGTGTACGGCATCGGCATGCCGAGAATGCGCGCTGAACGATCGAGTCGCTCAATGTGCTCGGTGAGTCGAAAAATTGCTGGCCCGTCAGCCGTTTCATACGCCCGAATGCCCTCAAAGACACCCATGCCGTAATGCAAGGTGTGCGTCAACACGTGAACCTTGGCGTCGTCCCAATTGACGAGCGAACCATTCATCCAAATTTTCGGTGTCGGTGTGATCGGCATTGACTCAGTCTTTCAGATTGTTGAGGTAAAGGCGATTCGACTAATTGCGAGCAACACGTTCGGCGATCATGTCACCGATTGCAATCGTTCCTTCAGTCGGAACTTCTCCGCAAGCTGCTTGCATCCGTCGCGCTGCTGCATCTTCGCCGAGGAACTCAAGCATGAGCGCTGCCGAGAGAATTGCCGCCGTCGGATTCGCAATCCCCTTGCCGGCAATGTCGGGGGCCGAGCCGTGCACCGGTTCGAACATCGACGGGCCGGTTCGAGCAGGGTTGAGGTTGGCAGACGAAGCGAGCCCGATGCCACCTGACACTGCGCCGCCAAGATCAGTGAGAATGTCTCCGAAGAGGTTGTCGGTAACGACGACGTCATATCGATGCGGGTCTTGCACGAAGTAGATACAGGCCGCGTCAACATGGTTGTACGCAGTCTCAACCTGCGGATACTCAGAGGCGACCTCGTTGAAGGCCCGTTCCCACAGATCACCAGAGAACGTCAGCACATTCGTCTTGTGAACGAGCGTGACATGGTGACGCTCCCGTTGCATCGCGAGATCGAAGGCGTAGCGAATGCATCGCTCAACACCAATACGAGTGTTGACCGAACCCTGGGTCGCCACTTCATTCGGCGTACCTTTGCGCAGCACCCCACCTTCGCCGACATATGGACCCTCGGTGTTCTCACGGATGACAACAAAATCGTGGGGGCGGGAATGTCCCGGCGCAGTGCCAACAAACGGTCGCCGGTTGACGTACAAGTCGAGTTCAAATCGCATTTTCAGTAACAACCCGCGCTCAATAACGCCCGGGGGTACTCTCGGGTCACCGACTGCACCGAGCAAAATCGCGTCAAAGCCTCGCAACTCATTCAGCGTTGCATCAGACAAGATCTCACCATCAGCAAGGAATCGCGCCCCGCCGAGATCAAACTCGACGGTCTCGATCTCCACCCCAGTTGCCCGAACAACTTTCAACGCCTCGGCAGTGACTTCCGGCCCAATGCCGTCACCACCAACAACTGCAATGCGATAAGCCATAGGCGCAGGCTACGGCATTGACCGTTCACCGGCACGAAGACCGCGACTTTGCTCGCCCGGTATCCTTACGGTGCTATGAGCGAGCAACAGCTCTCCCGAGAGGCGTACGACCGACTACAGGCCGAGTATGACGACCTCACGACGCGCGGTCGCATCGAAGTCGCCGAGGAAATCGAACTCGCGCGAGCCGAAGGTGACCTCAAAGAGAACGCCGGTTACCACGCAGCAAAAGATCGACAAGGTCACATGGAAGGCCGAATTCGACAACTCGAACATCTACTCGAAACCGCGACAATTGTCGAAGGTCGCCGCTCGGTCTACACGATGGTGTACGAAGGTGACACGCCCGATCTGGCTGAACGTTTCGTTATCGGTAGCCAGGAGGAACGGGAAGGGCTACCCGCCGACATCACGATTGTCGGACCCGCGTCGCCACTTGGAACCGCCCTCGCGACGATGGCGACGCCGGGGCCATTGGAATACGACGGCCCCAACGGAGTGTTGAAGGTGGAGATCCTCGCAATCGATGAATTGTGACCCTCCCACCAACGGATAGAACCCTGTCAACACTCGAAGACTCCTCAGAGGCAGCGCCCCTCGCGCCCGACCTTCCGCCGCTTACGACCGTCACTCTCGACGGCCTCGGCGACATCGCAGTTCGACATCTCGAGGGCCCGAATGGCGCTCCGACCGTCATCCTCATTCACGGTTGGACCGCAAGCGCCGACATCAACTACTTCACCGCCTACGCCGCTCTCGGCGAGCATTTCAATGTCATCGCCTTCGACCAGCGAGGCCATGGCTCAGGCCTTCGCACCAAACGGGTATTTCGACTCGAAGACTGTGCCGACGATGTCGCTCGGGTTGCCGATGCGTTCAACGTCGACCAATTCATTCCTGTCGGATACTCAATGGGCGGGACGATCGCCCAACTTGTGTGGAAGCGTCATCCGCATCGCGTGCGCGGTCTCGTTCTCTGCGCTACTGCGCCAACCTTCGCAGAACGACGCGACGAACGGGTGAGCTTCATGGGGCTCACCGGTCTTGCGACACTCGCCCGCGTGACGCCGGGGCAAGCTCGCGACTGGATTAGCGAGCAGTTTTATCTGCAGCGCAAGAGCGAAACATGGGGACCGTGGGCGGTGTCACAGGCCGCCCAGCACGATTGGAGAATGGTGCTTGAGGCGGGTCGCGCCCTTGGGCAGTTCTCATCGCTGCCGTGGCTCAACGAGGTCGACGTGCCAACCTCGATCGTTGCGACGCTGCGCGACCCTGTCGTGCCGTTACGACGTCAGGCCAAGTTGTTCGAACTCATTCCACATGCCGACATTTTTCGAGTGAACGGCGAGCACGACGCAATCGTCGCCGAATCGTCATCGTTCGTGCCGACGCTCATCCGCGCCATACACGCCGCCGCACGGACGTCGAACGTCCAATGAGCGCTCCAACGAAGGGGACGACCTGGCTGGCGCGTTCGGCGCGTGTTGCTCGCCTCGGTGCACGAGTTGGGGCAACGCACATGTCCACCGCGGCGCGCAAAGTGTTCGCCGACGCGCCACGGAGGATCGAACTCACCGAGCAACGACAACTGCGAACGGCCCAACACGTCGCCGATGAACTCGGTCAGATGAAGGGTGCCCTCATGAAGTTGGGCCAGATGGCGTCCTACCTCGATGACGCGCTGCCGCTCCCCCTACGAACTGCCCTTGCAGCCCTGCAGAACAATGCCCCTCCGATGAGTGCCGAACTTGCCGCAGAGGTGATCAGCAACGAGCTTGGCGCAACACCAGCAGAACTTTTTCTGCAGTGGGATCCGGTTCCGATCGCCGCAGCATCGATCGGGCAGGTCCACAAAGCACTCATTGCGCATCCAGTCACCGGCGTTGAAACCGCCGTTGCCGTCAAAGTGCAGTACCCGGGTGTGGACGACGCGATCGCAGCGGATCTCAAAAATGCTTCGATGCTCGGATCCATTCTGCAGCAAGGGTTCGGTGGGCTCGACCCGAGCGAGATGGTTGCCGAAATCCGCGAACGGCTCACCGAAGAGCTCGATTACGAGCGCGAGGCAGCAAACCAGCGTCGATTTGCCGATTTCTACCGAGGCCATCCGACGATTTCCGTTCCCGAGGTCATCGATGAATACAGCACACGACGGGTGCTCACCACCGAACTTGTGACTGGTCATTCATGGGCCGAAGTGCTCACCTGGTCCCAAGAGGAAAAAGATGCGATCGCCGAGACGATGTTCCGCTTCGTGTTCCGCAGCCTCTACACCATGCGAGCCTTCAACGGTGATCCCCATCCCGGTAACTACCTGTTTCATCGTGACGGACGTGTCACCTTCCTCGACTTTGGGCTCGTCAAAAACTTCAGCAACGACGAGATGGCAACCTTTGAGACGATGGTGCGCCTCGCTGCGGTTGAACACGATGTTCCGGGCTTTAGATCGGTGCTTGAAGAAGCCGGAATGTTGCAATCGGGTGCTCCCGTCACGACTGACGACGTCGGCACCTACTTCTCACGGTTTTACGAACCCGTTGCCTCTGACCGCTCCATGACCTGGACACCCGCGTATGCCTCGGGCATAGTGCGCCATACCTTCGACCGAACCAGTCCAATTTCGCAATATGCAACGGTTCCACGTGCATTCGTGTTTATTCAACGCATCAACCTTGGCCTTTACGCGTTGCTCGGTGAACTTGGCGCAACCGGCAACTATCGGCGTATCGCCGAGGAACTGTGGCCATTTACGCAATCTGAACCGAGCACCGACCTTGGTCGTCTCGAATTGGCATGGCTGCAGACTGCGCCGGGAGCAACCCGTTAAGCGCCGAGTGACGATACGGTCGATCGATATGCGACTCGTACAACGAACACTCCCCTTCATCTGCTGTGTTGGCTTGCTTGCTTCGTGCGGTGGAGCCGCCGATGTCGCCCCCGACAGTGACCCTGCGAATGACGTCACCGACGTCTCGCTCGAGCCACTTGCCGAAGTGACGACGACCACGATCGCGCGCTCCGATCGTCCGACGGTCGAACCCCCGGCCGCGCTGCCAACCGAACTTGTCATCGATGACATCGCCATCGGCACAGGAAGAGTGGCTGTCGAAGGTGACACCGTATGGGTTGATTACACCGGAGTTCGTTCGGCCGACGGTGTCGAATTCGACAACAGTTATGACCGCGGTGAGCCGATCACGTTCACCCTCGGCACCGGCGCAGTCATCGATGGCTGGGATCAAGGCATTCTCGGAGCGCAGGCGGGAACAATTCGACGACTCGACATACCCGCCGACCTTGCCTATGGGGATTCCTCCCCTGGTGGAGTCATTCAAGCAGGGGACGCGCTCACCTTCGTCGTGGAAGTCCGCGCCGTCGTGCCGGCGAGCACCGAAGCCGACATACCCGATATTGACCCGGCTGCGTATCCGCCCGTCGCCGAGGTGACGATCGACGACCTCACGACCGGCGACGGCCACGAAATTGCCATCGGAGACAGCGCAATCACGCACGTGATGATCGCTCGAGCCGACACCGCCGAAATCGAATTCGAGACCTGGTCCGGTGGGCAACCAACATTGATCGAGGTCATCGAGGGATACTCGATACCCGGACTTTTCGAGGGCCTCATTGGGATGCGCGTTGGCGGTATCCGAGCGATCTCGATGCCCGCAGACGCGGCATTTGGCAGCGAAGGTGTTCCAGAACTCGAGATACCGCCCGACACCCCGATGCTCGTTGTCGTCGAACTCGTCGGCGCGTTCTAACTCCCAACGTCGTCAGGAACCGCCGGAGGCTCGCACGGCGCGAGCAACCTCGCCCCACTTGCCTGCACACGAAGGGTCACGTCGCAACGACTCTTCTGCGAGGTACATGACAAGACGAGCGGCCGTGCCTGAGTACCGATCGATGAGGCGATCGGCGAGTTCATCCCATCGACAGACAACAGCGAAGTGATCCAACATCTCGTCGGTGATCGTGGCCGCCATTTCGTCGACCTTGCCTTCCTTGATCAGTGCACCGAGGCGAGCCGTCGTGCCCTCGAAACCGAGGTCATCAAACTGGAAGGCATAGTTTGGCGTCGAGCCGTAAAACGCAATCTGGCTGCGCGCTCGCTGCAGTAGCGAAGCACGTTCTTCTGGGCTATCGCCAGGTACCGCGAACACAGGAATGATGAGATCGACCGAAGATGGGTTCCGTCCAGTCACCGCCGCGCCTTCTGCAACACTTGGAAGGAGTCGTTGCTCGATGTAGTTCATCGAGTGCAAGGGGTGAACATGAATGCCGTCGGCGAGTTCACCCGCAACACGCGTCATCACCGGGCCAACAGCGCTGATATCGACTTTCACATCGACGAGGGGTTCCTTGGGCGGTGACCAAGCCTCGGGCAGATAACTCAGCTTGTAAAACGACCCCTCATAATTCAGGCGTTCTTCTCTTCGAAATGCACGAATGCACGCCTGTACCGCTGCCACGTAGTCACGCAACCTCGCCGCCGGTTGAGCGAACTCAGCGGAGTAACGACGAACGACATGCCCTTTGACTTGGCTGCCGAGCCCCAGCCGAAAACGACCACCAGTGTTCTGTGCAAGTTCCCACGCAACCGCCGCCGAAATCATCGGGCTGCGGGGAAACGCGACTGCGATACCCGTACAAAAGTGAAGTTCTGGGGCTGCCGTCGCAGCGGTCGCGATTTTCATCCACGGAACCTCCGAGGTCTCCGTGAACAACATTCCTGAGAACCCATTCGCTTCGAGCAGTCGGGCGAGCGACGCCGTTTCCTGCCACGTGCCTGCTCCGGTCATCACGTCAAAATCCATGGGGTGACAGTACGTCGCAACTCGTCGGCCTCAAGACTCAGACCGAATGGTGTCGTCGTGCACGACTGCGACACACGACTCCTCGCACGTCCCATGAGTCGTTCAGCCACGCTGCGCCTGAACGGCAGCGACGGCAGGGGGGTAGATTCGTCTCTGCATTCTTCGTGAATGACAAGAACAAGCGACTTGGGACGGAACTATGAGCAGCACCAGCGGACGGCCAATGACCCTGCCAGAAAAGGTATGGAACCGACACCTCGTGACCTCCTCGCCGGGTGAGGCTGACCTGCTCTACATCGATCTGCACCTTGTGCACGAGGTGACCAGCCCCCAGGCATTCGACGGTCTGCGATTGTCAGGACGCTCCGTTCGACGGCCGGAACTCACCGTCGCCACCGAGGACCACAATGTTCCCACCGAGGACATCGATCGCCCGATCGAGGATCCAATTTCGGCAAAGCAGGTCGAGGTGCTCCGGCAGAACACCGCTGAATTCGGCATCGTGAACTACCCGATGGGCAACCCTGACCAAGGCATCGTCCATGTCATCAGTCCTGAGCAAGGTCGAACCCTGCCGGGCATGACGATCGTGTGCGGCGACAGCCACACCGCAACCCACGGCGCGTTTGGCGCGCTCGCATTCGGCATTGGCACGAGCGAAGTCGAACACGTCCTCGCAACCCAGACCCTGCCCCAGAGCCGACCGAAGTGGATGTCGGTCAGCGTCGAAGGAGAGTTGCGTCCAGGGGTGACGGCAAAGGACATCGTCTTAGCGATTATCGGCCACATTGGTACCGGCGGGGGCATTGGACACGTCATCGAGTACCGAGGCTCCGCTATTCGATCGCTGTCGATGGAAGGCCGAATGACGGTGTGCAATATGTCGATCGAAGCTGGAGCGAAGGCCGGCCTTGTCGCCCCCGACGCAACGACCTTCGACTATCTGCAAGGCCGTGACCACGCGCCGACCGGTGCCGACTGGGAGGCCGCACTTGAGGACTGGTCGCAACTTCACACCGACGATGGTGCCGAGTGGGATAAGGAGGTGACGATCGATGCGGCATCGATCGAGCCACAAGTCACGTGGGGTACGAACCCTGCACAGGTCACCTCGATCAACGGCACGGTGCCATCGCCCAATGACTTCGCTGATGCAACAACTCGCGAGACCGTGACGCGTTCCCTCGACTACATGGGATTGACCCCCGGAACAAGAATGCGCGACATCGCGGTTGACACTGTCTTCATCGGCTCGTGCACCAACAGTCGAATTGAGGATCTCCGTGCTGCAGCGAGCGTGATGAAAGGACGTCAGGTCACCGTTCCGCGGGTGATGGTCGTTCCCGGTTCACATCGGGTCAAAGCACAGGCCGAGGCTGAAGGATTGCACGAGGTGTTTACCGCAGCGGGAGCAGACTGGCGTGAACCAGGTTGCTCAATGTGTCTCGCCATGAATCCTGACAAGTTGGCCCCCGGTGAACGTTCGGCCAGCACCTCAAATCGAAATTTTGAAGGACGCCAGGGACGCGGTGGTCGAACACACCTCGTCTCCCCCGCTGTTGCTGCGGCAACCGCCGTTGCCGGTCATTTCGCTCTTCCGGAGGATCTCGCATGAAAGCTGTTCGAGTCATTACCGGCACCGGCGTGCCGCTCAAGCGCAGCGACGTCGACACCGACCAAATCATTCCTGCAGAGTGGCTAAAACGCGTCGAACGCACGGGTTTCGAAAAGGGCCTGTTCTCAACTTGGCGTGATGACCCGAATTTTGTGCTCAATGATGAGCGCTACGTCGGCGCAAACATTCTTGTGGCCGGACCATCATTCGGGGTCGGCTCAAGCCGTGAACATGCGGTGTGGGCAATTCAGCAAGCGGGGTTCGATGCCGTCATCGCACCAAGCTTTTCGGACATCTTTCGCAACAACTGCACGAAGAACGGCCTCGTGCCGGCGATCGTCGACGCGTCGACAGTGGATCAGATCTGGGCAGCGATTGACGCCGACCCGTCGACCTCCATCGTCGTCGACATGGAGCGACTTATCGTCGAGGTTCCAGCCGCAGGCGTGTCAATCTCGTTCCCGATGGATGCACCGACGCAACACCGATTCCTCGAAGGTCTCGACGACATTGGACTCACGTTGCATCACGCAACGCAAATTGACGCCTTCGAGTCGACGCGTCCGAGTTGGCTACGAGCCTGAACAACTCCACGCACCGTCAACTTCGATGCCTTCGGGCGAAACACCAGAAAACACGGCACCACCTGGCATTGCGGTGACCTTGGCGTCTTGCACGGTCACATCCCGCCCGGCGATCGTGAGCGACAGATCGACTGCTGCTGAATCGAGCGTCGAACCAACGACCGTGGTGAGCCCTCCAACTGCCTCGCTCGCCTCAGCACGCAGTACCTCTCGCTGACCAGGGTTCTCAACATCGTCACAGACGCCATTCATGGCGCGCAGTCCAACCCGACGCGTTGCGACAAGGCCATTAGATCGCATGACAAGACGTGCAGAAAACTCGATTTCCGTGCGATCGTCGTCGGTCGAGGCAACCCCACTGTCAACGCCTCCATCGCAGGAAAACGAACCCGAAACGACCTCACCGTCGCTCGAAAGCCCCGAAAATCGGCCTGCACGACCATCGTCGTCAAGCACGACCCGAATTGCAGCATCAATCGCGCCAACGTCCGTGAGATGTCCTTCCAGGATGCCGTCCACAGAACGGCCGACCGAACCGATCACAGAGGACGACGACACTCGTAACCAGTCGCTATCAGGTGAATACGAAACGATCTCGAGTGCAAACCAGTGTGGCGCTTCGACGAGCGAACATGCCGCAACCGAACGAAATAAGTCGATCTCGCCATGGTTCGTCTGGTCGACACTGTGCGTCGACTGCCCAGCGGCATCGGATACCGAAATCGACACCCCTGATGCAAGACCGGCAATGGTGCGAGCCGGCGCACTGGTTGACGTCGATACGGAGGCGACCGACGTCGTCGAGACCAGCTCATTCGTCGTCGGAGGCGACGTCGCTGTGCCACCGCACGACGCAGCGAACACCACGATGCTCAGCAATGGTCGAATCCGCACGTCGCCAACCTACGCGACTGAACTCTGTTGGTTTCGTCAGCCAGGTGACGGCGTCGTCGTCACCGAATCAGCATGAAAGCTCGCGAGATCAAGCAGTCGACTGTCGTTCGAAAAGACTTCAATCGGCTTTTCTGTCGGCAAGCGAAGCATTCGCTGCAACACCCGCATCTGCGTGTGCTGGTTGTACTCGACAAACGTCACCGCCCAGCCATCGCGACCGGCGCGAGCCGTTCTTCCCGAACGATGCAAATAATCTTTTGCGTCTCCTGCAGGGTCGTAGTGAATAACGGCTCCGATGTCGTCAATGTCGATACCGCGTGCCGCAACATCAGTTGCGACGAGCACATTGAGTCGACCTTCCGCAAACCGCTGCAAGGCGCGTTCACGGGCACCCTGCGAAAGGTCGCCGTGAATCGCCGCCGCGTTCACGTCAAGTTCTTTCAGCGCGCTCTCGACCTTGTCGCAGAGTCGTTTTGTCTGGCAGAACACAACAACCTTTGGGATCGCCCGACTGATTGCGCCGACAACACGGGCCTTGTCCATGTGGTGCACCGCAAGGAAGAGGTGATGCATCGTCCCGACCGTGTCAGTCGCGGCGTCGATCGCGACCTCGATCGGATCCTTTAGGTAGTGGCGAATGAGATGCCCAACGTCACCATCAAGTGTCGCCGAAAACAGCATCGTCTGATTTCGACCGGTGCAGTGTCGGAGAATCCACTCGACCTGTGGCGTAAAACCATCGTCAGCCATTCGATCTGCCTCATCGAGGCACACGATCTGTACTGACGAGAGGTCGACCTCACCCGATTTGATGAGATCGATGAGCCGCAACGGGGTTGCGACAACAAGTTCGACACCGCCCTGCAGGTCACGAATCTGATGCTCGCGACTTGCGCCGCCATACACCGGGGCCACGGTCAGCCCGGCCTGCTCGGCAACCGGTGCGAGCACTTCTGCGACTTGAACGGCGAGTTCTCGTGTCGGAACGAGCACGAGACCGAGCGGGGCATTTGGACCTGCGGTTCCATCGATGCGGGACAACATTGGGACACCAAAGGCAAGGGTTTTGCCGGATCCGGTACGCGCCCGACCGCACACATCGCGACCTTGCATCGCAACAGGGATCGCCTCGACCTGAATCGCAAACGGCGCGGCAAACCCGCACGCAGCAAGTCCTTTATCAATGTTTGGCGGCACCCCAAGTTCAGCAAATCCGGTCGGTGGCTCAACTGGAGGCAACGACTGGGTCGAGGTGAGGTTGCCGGAGCGCTCCTCGACCTGCTCGTCTCGGGCTCGAGCATCGTGGCGCTGGCGATGACCGCTGTTGCGACGTCCACCGCCGCTGCGGCCTCCGCGTTGTTCCGACATGATGGTGTGAGGATACCGGCGAACGGCCCGTGCGACCGTTGACATTGCCGCGAGCACCTCACCGCGCTAACGTTTCATTCGTGATCACTCGCCGACGCTCGCTTCTGCTCCTTACGTAGGGCGAGCGCGCTCGATCGTCGTTCGCCCGCCCCCGCCGCCCCGGCCGGGGGCGATTTTCGTTTTCAGGCTGTTTCACCGGTCTCGACAGCCCATACAGATTCGAATCCTCGTAGAAAAGCCAAGGTCATGCCTCCAACACCAGTCACCCCCAAAAAAATGTCATTCGAGAAGTACACACCATTCGTGCCGATCGTGCTCACCGACCGAACATGGCCGAACGTCGTCATCGCAAAGGCACCGCAGTGGTGTTCGGTCGACCTGCGGGACGGCAACCAAGCACTCATCGACCCGATGGACCCCGTTCGCAAACTCGCAATGTTTCGAGAACTTGTCAAGATGGGATTCACCGAGATCGAAGTCGGTTTTCCATCCGCCAGCCAGCCCGATTTCGACTTTGTACGTCAACTCATCGACGACGACCTCATCCCCGAAAATGTGTGGATTCAGGTGCTCACTCAATGTCGACCCGAACTCATTGCACGCACCTACGAAGCAATCGCCGGCGCGCCTCGAGCGATCGTTCATTTCTACAACTCAACAAATCCGCTCCAGCGAGAGGTGGTTTTCGGTCTCGACAAAGCCGGCATTCGAAATATCGCCGTCGAAGGAGCGAGGTTGTGCAAGCAACACGAAGCGAACCTCGTCGGCACGCAGGTTCGTTATGAATATTCTCCCGAGAGTTTCACGCTCACGGAACCGGAGTACGCGATTGAGGTGTGTGAGGCAGTGATGGATGTCATCGCGCCGTCACCGGACGATCCGATCATCCTCAACCTGCCCGCAACCGTTGAGTGCTATTCGCCAAACGTGTACGGCGACGTCATCGAATGGTTCGGTCGAACAATTCGAGATCGACAATCGGTCATCATCAGCCTCCACCCGCACAACGACCGAGGCTGCGCCGTTGCAGCCGCGGAGTTCGGAGTGATGGCCGGAGCCGACCGAGTTGAAGGCACGCTCTTCGGTAACGGTGAACGCACCGGCAATGTCGACGTCGTCAACCTCGCGATGAACCTGTTCGCAAACGGGGTTGATCCTGAACTCGACATCAGCGATATCGATGCGCTTCGTCGCACCGCCGAATATTGCAACCGTCTGCCGGTCCACCCACGACATCCATACGTCGGCGACCTCGTCTACACCGCATTCTCCGGATCTCATCAAGACGCCATCAAGAAAGGCTTCGAGAAGCTGCCAGAGAATTACGACCAGTGGGGCGTGCCGTATCTGCCGATTGACCCGAAGCATGTTGGCCGCAGCTACGAAGCGGTCATCAGGGTCAACAGTCAGTCGGGCAAAGGCGGCGTCGCCTACGTCATGAAGGAAGAGTACGGCTATGACCTGCCTCGTCGTTTGCAAATCGAGTTCTCAAAAACGATTCAGCACATCACCGAAGATTCCGGAACCGAAATTTCACCGTCGGTCATGTGGCACGCGTTTAGCGAGGAGTATCTGCCCGAGCAACCCGCGTTCTCACTGCGGAGCCACGAATTGCACACCTCAACTAAAGAAGGCAAGGGCACGACAACGATCACCGCACAACTTGCCGTTGCCGGTGATGCAGTCACCGTGTCCGGTTCTGGAGACGGCCCTGTCGAAGCCTTTGTATCGGCACTTCGCGCGCAATGGCCAGGCGAGTTCGACGTGCTCGATTACAGCGAACATGCGATTGGGCGCGGCGCCGATGCCCAGGCTGTTGCGTACGTCGAAACGGCAAGTGGAACCTCGACCAGATGGGGCCTCGGCACTGATCCAAATATCACGACAGCGTCACTCAAAGCGGTGCTGTCGGCATTCGAACGACAGCAGTAATGCCGCTTCGACCCTGCTGAGTAGCATCGCCACCATGAAGGTGACGGTCAACACCGACCTGTGTGCAGCGACGGGCGGATGCACACTGCTTTGTCCAGACGTATTCGAACTCGGAGCAGACGGCCTCATCATCGTGCGTCAAGAACATCCCGACGAGTCGCTCTTTGCGAGCGTGAATGATGCTGCCGACCTGTGCCCAACGGGCGCAATCGACATTGACGAGAGCCCGCAGTGAGCTTTTACCAGCGTCTCAACGGCGCGTGGGCGGCATCGCAATCAAACCTGTGCGTTGGTCTTGACCCGGACATCAACAAAATTCCCACAACCTTCGCATCCCGCCAGAACGGCGTGGCGGAATTCTGCACCGCGATCATCGACGCAACCGCTGATCTCGTCTGCGCGTTCAAACCTCAAATCGCATATTTCGCAGCACTCGGAGCCGAGAACCAACTCGAACAGGTCTGTGACTACATTCGGTCGACCTACCCGCGAGTTGTGCTCATCCTCGACGCAAAACGTGGCGACATTGGTCCGACGGCTGCGAACTATGCGACAGAAGCCTTCTCTCGCTATCACGCCGATGCGGTGACGGTGAACCCCTACCTCGGCACGGATTCGGTCGCACCATACTTCGAGGCCGGCGGCGCCGTGATTGGGTTGTGTCGCACCTCAAACCCCGGCGGCGACGACCTCCAAATGCTCGAATCCGAAGGCGAACCGCTCTACGTGCACGTCGCCCGCATGATCAGAGACAAATGGTCCGCTCTCGGTGAATGCGGCCTCGTCGTCGGCGCGACATACCCAGCCGAACTTCAACGCGTCCGCAACATCG